>NZ_JAAGLX010000022.1:0-139061 GCF_010548325.1 Streptomyces sp. SID13666 | reverse complement strand
CGGGCGCCGCCAGATCGGCGGTGACGGCGGCCTCCTCGTCGCGCCACTGCGCCACGAGGTGCTCCAGCCGCAGCCGCCGGTCGGGCGCGTAGAGCGCGCGGGCCGCGTCGGCGGGGGTGTCGAACCCGGCGCGGAACGCCGCGTCGGACAGTGCCGCGTCGGCCTCCTTCAGCCGCTGGGCCCCGTCGTGCTCCCGGTCGACAGCCTGCGCCGCCGTGGTCAGCAGATCGACGCGCCGGGCCAGTTGCGATCTGCGGGCGGCCACGGTCGCGAAGCCGCCGCGCGCCCGCGACAGCTGCTCGGCGATCCGCTCGTACTGCTCGTCGAGCTCCTCGCGCCGCGAGGTCCGCGCAGCGGCCCGGCTCAGCGCCTCGTGCCGCTCCGCGGTCCTGCGGTCGCGTTCCCGTTCGGCCTCGCCGAGCGCCTCACGGGCGGCGTGGGTGTCGGCGGCGGCGCGCACCGCGAGCACGTATTCGCCGTCCAACGCGGTGTACGCGGCGGCCAGTTCGTCCACCGGGGTGTCGCCGGCCGCCGCCAGCGCGGCGTCCCGCCCGGCCCGCGCGCGGCTCAGCTCGTCCTGCACGGCGCTCTGCGCGGCGGACGCGCTCTGGTAGGCGGCGTAGGCGGCGTCCTCGTCCTCGCGGGTGACCTGCCGGTCGGAGGGACGGGCCGGCTCGGGGTGCTCGGCGGAGCCGCACACCCGGCAGTTCTCGCCGGGCACCAGGGCGGCGGCCAGTTCCGCGGCGATACCGGAGATCCGCCCTTCGCGGGCGTCCTGCCAGGCCTCGCGGGTGTCGGCAGCCCGGTCCCGGGCGGCGCGGTGCCGGTCCTCGGCCACGGTCAGGGCGTGGGCGTAACGGTCACGCTCCCGGGCCGCGTCGAGGCGGCGGCGGGCCTGGTCGCGTTCGGCGTCCAGCGTTCCGGCGCGGGCCGCGGCGGCCTGGGCGTCGTCGACGCGCCGCTGCAGACGCAGCCGTTCCGGCTCCCAGCCCTCCAGCCAGCCGTCGGTCTCCTGTACGGCCTCGTCGTCGCCGCGCGCCTCGGCCTCCAACCGGTCGCGGCGGAAGGCCAGTTCCGCGGCGCGCTGCTCCAGCTCCCCCGCCTCGGTGAGCGATCCGAGCTCCTCGCGCAGCTGGTTGGCGGTCGCGGTGAGCTGTTCGGCGGCCGCCTCGGCGAGGTCGGCGGGGAGCTCCGACCGCGCACTGCACCGGGCGGCGAGCGCCTGCTGGTGCTGTGTGGCGGCCTTCTCCCGCAGTTCCAGGGCCGATTCGACGCCGGAGGCGCGGTGCGCCCGCTCCAACCGGGCGCGCTGTTCATCACGTTCCGACCGGGCCCCGGCGATGCCGTCGGCCCGGCGGCGGGCAGCGGCGTGGCGCTGCTGCAGCCCGTACAGCTCCTGGACGGCGGCGGCCTCGTCGCGGGCCCGGAGGTGTGCCTGTTCGGCCAGTTCCAGCGCGCTCACCGCGATGGCGTGGCGCTCGCGCGCGGTGGAGCGCAGTACGGCCGCCCACTGCAGGATGGGCGCGGCCAGGTCGGAGTGGACCGCCGGTGCGCGCGCCGGAACGTCCTCGGGCAGCCAGTCGTCCAGCGGCTCGGCCCCCGGTCCCGCCGCCTGGGCGAGGCGTCCGGCGAGGTTGTCCAGCTCCTGGTCGCCGGTCTGGATCCGCTGTTCGGCGGCGCGGCGGCGCTCCTTGAGCCACTCCTCGACGGCCTTGAAGCGACGGGTGTCGAAGAGCCGGCCCAGCAGGGCGCCGCGTTCGGCGGCGGTGGCCCGCAGGAAGTTGGCGAACTCGCCCTGCGGCAGCAGCACCACCTGGCAGAACTGCTCCCGGCTCATCCCGATCAGCTGCTTGAGTTCCTCACCGATCTCCTGGTGGGACTTGGAGAGCGCGCGCCACTCGCCGTCGCTGCGCTCCCGCAGCAACGTGACGGCCTTCTCCTGGGTCGTCCCGGAGCCGCGCTTCTTCGGGCGCTGCTGCTCGGGCCGCCGGGTGATCTCCAAGTGCCTTCCGCCGACGTGCAGTTCGAGCACCACCTCGGTGCTGAGGGCGGCGTCGGCGTGATCGCTGCGCAGCCGGTTGGCCGGCCGGCTGCCGGGGACCTCGCCGTACAGGGCGAAGCAGACGCCGTCGAGGATGGAGGTCTTCCCCGCCCCGGTCGCGCCGTGCAGGAGGAACAGTCCGGCCGAGGACAGTTCGTCGAAGTCGACGCTCTCGGTGCCCGCGAAGGGGCCGAAGGCGGTGAGGTCGAGCCGGTGCAGCCGCATTGCTTACGTTTCCGTCCTTGCGTGGTGCGCGCGTACCGCGTCCAGGGCCTCGCGCAGTACCGTCCGTTCCCGCCCGTCGGGGCCCGAGCCCCGGACGTGGGCCACGAAGTCCTCGGCGATCTGCTGGTCGGTGCGGCCGCGCAGCCGCTGGGCGTAGGAGACCGCCGGGTCGGCGCCGGAGTTCTCGGGGTCGAAGGCGAGGCTGAGCACGTGCGGGAAGCGCTTGGCCAGGGCCGCCATCGGTTCCGGCGGGCGCAGCGCGTCGGTGAGGGTGGCCTCGACCCAGGCGTCCTCGTGCCGCTCCAGCGCCGGATCGGCGAGCAGGTCGTCCAGGTGGCCGCGGATCCGGGCGATCGGGCGCGGCACCGGGCAGTCGACGCGCTCGGCGGTCACGGCGCCGTCCTGGTCGAGGTCGACCAGCCACATGCTCTTGCGGTGCCGCTCCTCGGAGAAGGAGTACGCCAGCGGCGAGCCGGAGTACCGGACCCGTTCGGTGATCGTCTGGCAGCCGTGCAGATGGCCGAGCGCCACATAGTCGACGCCCGCGAAGATCTCGGCGGGCACGGCCTCCACCCCGCCCGCCGTGATGTCGCGCTCGCTGTCGCTCGGCGCGCCTCCGGTGACGAAGGCGTGCGCCAGCACCACCGAGCGGGTACCGGCCGGGCGGGTGGCGAGATCGGCGCGCACCCGGTCCATGGCCGCGCCCAGCACGGCGGTATGGTCGGCCCGCTCGGCGTCGAACTCCGCACGGACCAGCGCAGGTTCGAGGTAGGGCAGCCCGTACAGCACGGTGTCACCGGCGGCGCCCGGCAGGACGACGGGGATCGCGCAGCCCGCCGGGTCGGTGCGCAGGTGGATGCCGGCGCGACCCATGAGGCCTGCGCCGACGCCCAGCCGCCGGGCCGAATCGTGGTTCCCGGAGATCATCACCGTCGGGACGCCGAGGTCGGCGAGCCGGTGCAGGGCGTCGTCGAAGAGCTCGACGGCGGACAGCGGCGGCACCGCCCGGTCGTAGATGTCCCCGGCGACGAGCACCACGTCGACGGCCTCGGCGCGGACCGTGCTGACGAGATGGTCGAGGAAGGCCGCCTGGGCGGCGAGCAGGCTCTCACGGTGGAACGAACGTCCCAGATGCCAGTCGGAAGTGTGCAGAAGTCTCACTGGGGTGCTCCGACCTGCACGTTTATCGCTCCTCCACCCCAGTACCCGCACCGAATCAGCGTGGGGTCCCGCTGTCGGCACCGACCACGCTAGCGCCCGGACGCCCCTCATCCATCACGGACCTCGGTTTGTCATCGGTTCCGGGGCCGGACGGCGGGCGGTATTGCCGTGCTCCGGTCCGTTACGAAACGATCACGCCAGGGGCGGACCACTTCCGAACGCGCCCCGCCGCCGACGCCCTTGGAGTGAGAAGTGCCGACATTCGAGATCACGGCCGCGAGCGCCGCCGACATCGGGCTGATGGCGGACTGGGCCGCCGCGGAGGGCTGGAACCCGGGCCGCACCGACGGCTCCGCCTTCTTCGCGGCCGATCCGCACGGTTTCCTGATCGGCCGCCTCGACGGCGAACCGGTCGCCTGTGTCTCGGTCGTCCGGTACGGCACCGATTTCGGCTTCCTCGGCTTCTACATCACTCAGCCGTCGCTGCGCGGCCAGGGTTACGGCATCCAGCTCTGGCGCGCCGGCATGGCGCGGCTCGCCGGGCGCAACGTCGGGCTCGACGGGGTGGTTGCCCAGCAGGAGAACTACCGCAAGTCCGGATTCCGCTCCGCCTGGAACAACATCCGCTACGAAGGCACTCCGGCCGCGGACACCCCGGCGCCGGCGGGCGTCACCCTGGTCGACGCCCGCACCCTGCCTTTCGATCAACTCGCCGCCTACGACCGCCGTTTCTTCCCGGCGCCGCGCGACAGTTTCCTGGCCACCTGGATCGCCGCGCCCCAGCGCACCCCGCTGGCCGCGGTGCGCGACGGGGAGCTGCAGGGGCTCGCCGTGCTGCGCGCGTGCCGCGGGGCCTCGCGCATCGGTCCGGTCCACGCGGACTCGCCGGAGGTGGCGGGCGCGCTGGTCGGCGCGCTGGCGGCGACCGTGCCGGGCGAGCCGGTGTCGATCGACGTGCCCGACATCAACAAGCCGGCGGTGCACCTGATGGAACGGCTCGGCCTGGCGCCGTCCTTCGAGACCGCCCGGATGTACACCGGTCCGCTGCCGGAGACCGATCAGGCCGGGATGTACGGCGTCACCAGCCTCGAACTGGGCTGACGGTTCCCGGACCAGATCTACCGGGCCTGGACGTCGACGAATTCGGTGCCGCCGGCCTCCACCGTGGCGGCACCGGAGGTGCTGTCGGCGACCCAGGAGCGGAACGCCGCCACCTCGGACTCCGGCAGCGCGATGTCGATGTGCACATCGGCGCCGTACCGCACGCCGCGCACCGTGCGCCCGGCCGACCGCAGGTCGTTCTCCAGCTTCCCCGCCCGCTGGTGGTCGGCCGCGACCGTCAGCAGCGCGAGGCGCTGCCGTTCGACGGTGCCCAGTTCGTCGAGCGCGGCGGACACAGCACCGCCGTAGGCGCGTACCAGCCCGCCCGCGCCGAGCTGGACCCCGCCGTAGTAGCGGGTGACGACGGCGACGACATCGCGCACCTCGCGGCGCAGCAGCACCTGCAGCATGGGGGTGCCCGCGGTGCCGCCGGGTTCGCCGTCGTCGCCGGCCTTGTGGATGCGGCCCTCGGCGCCGATGACGTAGGCGAAGCAGTTGTGGGTCGCGCTCGGGTGCTCCTTGCGGATCTTCTGGATGAACGCCTGCGCGGCCTGCTCGCTGCCCGCGGGCGCCAGCGCGCACAGGAAGCGCGAGCGCTTGATCTCGCTCTCGTGCACGCCCTCGCGCCCTACCGTCAGATACCGGTCCACCATCCGGCCACCCTATGCCGCCGGCCGGGAATGGGCCGGGCCGGTCGCTCGTTGACCAGGCACGACGATCGGGACACCCTCTGGAGGAACGACGTGTACGGCGATGCTGCGACGGTACGGAAGATCCTGACCGGGCTGGGTGACACCTGGGCGGTGGTCGGTCTGTCGAACAACGAGGCACGGGCCGCCTACGGGGTCGCGCGGGTGCTCCAGCGCTTCGGCAAGCGGATCGTTCCCGTCCACCCCAAGGCCGAGACCGTGCACGGCGAGCAGGGGTACGCCTCGCTCGCCGACATTCCGTTCCCGGTCGACGTGGTCGACGTCTTCGTCAACTCCGAGCTGGCGGGCGCGGTCGCCGACGAGGCGGTGGCGGCCGGCGCGAAGGCCGTGTGGTTCCAGCTCGGGGTGATCGACGAGGCCGCGTTCGAGCGGACGCGGGCGGCCGGCGCGGAGATGGTCATGGACCGCTGCCCGGCGATCGAGATTCCCCGCCTCGGCTGACGCGCGATACCGGGTCACGGCGCCTACGGTGGCGGGGTGAGCAAGGACCGCAAGCCTCCGCCGCCCTTCGGGCTCGATGAGAAGACCTACGCCGACCTGTGGTTCTACGCCCTGCCGGTGCTCGGCTTCGTGCTGGCCCTCGGGGTCTTCGCGCTGCTGCTCGGTGTGCTGCCCGACCACTGGTGGGGTGAGGTGCTGGCGGCCGTGGTCGCGGTGGGCGCCGGGGTGATCGTGGTGCGGGCGGGCCGGCGGCTGCACCGGTCCCTGCACGCGGCGGACGAGGACCGGTCCGACGGGCCGCCGGACCGGCGCTGACCGCAGCCGATCAGATACCGAGGCCCTCCAGGACGACGGCGCCCGGCAGTGCGGCGAGTACCTTGCCCGGCACGATCAGCTTGCCGCGCCGGGCGCCGCTGCCGATCACCAGGTACGGGGCGTCGACGACGGCCGCGTCGATGAGCAGCGGCCAGTCGCCGGGCAGGCCGACGGGGGTGATGCCGCCGTACTCCATGCCGGTGGCGCCGGTCGCGGCGTCCATGGGGGCGAACGAGGCCTTGCGAGCGCCGAGATGGCGCCGGACCACGCCGTTGACGTCGACGCGGGTCGTGGAGAGCACCAGGCACGCGGCGAGCGTGACGTCCTGGCCGCGCTTGCCCGCGACGACCACGCAGTTCGCCGAGGCGTCCACGAGGTCGGCGCCGTAGGTCTCGACGAAGACGGCGGTGTCGGCCTTCTCGGGGTCGGTGTCGACATGGAGCATGTCGGCGGTCACCGCGGCGGCCACCGGAGCCGGGAGCAGGTCGAGCCGTTCGGTGGCGGGGTGGGCTTCGTCGAAATTGCCGATCGGTGCGCGCATACCGGGAAACGTAACAGGCGCTACCGGGGCGGCGGGACGGCGATCGCGAGCGTCATCTCGGCCGGGACCGCACCCGCGTTGTGGTAGCCGTGCGGCACATGGGCGTCGAAACTCGCGGTGGTCCCGGAGGGGACGCGGTACTCCTGGCCTTCGACGACGAGCGTCAGCTCGCCCGCGTCCACCCGGATCAGTTCGGCGCTGCCGGGCGGGTGGGCGTCGGAGTCGTGACCCTCGCCGGGCATGAGCCGCCAGGACCACAGTTCCAGCGGGCCGGGCGCCTCGGTGCCGGCCTGGAGCGTGCCGTAGCTGCCGGCCGGGGTGCTCCACAGCGGTACGGCGCGGTCGGCCGGGACCAGCCGGACCTGGGGGCTGTCGGCGTAGTCCAGGAGGTTGGCGATGCTGATGCCGACGGCGTCGGCGATCCGCACCACGGTGCCGATGCTGGGGTTGGTCCTGGCCTGCTCGATCTGAATGATCATGCCCCGGCTGACGCCCGCGCGGGCGGCGAGCGCGTCCAGGCTGTATCCGCGCTCCAGCCGCAGCCGTTTGACGTTGCGGGCGAGCGACTGGGCGACGATTTCGAGGTCCGGCACGCTTCCGTCCAATATTATGAATGACAGAGTTCACTTGAGTGCACTACGGTGTGCTGTACCAACACGTTCATCACACTGTACTGCGGGGGAAGTCCCATGACAGCGGTTCTCGCGCTCGCCACCAGCCTGCTCTGGGGGCTCGCCGACTTCGGCGGCGGGCTGCTCACCCGCCGGCTGCCGGCGCTGGTCGTGGTCGTCGCCTCGCAGATCGCCGCCGCGCTCGTCCTCGGCGTCATCGTCGTGGCGACCGGGGCGTGGAGCGAGATCGGTCCGCAGCTCTGGTACGCCGTCGCCGCCGGCGTCGTCGGTCCTGTCGCGATGATCTGCTTCTACAAGGCCCTCGCCCAGGGCCCGATGGGCGTGGTCTCCCCGCTGGCCACCGTCGGCGTCGTGATACCGCTCGGCGTCGGACTGACGCTCGGCGAACGCCCTGGACTGCTGCAGTACGGCGGGATCGCGGTGGCCGTCGTCGGCGTCGTCCTGGCCGGCGGCCCGCAGCTGCGCGGCGCGCCCGTGCAGCGGCAGACGGTGCTGCTCACCCTCGTCGCCGCCTTCGGCTTCGGCTCGGTGTTCGCGCTGATCGCCGAGGCGTCCTCGACGCTCACCGGACTGTTCCTGGCGCTCTTCGTCCAGCGGGTCTGCAACTCGCTGGTCGGCGGCGCCGCGCTGGCCGTGGCCGTCCGGCGTGACCCGGCCGCCGCACCGGAGGGCGGCATGGCCGTGGTGTGGTCCGCCATGCCGGCGCTCACCCTGGTCGGCCTCGCGGACGTCGCGGCGAACGGCACGTACTCGCTGGCCGCCCAGCACGGCCCGGTCACCGTCGCCGCGGTACTCGCCTCGCTCTACCCGGTGGTGACGGCGCTCGCCGCCCGGGGCTTCCTCAAGGAACGGCTGCTCGCGATCCAGGCCGCGGGCGCGGGACTCGCGATGGCCGGGACGATCCTGCTCGCGGCGGGATAGCCGGGCCGCGAGCGGGCCTCAAACCGCCGGATCCGGCGCCCGGTCGGCCCGGCCGTCGAGCGTCTTCGGCCCGTCCTCGACGCCGGCCAGCGCCATCAGCTGCTCGGGGGTGATCCCCTCGGGTATCGGCACCGGCGGCGGTGTCCGCAGCGGCGGCTGCCAGCCGGCCTCGGGGTCCCAGCGGCGGACGATCCTGGCGGGAGCGCCCGCGACCACCGCGTGATCGGGCACGTCACCGCGCACCACCGCGCCGGCCGCGACCACCACATTGCGGCCCAGCCGGGCCCCGGGCAGGATCACCGCTCCCGTGCCGAGCCAGCTGCCGGACCCGATCTCGACGGGCGCCGAGCGCGGCCACTGCTTGCCGACCGGTTCGTGGGGGTCGTCGTAGGAGTGGTTGTCGCTGGTGACGTACACATAGGGCCCGGCGAAGATGTTGTCGCCGAAGACCACCGGCGCCGAGGCCACCACGTGGCTGCCGCGGCCGAGCACCACGCCGTTGCCGAGCCGCAGGACCGGGTCGGGGCCGAGGTCCAGGTCCGGCATCATGCCGGCGGTGAGGGTCACCTGCTCGCCCACCACGCAGTGCTCCCCGATCTCGATCCACTGCTCGCCGAACACCGTGCCCAGCGGGAACGCCAGCCGCGAGCCCGTGCCGAAGCTGCGGAAGCGGTAGGGACCGGGGCGCTGCGCGGTCACCGCGCCCGCGTTCTGCACCCACCGCCATCCGCGGTGGACCAGGCGCGAGGCGGTGCGGCGGCGCCAGGCCGCCCAGGAGGAGAACACGTTCTCGTTCTTCGGCACGGGATCACCGTATACGGTGCCGCCCGCCGGTGAAGTCCTGGATGTGAGGCCGGATGTAAAGAGGGGATCCGGCCGTACGGGGGGAGCCGGGCGGACCGCCGCGGCTCCCCCGGATCTCAGCGCCCGGCGGAGCCGGTCATCGCGGCGAGTACGGAGCTCCGGTCCTCGCCGGGCCGCTCGTCCAGCGCGGTGGCCAGCCGGCCGGACCCGTAGTGCCAGCGGTGGTCGAGGTCGGGGTGCACCCGGTCGACGAGCCGGATCTCGCTGTCGCTGCCGAGGAGCCGTTTCAGCTCTGCGGCCAGCTCGGGCCAGCCGACATGTCCGCTCACCGCGTTGGCCACACCGTGCACCGGGGTGGCCAGGCAGTCGGTGACCGCGCGCGCCAGGGCGGCGGCGTGCACCCACGGGGCGCCGTACCAGTCGTGGCCGGCGGTGCCGGGCCGCGGCAGGTCGATCGGTTCCCCGGCGAGGGCCGCCTGGTAGAGCAGCCCGGTCGCGCCCCAGCGCAGCTGGTCGCGCAACCGGTCGTGCGGACCCCAGACGATGGGCGAGCGCACGACGCTCGCCCCGCCCCGGCCGTCGGTGCCCGCCGCCCGCATGAGCAGCTGCTCGCAGTCGAGCTTCGCCTGCCCGTACGCGCTCAGCGGCTGTGCGGGCGCCGATTCCTCGGCCACCCGCGGGCCGGTGGGCCGGCCGTAGGCGTCCACGCTGCTGACGAAGACGAACGGGCCCCGGTTCCAGGCCCCCACCATCGCGGCCATCGCCGCCACGTCGACCTCGGGACGGGTGAAGGTGCAAGCGGCGTGGATCACCGCGTCCGCCCTTCCGACGGCGGCGCGCAGCCCGTCCAGGTCGGTCAGATCGCCCTCGACGACCTCCACGCCCTCCCCCGCGACCAGGTGCGCCGACTCGGGCCGGGACAGCGCCAGCACCGGCCTTCCCCGGGCGGCCAGTTCGCGCAGGACGAAGGCGCCGACACCACCGGTGCCGCCGGTCACCAGGACCGTGCCCTCACGGGTCCGCCGGGTGCGGGCCGCCGGTGTGCCGGTCGCGGCGGCCAGTCGTTCCCGTTGCGTCTCCCGCGCGTCCAGCAGCGCCGCGATCGCTCGCGGAGTGCGGTGCTCCATCACGTCCAGGCCGGTCAGCGGCAGCTTGAGTCCGGTGCGCAGCCGCTCGGCGAGCTGTACGGCGATCAGCGAGTGGCCGCCGAGTACGAAGAAGTCGTCGTCAGGGCCGGGGGCGCGGCCCAGCAGCGCCGTGAACGCCGCCGTCACCGCTTCGGCGCGGACGCCGCTCGGTGCGGGGGCAGCCGGGGCGCCGGGCAGCCGGGCCGTGTCCAGGGTGCCGTCGGCGGTGCGGGGCATCGTGTCCAGCAGGGTCACCGCCGCCGGGACGAGTTCACGGCCGAGACCGGCCCGCAGATGTGAGCGGAGTTCGACGGGCGAGGGCCCGCCGGTCCCGCGCAGGACGGCGTACGCCAGCAGCGGTCCGCCGGCCGGGTCCGGCACAGCGGCGTCGGCCACCAACGGGTGGGCGCGCAGCAGCACTTCGGCCGGATGGCCGTCGGTGGGCGGGGTTTCGGCGGCCGGGAGAACCGGCGGCCGGCCGGGCAGCCGGGACAGCCGGAGCTCCGGGTCGGCGGCGACCGCGGCCAGCAGTCCGGCGAAGTCGTCCGCCAGCCGCTCGCCCGCCGCATCGTCGAGGGCGGCCCGGCCGTACTGGACCAGGCCGGTGGGACGGTCGGTGTCGGACAGGCCGAACGACAGGTCGAACTTGGCCTCGCCGAGCGCCACGTCGACCGGTTCCGCGGCCAGACCGGGCAGCCGGAGCGCGGTGGGCTCGCCCAGCACATCGGCGGTGACCCGGATCAGCGGTGTGCCGTCGGCGTCCCGGGCGGCGGCGCCGAGCCGCTCCAGGACCAGGTCGAACGGCACGTCACCGTACTGCTGTGCCTCCAGCAGCGCGTCCCGCACCCGGTCCACCAGCGTCCCGAACTCCGGGTCGCCGGACAGATCCACCCGGATGGGCAGGGTGTTGACGCACAGCCCGACGAGGCCGCGCATGGCCGAGCCCTCGCGGTGGGTGCCGGCGCAGCCGATCACCAGGTCATCCTCGCCGGTGAAGCGGTGCAGTGCGGCGAAGGCGGCGGTGAGGGCCACGGTGAACAGCGTGGCCCGGTGCCGCAGGCCCAGCTCGCGCAGAGCGGGCAGCACCCACTCGTCCAGCGGCACGTTGCGCACGGCGGCGGGCCGCTCGGTCAGGTCGGCCGCGGGCCGCGCGGGGCGGGGCAGCCGCAGTGGGACGGCACCCGACAGCCGGCGCGTCCAGTGCGCGAGCCCTTCGTCGAGCCGGCCGGCCGCCGCGTGCTCGCGGACCGCGAAGTCGGCGTACTGCGGTGGCCGTGTCAGTTCGCACGGGATCCCACCGGTGGCCGCCGCGTACAGCTCGGCCAGTTCGGCGGCGACAGTCTCCAACGACCCTCCGTCGATGCTGATGTGATGGAACGTCAGCAGCACGGTGTGGTCCTGCGGACCGTGCCGCAGCGCCAGGGCGCGCGGCAGGGGACCGGCCGCGAGGTCGAAGGGGCGGCGTGCCTCCTCGGTCAGGGCGGCCAGGCCGTCACCGACGGCGTCGACCACCGGCACGACGATCGCGTCCGGTACGGGAAGCGTCTCCTGGTACGGCTCGTCGCCGTGCTGCCCGTAGCGCGTGCGCAGGATGTCGTGGCGCTGGACGAGCGTGGTCAGCGCGCTGCCCAGGGCGGCCAGATCGAGCGGTCCGCGCAGCCGGGTGGCGAACGGCACGCTGTACAGCGAGCCGCCCTGGCCGAGCCGGTCCATCAGCCACATGCGGCGCTGGGCGTGGGACAGCGGCGTGGGCCCCTGGTCACGGGCGGTGGCGGGCGCCGGGTCGGCCGGGCGGGCGTTCTTCCGGGCGCGGGCCCGGCGCAGCAACTCCTCCTGCAGGGCGGCCGAACTGGGGTGGGTGTCAGTGGCCATCGGTGTCCTCCGGCGCGTCGGGGTGGAGATCGCTGTGGTTGGCCAGCAGGGCGCGTTCGACGAGCGCGGCGTGGCCGGCCACGGTGGGTGCGGCGAAGAAGTCGGGCAGCGACAGCGTCACTCCCAGTTCCTCGCGCAGGTCGTCCGTGACGATCAGCGCGAGGAGGGAGTGGCCGCCGTAGGCGATGAAGTCGGCGTCCGCCCGGGCCACTTCGCAGCCCAGCGCATGGCTCCACACATCGGCGACGGCCTGCTGGAGCGGGGTCAGCGGCTCCGCACGGTCCTCGCTGACGGTGACGCCGCGCAGGTCGGCGAGGGCGCGGCGGTCGACCTTGCCGGACACCGTCAGCGGGAGCCGCTCCACGAAGGTCAGCTCGTCCGGGACGAGGTGCGCGGGCAGCTGTTCGGCGAGCCGGGTCCGCAGGGTCTCGGCGCGGGGCACCGGGCCGGGCGCCGCCACCACGAACGCGGCCAGCCGGGCGTCGTCCTCGGCGGGCCGCCGTACGGTGACGGCGGCGTCGTCCACCTCCGGCTGCTCGCGCAGCAGGTGCTCGATCTCGCCCGGTTCGATCCGGAAGCCGCGCACCTTGACCTGGTCGTCGGCGCGGCCGTGGAAGTCCAGCACGCCGTCCTGACGGCATGAGACCAGATCGCCGGTGCGGTAGAGCCGGCCCAGCGACGCGTGCTCCACGAACCGCTCGGCGGTCAGTTCCGGTCGTCCCGCGTAGCCGTTCGCGAGCCGGCTTCCGCCGATCCACAGCTCACCGCGTTCCCCGTCCGCGACCGGCCGGCCCGCCGCGTCCAGCACATGGGCCGTGGCGCCCGCGCACGGGCGGCCGATCGGCACCGGGCCGTCGCAGTCCGCGTCGGTGACGCGATGGGTGGTGGCGAACGTCGTCGTCTCGGTCGGACCGTAGCCGTTGACCAGCTCCAGCCAGGGGAACGCGCGCAGCACCGCGCGGGCCTGCTGGGCGGCCATCGCCTCACCGCCCACGACGACGGTGCGGAGCACCGAGAACAGCCGGGAGCGGCGGGCTGCGAGCTGGTGGAACAGCGCGGTGGTGAAGAACGCGACGGTCACGCCGTACCGCTCGACGTGCTGCGCGAGGTCCTCGAACGACGGCCGCTCGGTGGTGCACACCACGACGGAGGCTCCGTTGGCGAGAGCCGCCCACACCTCGAAGGTCGAGGCGTCGAACGTCGTCGGCGAGTGGAACAGCACCCGGTCCCGCGCGGTGACGGTGACGTACCGCGGTTCGGCGACCAGTTCGGCGATGCCGCCGTGCGTGACGGTCACACCCTTGGGCAGGCCGGTGGAACCCGAGGTGAACAGGACGAGCGCCGTCGCGTCCGGGCCGGTGTCGGCGGCGGGTATCTCCTCGCCGGACAACAGCGGGTCCTCGGGCAGCGCCAGCGTCACTCCGGTGCCGGCCGCCGATGCCAGCAGCTTGCTGTCGCCGACGGTCAGGGTCGTCCCGGAGTCGGCGAGCATCGCCTCGATACGGGGGCGCGGGTGCGCCGGGTCGAGCGGTACGCAGGCCGCGCCCACCCACCACAGCGCGAGCTGGGTGACCAGGGTGCGGGCCGAGCGCGGCATCAGCAGCGCCACCCGGTCACCGGGGCGCACCCCGTAGGCGTGCAGGTGCGCGGCCAGACATCGGGCGGAGGTCACGAGCTGCCGGTACGTCAGTGTGGTGTCGCCGTCGACCACCGCCAGGGCGTGCGGGGTCCGTTCGGCGTGCCGGGCCACCAGGGCGGGCAGGGCGGTCACGGGGTTGTCCTTCCGGTCGTCGGGGATCTCCCGGGCGTCGGGGATCCGCGGGGAGGAGGGCGTCATCTCAGACCACCGCCGGTGACGCGGTCGCACGGCGCTTGTCGAGTACGGCGGCCACCGCGCGGAGGTCCGGCTGGCGCAGCACCTCGGGAGCGCGCAGCCTCGTGCCCGTCTCGCGCTCGATGGCGGCCAGCAGCCGGGCCGCGATGATCGATGTGCCGCCCACCGAGGTGAAGTTGTCCTCCAGCGCGGCGTCCGGCCGGTCGAGCAGGTCGCGGACCACCCGCAGGACGAGCTGTTCGCTGTCCGTCGCGGTGCCGTCCGGAAGGGCGCTGCCGGAGGTCGCGGCGGCCTCGGCCGTCTCACCGGCGAGCAGCGCGGCGCGGTCCACCTTTCCGTTGGCGTCCAGTGGGAAGGCCTCGACGATCCGTACGGTCGAGGGGACCGCCTGCTCGGGCAGCCAGACCCGGACCGCCGACAGCAGGGCATCCGCGGTCGGGGCGGCGCCGGCCGACGGCAGGACGAACACCACCAGCCGGGTGCGGCCGTCGGCGGAGCGAGGCGCGGTCACGACCGCGCTGCGCACCGCCGGGTCCTGCTCGAACGCGGCCTCCACCTCGGCCGGTTCGATCCGCACACCGCTGATCTTCACCTGGTCGTCGAGCCGGCCGAGGAACTCCAACTGCCCGTCGTCCAGCATCCGCACCCGGTCCCCGGTGCGGTAGAAACGGTCCACGCCCGGTGCGTCCAGCCCTTCGGGCGGGGCGGTGAAGCGCCGGGCGGTGAGCTCCGGGTCCAGATAGCCGATCGCCAGACAGGCGCCGCCGATGAGCAGTTCACCCGTCTCACCGCGGGCGGCGATGCGACCGTCCTGGCCCGCGACGACCACCGTGGTGCCGGGGAGCGGGGAGCCGATCGGCGGCGCGGCCACGTCGTCCGGCTCGGCGTCGGTGGCCCGCATGGCGTGCGTGGTGGTGATGACGGTGGCCTCGGCCGGCCCGTAGGCGTTGTGGACGGTGGCGGTCACGTCCGGGCCGGGCCGGCGGCGCATCCGGTCGCCGCCGACGACGAGATGACGCAGCCGCAGATCCCGCGGCCAGGGCCGGTCCAGCACCGGCTCCGCCATGGGGGTGGCCGCGACGCAGACGGTCACCCCGGCGTCGCGCCACCAGTCCGTGAGCTCGGCCGGGTCCCAGCGGACCGCGTCGGGAGCGGGCACCAGCGCGGCACCCGAGGTCAGTCCGGCCCACAGCTCCAGTACATGCGGGTCGAACGCGACGCCGATCAGCAGGGACTGCCGGTCCCCGGGGGCGAGTCCGGTCTCGGCGCGGTACCAGTCCAGCAGGGTGGCCAGGGCGGGCTGCGCCACCGCGAGCGCCTTCGGGCGCCCGGTGGAACCGGAGGTCAGGACGGCGTAGAACGCCTCCGGCGGTGCCGGGCGGGCGCCGGCCGCGGGCGGGGCGAAGGCGGCGACGACCGTGGCCGCGGCGTTCGTCCCCTCGACGGGCAGCGGCAGTTCGATCCGCTCGGCGGCCCGGTGGCCGGCCGGCAGTACGGTGGGGTCGCCGATCAGGCAGACCACCGCGACGTCCTCGGTGACCGCGCCGATGCGGCGCTCTCCGGGGCGGGGTCCCAGCGGCAGATACACCGCGCCGAGCCGGGCCAGCGCGACCGCGGTGACGGCCAGCGCGGCCGAACGGTCGAGGCAGACCCCGACGATGTCGCCGGGACGCACCCGGCCGTCGAGTGCGCGGACGAGTTCATCGGCCGCCTCGTCCAGCTGCCGGTAGCTCCAGGTGTGGCCGCCGTCGACCACTGCGGGCGCCTGCGGGGAGCGGCGTACCCAGTCCTCGTAGCGGGAGAGCACGCCGGAGGCGGCGTTCCCTGGGAGAGCCGCGCCGTGGGCCACGCTCGGCCGGGCGGTCAGCGTGTCGGTGGTCATGTCGGTGATCAGGGTGTTCGTCATCACGACTCCTTCGGCGTGGATGCGGCGGCGGACGCGGCGACGGGCGAGGGGGTGAGCAGACCCAGGGCGCGGGCCTGATCGGCCAGGACCGGGTTGCGGAACAGCAGCCGCAGTGGCGGCCGTTCACCGAGCCGCGGTTCCAGCCAGGCCGCCAGATGCGCGGCGAGCACGGAGTGCCCGCCGATCTGGAAGAAGTGCGAGGACGCGGTGAACCGGCGGTGGCCCAGCACCTCGCTCCATCCCTCGGCGAGCAGCTCCAGCGCCGGGTCGGCGGCGAACGCGGCCGGGTCCAGGTCAGGGGCGGCCTCGTCCGCCGGAGCCGTGGGCTCCAGCGCGGCGGCCAGCCGGGCCAGGGCGACCCGGTCGGGCTTGCCGCCGGCCAGCTTCGGCATGGTGTCCAGCCGCGCCCAGCGGCCGGGGACGAGCGCGCCCGGCAGCCGGTGGCTCAGCTCGATGTGCAGCGCCTGCTCGTCCCACGGCTCCCGTTCGTCGGCGCTCTCCAGGAAGCCGACCAGCCGGGGTCCACCGGCCGCCTCACGATCGAGGACGACGGCGCAGGACCGGCCGCCGAGCACGGCGGAGGCGGCGGCCTCCACCTCCTCCAACTCGATGCGGTAGCCGCGCAGTTTGATCTGGTTGTCCCGCCGTCCGAGGAAGTGCAGCAGGCCGTCGAGGCTCCGGTAGCCGAGGTCGCCGGTGAGATAGACCCGCTCGCCGCCCAACGCCGGGATCGTCATGAACCGTGCCGCGGTCGCTTCCGGGTTGCCGACGTAGCCCTCGGCGAGGCCTGCTCCGGCGATGGCCAGTTCACCGACCGCGCCGGCCGGCAGCGGACGGAGTGCCGTGTCCAGGACGTGGATCCGCTCGCCGGGCAGTTCGGTGCCGAGGGGGATCTCGGCGCCGTCCGCCAGGTTCTCGCGGGTGATCTCGTGCGCGGTGGAGCTGATCGCCGCCTCGGTCACGCCGTAGACGTTGAGTACGGCGGCGTCGGTGTCGGCCAGGAACGAGCGCATCGCGTCGGCCGGGATGCGCTCACCGCCGAGCACCAGCAGCCGCGGCGCCCAGCGGCGGTCGCGCAGCGCGGGCCGCAACTCCTCACGCGTGGCGAGGAAGTAGCTGGTGGGCAGGTTGGCGACGGTGACCCGGGCGGCCGCCAGCAGCTCGGCCAGCTCCGCCCCGGTGGGCACTTCCCGCTCCGGTACGACCAGGCAGGCGCCGGCGTACAGCGACGGAAGGACCTCTTCGAGGGCCACGTCGAACGACGGCTGGGCGAAGAGCAGCACCCGGTCACCGGCCGCCAGCGCGAACCGGTCGGCGGCACCGGTCAGATGGTTCTCCAGCGCGGCCCTGCCCACGGCCACGGGCTTGGGGATGCCGGTCGATCCGGAGGTGTGGATGATGTACGCCGCATCGGGCACCACTGCGGCCGGGCGCGCGGCCGGGTAGGAGCCGGCGTCGAGCGCGGTCACCGGGAGGCCGGCGGGCAGCGTCACCCCGGCGGCGGCGGAGGTGAGCACGAGCGCGGGACCCAGCCGCTTCAGCAGCAGTTCCAGCCGGGATTCCGGGTCGGACGGGGAGAGTGGGCAGTACACCGCGCCGGTCCGCAGACAGGCCAGCAGGGCCACCACCGAGTCGGCGCCGCGCGGCAGCACGACGGCGACCGGCCGGCCTGCCGTCACGCCCGCCGCCAGCATCCGCCGCGCGACGGCGGCGACCTGCTCGTCGAGGTCCCCGTAGGTCAGCCGGCGGGCGCCGATCAGCAGCGCGGGCAGCGACGGGTCGTGGGCGGCGGCCGGGTCGAGCGGATCCCGGCCGGGGGACGCGGCGGGCCCGACCGGCACCGGTACGACGGCGGGTGCCGGGAGCGCGAGGTCCGCGAGCACGGTGCCGGGATCGTCGAGATAGGCGCGCAGCAGGTCCAGGAAGCGCTCGGTGAGCAGCTTCGCGGTGTCCTCGCCGAAGAGGTCGGCGTCGTAGTCCCAGACCAAGGTCATGCCGCGCGCGCCGTGCCGGGGGCTCACTCCGCGCCGGTCGTCCGGGAGCAGCACGACGTCGAGGTCGAAGCGGGTGGTGCCGGTGTTGAATCCCTCGAAGAGCGTGACGTCCAGACCAGGCACGTCGATCTCCGGCAGTGCGGCGTCGTGCGCGCTGAACATGACGCTGAACAGCGGGTTGTCCGCGCCCGAGGTGTGCAGGCCCAGCGCGCGCGTCAGCTCCTGGACCGGCACCTCCTGGTGCGGCAGGGCACGGAAGAGGGTGTCGGTCACCTCGTCCATGGTGTCCTCTGCCGGGGCCGCCGGGTCCAGGCGCAGCCGCAGCGGGATCGTGTTGACGAACATGCCCACGGCGTTCTCGAAGCCGCGCGGGCGGTTGCCGACGGCGGTGCCGACGACCATTTGTTCGCGGCCGCTGTGCCGGCGCAGCAGTTCGGCGAAGAGCCCGAGCAGCGTGGAGAACGGGGTCAGCCCGCGCTCCAGGGTGTGTGCGCGCAGCCGTTCCGTCAGGTCCGCGCCGATCGACTGGCGCAGCTGCCCGCCGTGGTGCCAGCGCCGGGCGCCGGGCCGGGCCAGACCGGGCAGCGGCATGTCGAAGGAGGCGTCGCGCAGTTCGGCCGCCCAGTACTCCAGGCTCGACCGCCGCTCCGCCGTAGCCCGGTCGTCGTCCGCGTCGAGGGAGCGCACATGGTCGACGTAGGACGTGGCGGGCGGCAGGGCGGTCGGCTCACCGAGGACGTGGGCGCGGTAGACGGTGAAGACGTCGCCCAGCAGGATCGCGAAGGAGTGCCCGTCGTGGATCAGGTGGTGCTCGACATGGATGAGCCGGTGCTGGTCGTCGGCGAGCCGGGCCAGCGTCCAGCGCAGCAGCGGCGCCTCGTAGGTGTCGAGCGGGGTCTCCGCCTCCGTGCGGAGCAGCCGCGCGAACGCGGCCTCCGGGTCAGCCTCCCCGGTCAGGTCCACGGTGCGCAGCCGCGGCTCGCAGAGGTCGGCGTCGCGCTGCACGGGCATCGCGCCGGGGACCGCCACGAGTTCCAGCCGCAGTCCGGGGTGGCGGTCGAGGGTCGCGGCCAGTCCGCGGCGCAGCGCCTCGGTGTCCAGAGTGCCCCACAGGTCGAGGGAGGCGGTGAAGTTGTAGGCGCGGCTGCCGGGCTGCACTTGTTCGTGCAGCCAGACGATCTCCTGCGACGGAGAGAGGGGGAGCATCGGCGATCCCTGGGGTTGTCGGGTCGGGGTCTTCGGGTGGGGGCGGAGGCACGGTCGTGCTTCCGCCCGCGGTTCACCGGCCGGTCCGCGGATCACGCGGGCCGGCCGTACTGGTTCAGGGCGTGCTGGTTCGGGGCGTGCTGGTTCGGGGCGTACTGGTTCAGGGCGTACTGGTTCAGGGCGTCCTCAAGGCGTCACAGCCCTACGACGTGACGGGTGGGACCGCGTGGCGTGGCGCGCCGCTTCGGCTGCGGCTGCCGCGGAGGCGAGTGCTGCCGTGGCTGTGGCCGTGGGTCAGCCGACGGGGACGTCGGCCCGGACGGGGGCGCGTACCGAGTCGCGGAAGGCGGCGAACCCGTCCTGGGCCGCGGCGTCGTCGAGCACCGTGCGGTCCCACACCATCCGGATGTGGAGTTCGGATCCGTGGGTGACGGAGACCGCGAACGGGGCGCGCACCTGCCGGCCGTCGATGTGGACCTCACGGCCCTCCACCCCGCCGAGCCGCAACGCGGGACGGCGCCGGGCGTCGTCCACCGTCAGCAGTCCGTCCAGCCGGCCGGACCACTGGGAACCGGCCGAGCGGGCGGCGTGCACCACTTCGTCGAAGGGGGTGTCGGCCCGGTCCAGGTCGTCCCACCACTGGGTGGCCGTCTCGTCCGGGGCGTGCGGGACGTCGACCGTCGCGGCCGGGAAGACCACGGTGTTGAGGAAGCAGCCGAGCACCGGCGGTGCGCCGGCCGGGCGGCCACCCCACGGGTAGCCGATCGGCGGCACGTGGCCGGGCCCGTACAGCACCCGGGCCGTGGCCCGGCAGGCGTCGAGCAGGGCGGGGAACGGTACGCCGGAAGCGGGTGCGGGCAGCCGCAGTTCGGCGGCACCGGTGGGCAGGGTGCCGGGGGCGGGTGTCCGCGGCGGGAGCTGCGGGGCCCGTTCGTGCACCACGCGCAGCCGGTCGCCCCAGTACTCCAGCGCGGCGGCGGACCCCGCGCGCTGCTCGGCATCGAGCTGCAGCTGGACCGCCTCGCGGTAGGCGGCGAGTTCCGCGGCCGCTTCGGCGGGCTCAGGTCCCGCGGATCCCGGCTCGTCACGGTAGGCGGCGGTCAGTTCCTCGACGATGCGTGTGAGGGACTGGCCGTCGCACGCGGTGTGGTCCAGGACGACGGCGAGCACCTCGTCCCCTGCGCCCGGCCCGTCCTGGACCAGGTACAGCCGCAGCGGCGAGCCCTGCGCGGTCCAGCCGGCCAGGACCCGGCGCAGCGCGGCGGCCGCGTCCTCGCCGGGGGCGCGGACGACGTGTTCCACCGGTACGTCGGGGTCCGTCAGACGGAGCACGGGGGTGCCGCGCAGCACGTCCGGGCGGGCACGCAGCACAGGGTGCAGGGCGGCGAGCCGGTTCGCGGCCGCGCGCAGCCGCACCGGATCCACCGTTCCGCTCGGGAAGGCGAAGAACATCGGGACGATGTCGGGCCGTCCCGAGGGGTCCATGGAGCGCACGAGCACGAAGCGCCGCTGGGCTCCGGTGACGGGCAGGAGGGAGGTACCGCCGTCGTCGGCGGCAATGCGCTGGTAGCGGGCCAGGTACTGGCCCGTGATGGTTCGGGGCACGTGATCCTCTCTGACGTGGCAGGGCGGTTCGGGACGTGACGTTTCGGGCGTGGAGGGGCCGCGGCGTGGCAGGGCCGGGCGATGGAGCTCGGGTCCGGCCGGACGCCCGACCGGGTCAGCTGACGGAAGCGGACTCGGTAGGGCCGCCCGAACCGCCGGAGCCACCCGCGACGGCGTCCTCGAGGTCGTCCGGAGCGGCCGGCAGATCACGCATCCGGCGCAGCGGGGACAGCAGCAGCCGCAGCGGTACGACGAGGAAGCCGACCGCGCAGACCCACAGGGCGGCGCGCGCCCCGAAGCCGTCGGCCACGGCTCCGCCCACCAGGGCCCCGAGTGGCAGCGTGCCCCACACCAGGAAACGCAGCGTGGCGTTCATCCGGCCCAGGAGCCGTGGCGGGCAGAGCGTCTGACGGAAGCTCACCTGGGCGACGTTGTAGACGACCGCGCCGAAGGAGACCGCACCGGAACCGACGGCGAACAGGACGGCGGCGGCTCCCCGGCCGGACAGCGGCCACAGCAGCGCGAACGGGCCGGTCACCAGGGCGGACAGCCAGATGATGCGGGCCTGGCCGAGCCTCGCGGCGAGCCTGCCGGCGCAGAGCGCACCGGCGAGCCCGCCGGCGGCGGACGCGGAGAGCATCAGACCGATGGCGGCCGGCTGCAGGCCGATCACCCGTACCAGGAAGACGGTCTGAGTGGCCATCAGCATCGCGGTGAAGAAGTTGCTGAGGCCGGTGCTGGTCGCGATGACGCGCAGCAGCCGGTGGCCGAGCACGAAGCGCAGTCCCTCACCGATCTCCTTGCGCAGTGACGCGCCCGGCACCGGTTCCGGCTTGCTCTCCGGCTTGTCGATGCGCGACAGGAACAGTGCCGAGACGACGTAGCCGATCGCGTCGGCCCCGATCGCCAGATGCGCCCCGACGAGCTGCACCAGCCCGCCGCCGAGGCCGGGACCGGTGACCTGGGCGGAGGAGCGGACCGTCTCCAGCGCTCCGTTGGCCGCCATCAGCTGCTCCCTGGGCAGGAGTTCGGGCAGATAGCTCTGGTCGGCCACATCGAAGAAGACCGTCGCCGCGCCGGTGACCAGGGCGACGATGTACAGCTGCACCATCGTCAGGACGTCGGCGACTGCGGCCAGCGGGACACTCGCCATGGCGAGCGCCCGCACCATGTCGGCGCGGATCATCAGCGACCGCTTGCGCATCCGGTCGACCAGCGCCCCTGCGGGCAGGCCGATCAGCAGGAACGCGGCGGTCTCCGCGGCGGTGAGCAGCCCCACCTGGAACGCGGGCGCCTTGAGTTCGAGGACCGCCACCAGGGGCAGCGCGACCAGGGTGACCTGGGCACCGACCTGGCCGGCCGCGGCGCCGGCGAGCAGCAGACGGAAGTCGCGCATGCGCAGCGGACCGCTCGACGCGGTTCGGGGTAAAGGGGACATGTGCCAGACCTTCACCGCAAACGCCGTCAACAGTCAAAGCGCAAAGAACACTTTCGGTCGAATCTTTTGCACTACCTCCACCAAATCAGCAAATCTTCCGTCAGATCCGGGCAACCTCGGGATGAACTATGCACGTTGGGGCCATGTGGCAAGAGGATCCGACAGTCCCCGCACGGCCGGGGCCGGACGATCACCGGCAACGCGCCAGGAATCGCACCTCTGACCGAAAACAGTCCCTGTGCTGCTTCGATGCCTTATGCACCTACCGACCCGCCGCCGGGACCGACCCGTCGTATACGGTGCTGCTCGACAGCGAAGGCGCGGACGCGAGGGCGGATTCCATGGCGGAGCGGGCACTGATAGCCGATGTGGCGGGGCGCAAGCCCCAGGTGGATCCGGCGGCGTTCACCGCGCCCACCTCGGTCGTCGTCGGCGACGTCACGATGGCGGCCGGCTCCAGCGCCTGGTACCACGCGGTCCTGCGCGGCGACTGCGAGTCGATCAGCATCGGCGCCGACAGCAACATCCAGGACAACTGCTCGGTGCACGCGGACCCCGGGTTCCCCGTCGTGGTCGGCGAGCGGGTCTCGGTGGGGCACAACGCGGTGCTGCACGGCTGCACCGTCGAGGACGACGTACTGATCGGCATGGGCGCCACCGTCCTGAACGGCGCGCACATCGGGACCGGCTCGCTGGTCGCCGCGGCCGCGCTCGTACCGCAGGGGATGCGGGTACCGCCGGGGTCGCTGGTGGCCGGGGTCCCGGCCAAGGTCCGGCGTGAGCTGACCGCGGAGGAGCGGGAGTCCGTGCTGCTCAACGCCGCGGGTTATGTCGAGCTGTCCCGCGCCCACCGGGCGGCCTTCGAACCGGCCGCGGAAGGACCGGGCGAAGAAGCGCCGGCCGACAAGGCCTGAGCAGCCATGGGCCCGGTCCGCCGGGTCACTCGCGTGATCACTCGCCGGTGGGGGCCACCACGGCTTCGGCCGCGCCTTCCACCGGCGTTCCCGGCGTCGCCGCTGCGTCCGCCTCCGGCGTCTCCGCCGGGGTGTGGGCCTTGGCACGCCGCTGGACGAAGAGGAACGAGCCGATCCCGAACAGCACGGCCGCCGCCAGTCCGAAGTAGCCGAACCGCTTGATCCACGGTTCCGCCACCACGCCGACGTTGTAGATGACGGCGGTGGTGCCGCCCGCCCAGACGACGCCGCCGAGGGCGTTCGCGATGAGGAACTTCCAGTACGGCATCTTCAGGACGCCCGCCAGCGGGCCGGCGAAGATCCGCAGCAGCGCGACGAAGCGGCCGACGAAGACCGCCCACATGCCCCAGCGCTCGAACGACCGCTCGGCGGTGGCGACATGGCCGGGTGAGAAGTGTTTGGGGAACTTCCGGCCGAGCTTGTCCAGCAGCGGTTTGCCGCCCTTGCGGCCGATCGAATAGCCGATGGAGTCACCGATCACCGCGCCCGCGATCGCGCAGGCGCCGACGATCCACGGGTTGATCGTGCCCTGCGAGGCCATCAGTGACGCGGTGACGAGGACGATCTCGCCGGGGAGCGGGATGCCCAGGCTCTCGATCCCGATGACCAGCCCCACCACCAGGTAGACGGCGAGCGGCGGAATCGTCTCGATCCATTCCTGCACGTGCACTGCCGAGTCCTCCCCTGGACACCATCCGGACTGTGTGCCGTGGCCCACGTCAGTGAAGCCTAACCGAACCGTTCCGCACGCCAGTACGGCCGGCGGACCGCTCCCCCGCCCGCTCTCACCACAGGTCGGGGTCGGCCATGAGCCGCTCCTTCGCGCGGCCCGCCAGCGCTGGATCCGGCTCCGGGGCCAGGTCGGAGTGCTTGACGGACCAGGCCGCCACATACGGGCACAGCGGTACGACGGCCCGGCCCTCCGCGGCGGCCAGCTCGTACAGCGCCCCGGCGAGCGCGCCCGCGATGCCCTCCCCCTGGTGCCCCGGCTCGACCACCGTGTGCACGGCGACCAGCGCACTCCCGCCACCGGTCCCGTCGTCCTCCAGCACGAAATAGTTGATCCGGCCGATCAGTTCGTCCCCGGCCCATGCCCCCAGGCTGCCCACCGCCCGGTCGTCACGAATATCCATGTCCTCCATCATGCGCGACGGGGCGCCGGGTGCGCGGTACCGGCGGGCCGGACGGCGGCGGGGCCGAAACGGGCACGGGCGCGGTCGGCGGCGGCCTCGATCAGCCGGGACTTGTCGTCGCCCGGTTCCAGGCTCAGCTGCCGGGCGGTCAGCTCCTCCGCCAGCAGACCGTCGGCACGCAGCGAAAGAGTACGGACCCGGGCCCGCTGCAGGCCGAGCGCGTCATAGAGCTGGTAGGCGGTGGTCCGCAGCACCGCGCTGTGCCCCGACGACTCGTGCAGGGTCCGGGTGCGGGTCGTCGTCGAACGGTCGGCGTAGCGGACGGTGAGGGTCAGGGAGCGGGCCGCCTGGCGTTCGGTGCGCAGCCGGGCGCCGAGTTCCTCGGTGAGCGACAGCAGCGCCCGGCGGTGCCGCACCGGATCCAGCTCGTCCTGTCCGAAGCGCCGCTCACCGCCGATGGAGCGGGCGGGGGCGCCCCGGACGACCGGGGTCGGGTCGATACCGCGTGCCCTGTCGTAGAGCCGCCGGCCCGCGGTCGCGCCCAGTGCGCGCTGCAGGGTGCCCAGCGGGGTGGCGGCGATGCGTCCGACGGTGTCCAGTCCGTAGCCGGCCAGGGTTTTCGCGGAGGCGGGTCCGATGCCGTCCAGCGCGGCGGCCGGCTTGTTCCGCAGGAACTCCTCGACGGCCGGCCGGTCACCGCTCAGCACCCGGACCGCGCAGGCGGGGCCGTCCGCGGCGGCCATCCGGGCCAGCAGCGGGTTGGGTCCGACGCCGATCGTGGAGTCGACGCCGTGCAGGGCCAGGGCCCGCACCCGGATGAGATGGGCGAGGCCGGCGGCGTCCCGGTCGAAGTACCGCAGCGCGCTGCGGACGTCGGCGAGGGCCGCGTCCGGAGGCAGCGCCTGGACGACCGGGGTGATGCCGCGGAGCAGGTCGAGGAGCATCTCGTAGACGTCCTCGTGCGGCACGGAACCGGCGGGCGCGTGAAGGTGGACATAGAGGATGTGCGGCGCGGGGCGGGCCGCCCGATCCGCTGGGTGACCGGACGCGTGATCCGCTGCGTTCTCGCTCATCCGGCGCTCCCCTGGCTGGAGTGCCACAGCTTTCTGCTGGGGGCGGTGCGGTCGCCGGGCGGCTGGAGGTCGGCCCAGGGGTGCAGCTCGGCGCCGGTCTCGTGCCGGATGCGCCGGCCGCCGACCGGATCGGCTGCGGCCGCGCCGGGGCGTACCGCCGGGTCCGCGGTCGACCCGGCGGTGGCATCAGTCGCCGGTGCGGTCGTCGGATGGGCCGATGGCTCCGCGAGGCGGGCCGCGACCGCCACGAGGCCGCCGTCCTGGTGGAGGTCGGCGAGTTCCGCGAGGTCCCAGGCGGCGGAGCCGACGACGCCGAAGGCGCGTTTCCCCCGCCGCTGGAGGGTGCCGCGGACCAGCAGCAGACCGGAGTGGAACACCGTGTGCGCGGCCTGCTGGTGGCTGTCCTCGAAGAACGCCAGGTCCACGAGGCCCGACCCGTCGTCGAGCGTCACGAAGATGATCCGTTTCCCGGACGCGATCGGCGGTGTCTGGGTGGAGGCCCTGATGCCCGCGACGAGCACGGTCTCGCCGTGCCGCACTTCGTGCAGCCGCCGGGCCGGTGTCGTGTCCAGTTCCTCCAGCAGCGCGTGGTGGTGCTCCATCAGATGCTGGGTGGTGTCCATGCCCAGCACCTCCAGTTCGGCGCCGGTCCGCTCGCCGGCGTTCATGTCGGGCAGGCCGGCCGGGACCGCGGACTCCTGAGCGGCGAGCGCGAGCTGTCCCCCGGGTACGTCGGCGCGTCCCTGCCGGTGCAGTTCGGAGACCTGGAGCAGCAGGTCGCGGCGGGTGGGCCCGGCGGCCAGCGCGTCGAGCGCTCCGACCTGGACGAGACGTTCCAGCACCGGACGGGACGGCCTCGCCCGCTCCCACAGGTCCGCCGGTGAGGAGTAGGGCTGCCCGGCCTCGATCCGCCCGGCCTCGACCTCCGACATGCCGCCTACTTCGGAGAGGGCGAGCCGCACCCCCCACTTATCAGACTTCAGTTCGATTACATAGGCGGAGCGCGACGCGTTCACATCCAGCGGCAGGATCGGCACGCCATGCCGGCGCGCGTCCGCCAGGATCACCCGCTTCGGCCACATCCCCGGATCGTGTTCCAGCAGCCCGGCGTAGAGCGCCGCCGAGAAGTGCGCCTTCAGCCACGCCGACTGCAGCGCCGGAACGGCGAACGCGGCGGCGTGGGCGCGCGCGAAACCGTAGGCGCCGAACGCCTCCAGGATCCCCCAGACCTCGGCCAGCACCGCCGGCGCGTAGCCGTGCGCCGCCGCTTCGCGGTGGAACCACTTCCGCACCTTCGGCCGCCGGACGGGGTCGGCCAGACAGCGCCGCGCCTCCTCCGCCAGATCGGGCTCGCAGCGGGTCAGCACGGCGATGATGCCGATGATCTGCTCGTGCCAGATCGTCACCCCGAAGGTGTCCCGGAGCACCGGCTCCAGATCCTGGTGCGGATACCGCGGCGGCCGGGTGCTGTGCCGGGCGGCGATGTACTGCTCCGGCATGCCCCCGGCGACCGGTCCGGGACGGAACAGGCTGATGTCGGCGACGATGTCGTCGACGGTGGTCGGCTGCAGTCTGGCCAGCAGGTCACGCTGGCCGGGCGATTCGAGCTGGAACATGCCGAGGGTGTCCGAGGCGCGGATCAGCTCGAACGCCGCCGGGTCGTCCGGCGGCACCTGGGCGCGGTCCTCCAGGTCGATGTCCCGGCCGGTGGCCCGCCGGATCTCGGCCGTGGCGTGCGCCATCGCCGACCACATGCGCACGCCGAGGATGTCGAGCTTCAGCAGGCCCATCGCCTCGACGTCCTCCTTGTCGAACTGGCTCATCGGGAGCGCCTCACCGCTGGTCGGCACCACCGGGGTGCGGTCCAGCAGGGACGCGTTCGACAGCAGGACGCCGCACGGGTGCATCGCCACCCCGCGCGGCAGCCCGTCCAGCGCCTCGACCAGCTCCCACAGCGGGCCGTACCGGTCCGCGTGGGCGGCGACCTCCCGCAGTTCCGGCAGTTCGGCCAGCGCCGCCCGCACATCGCGGGCCCGGATGTGCGGGAACGACTTCGCCAGCCGGTCGATCTCCCACGGCGGCAGGGACAGCGCGGCCCCGGTGTCCCGGATCGCGTGCCGGGCGCGGTACGTCTCCGGCATCGCCACGGTCGCGATCCGCGCGGGGCCGAAGCGGCCGATCACCGCGCGGTAGACGTCGAGCCGGCGGGCCGACTCGGTGTCGAGGTCGATGTCCGGCAGGGAGTTGCGGCGCAGCGACATAAACCGTTCGAAGACCAGATGGTGTTCGAGCGGGTCGACGTGGGAGATGCCCAGCGCGTAGTTGACCATCGACCCGGCGCCGCTGCCCCGGGCCGCGACTCTGATCCCCAGGTCCCGGGCGTCGGAGACCACGGCGGCGACGGTCAGGAAATACGTCTCGAAACCGAGCGTGCCGATGATCGTCAGTTCCGCGTCCAGCCGGCGCCGGGCGTCCGGCGCGTGCTCCAGGCCACGCCGGGCCAGGCCGGCCTCGGCGCGCTCGCGCAGCACCCGGCCGGCCGTCGCCGCGGTCGCCCCGGCCAGCTCGGGTTCCGGGAAGTGCGGCCTGCCCATGCCCAGATCGCCCTTCGGGTCGATCCGGCACGCGTCCGCCGTCTCCCGCGTCACCGCCAGCAGCCGGGCGGCACCACCGCGCCCGCGCCCGGCGGCCCCGGCGATCCGTTCCGCGACCCGCGCCATGTCCTGCGGGCTCTTCAGCCAGCGCTGTCCCGAGTCCAGCCGGCGGCGGTCGATCGGCCGCAGCAGCCGGGCCGCGTCCAGTACGTCGGCCACCCGGTGCTGCGCGGGATCCGCGTAGCGGACCGCGTTGGTGACGACGGCGGGGATGCCCAGCCGGTCGGCCAGCCCCACCGTGTGGGCGGCGAGCCGCAGGGATCCGGGTCCCGCGCCGGGGATCCCGTGGTCCACGGCCTCGAGCCGCAGGTCCTCGCCGAACCGCTCGCGCCACGGGGCGAGCAGTCGCTCCGCGCTGTCCGGGCGGCCCGCGGACAGTGCCCTTACCGGCTCGGAGGCCGGTCCCAGCAGCACCGTCAGACCGTCGGCCGACTGCCGTTCCAGGTCAGCCCAGCGCAGCAGCGGGCGGTCGCCGCCCGCATGCGCGGCGCTGACCAGCCGGCACAGCGCGGCCCAGCCGGCCGCGTTCCGCGCCAGCAGGACGATCCGGGGCGCCGACTCGTCGATGTACGCGCCACCGCGCACCGGGGTGCGCCGCCGGGCCGGGGCCGTCCCGGGAGCCGACCCGGGGACGGAAAGGGGAGGGGCGGATTCGACCGCGAGGTCCACGCCGAAGACCGGGCGCACACCGCCCGCGGTGCATGCCGCCGCGAACCGTACGAGGCCCGCGACAGTGTCCCGGTCGGTCAGTGCGAGGGCGTCCATCGCGTGCCACGCGGCGCGCTCGGCGAGGGCCCCGGGGTGGCTGGCCCCGTAGCGGAGGGAGAAACCGCTCGCGGTGTGGAGGTGCGTAAACGACATACACGCCTCCTGCCGCTCATGTGCCCCCTGCCCCCGGTCCGACCCTCGGACCTGCCTCTTCACCATAAACCACAGATCGAATCTTTGTTCGATAAGCGAGAGTGGAGGGAGGTGACAAGACCCACCCGGGGTCCGCCGGCGGCCCGGATGACGCACTCAGGGCGCGACCGGATGGACCGGCCGCGCCCTGGGAAACGTGCGGCGGACATGGCCGCCCGGGTGGATCAGCGGTTGAGGCGCAGCGTCCAGATGATGCTCATCTCGCCGGTGACCGCGCCGTCCTCACGGCGGATCGTGACGCGGACGGGGAACTCCGGGCGCTCGCCCGCGTCGAGTTCGGCGACGACGTCCGCGACGGGGCGGCCGAGCTCGGCGGTGGCCGTGACCGGGCCCATCGCGAGCTTCGCGTACGCGATCTCCGCGCGGACCGCGAGCGGCACGGCGCGGGAGAGCTGGTCGCCGAAGGCGCTCAGGACGATCGCGCCACTGGCGGACTCGGCCAGGGTGAACATGGCGCCGGCGTGCGGGCCGCCGACGTGGTTGTGGAAGTCGGGCTGGTCGGGCAGCGTGACGACGGCACGCTCCGCGCTGGTCTCCCCGAACTGCAGGTTCAGGGTGCGGACCATGGGCACAGTGGCCGCAAGCAGTTCGCCGGTCGAAGGCAGGGTCTCGGACATGCCTGGATGTTACCAGCGAGTAGCAACCCTGCCCAGGGCATCCGTGGGCCTGCCAGCAGAAATTACTGACCAGTAACGAGGGGCGGCGTGGAACCGGAAGCCCTCACCCCCTAGTGTTTCTGGCCATGTGGCCAGGAGAGCAGCAGCCCGGGGGACAGCAGTACCCACAGCAGAACCCACAGGGGCAGTACCCGCAGGACCCGAATCAGCAACCGCCGTACCAGGCGCCGTCGCCCTACCAGACGCCGTCCCCGTACCAGACACCCGGCTACGGCTACCCGCAGCAGCCGCCGCAGCAACAGCCGCCGCAGGGGCAGTACCAGCAGCCCGGACAGCCGCCCGGCCCGCCGCCGCAGTGGGGACCGCCCACCATGCCCGGCAGCCCCGGCCCCGGCGGCCCACAGCCCGGCAACCGCAAGAACATGACGATCGCCGTGTCGATCGTCGCCGCCGTGGCGGTGATCGCGGCCGTGGTCATCGGCGGCGTCTACCTGTCGGGGGACGACAAGAAGGACACCGCCGCCGACCCGGGCAAGAGCCCGAGCGTCTCGCAGAGCGCCACGCCGACCCCGACCCCCACCCCCTCGAACACCACGGCGGCGGGCACCGGCGGGACCGGCGACGACTCGCGCGGCGATCCGAACGCCGTCGAGATCAAGCCCGTGGTCCCGGGCTGGCAGGTCGTCCGGCGCACCGAGCGCAACGTCGCCTTCGACGTGCCGGCGAACTGGACGCTGGCCAGCGAGGGCACCCTCATCGGCTTCGAGGACAAGGGCAAGCCCGCCGTCACCATGGGCGCGCCCGCCTTCTACAAAGAGAACTGGTGCGACAAGGACGAGCGCGCCGCGGTCGGGACCAAGGGCGCCAACGGGGCCAAGAGCGTCCAGGAGGCCGCCGAGGTCCAGGCCGAGTCGTGGGCGTACTGGGGATACCAGGAGGACGGCAAGGTCACCGTCGCCAAGACCGCCGCCAAGCCGTTCAGCAACTCGCACGGCATCACGGGCTTCTCCTCCTCCGCCACCGCGAAGAACGTGCCCAAGAAGAACAAGTGCACGTCCGACGGTGTCGTCTACACGGTCGCCTGGGTGGACTCCACCAAGGCCCTGACCGTGTGGGTGCTGTACGCCGACCGGGGCGCGGGCGTCACCGACGGCCTGCCGGACGCGACCATCACCACCATCATGGGCAGCATCCGCGAGCTGAAGAAGAAGTGACCGCCGACGGCGGTGGGCCGGGCGGGCCCACCGCCGAAATCCGGTGGCACCGCGGCGGACGGGCCGCGATAGTCGCCGGGTGACTCCCGAAGCCGCGCTCCGGTCCCCCGGCCGCCCGCCCCGACTGCCCTCCTGGGCCGGGCGCGACTTCCGGCTGCTCACCGCGGCGTCGATCATCACCAGCCTCGGCAACTCCGGGGCCCTGATAGCGGCCGCCTTCGCGGTCATCGAGTCCGGCGGCAGCGCCACCGACGTCGGCCTCGTGGCCGCCGCACGCACCCTTCCGCTGGTGGTCTTCCTGCTCATCGGCGGAGCGCTGGCCGACCGGCTGCCCCGCAACCAGGTGATGGTCGCGGCCAACGTGCTCAACTCCGCCTCCCAGGCGGTCTTCGCCACCCTGATCATCTCGGGGCACGCGCAGCTGTGGCAGATGGCCGCGCTCACCGCGGTCGGCGGCACCGCGCACGCGTTCTTCGCCCCCGCCTCCGAGGGCATGCTGCTGGCGACCGTCGACCCGGCCCACGCCAACAAGGCGTTCTCGGTCTTCCGGGTGGGCATGAACGGCGCGAACATCGGCGGCGCGGCGCTCGGCGGCGCCCTGGTCGCCGCCATCGGCCCCGGCTGGGTCCTCGCCGTCGACGCGGCGGCCTTCGCGGTCGCGGCGGCGCTGCGCTCGTTCCTCACCGGCACCGCGAACCTGCGCGCCGAGGCCGGCGGGGGCATGCTGCACGATCTGCGCGACGGCTGGCGGGCGTTCGCCTCACGGCGCTGGCTGTGGGGCATCGTCCTGCAGTTCTCCGTCGTCAACGCCGTCTTCACCGCCTCCGAGGCGGTCTACGGGCCGCTCGTCTCGAACGAACGGCTGGGCGGCGCAGGCCCCTGGGGCCTGGCACTGGCGGCGTTCGGCGCGGGCACGGTGAGCGGCGGTGTGCTGATGATGCGCTGGAAGCCGCGCCGCATGCTGCTGGCCGGCACGCTCGCCGTCTTCCCGATGGCACTGCCGCCCGCCGCCCTGGCCCTGGTGGTGCCCGCCGCCGGGCTGGCGGCGCTGATGTTCGTGACCGGCGTCGCGATCGAGGTCTTCGCCGTCGGCTGGATGCTCGCCCTGCACCAGGAGATCCCCGGCGACAAACTGTCGCGGGTCTCCTCGTACGACTGGTTCGGCTCGGTCGCGATGATCCCGGTCGCCACGGCGCTCGCCGGACCCGTCATGAACGCGGTCGGCCGCTCCGCCGCCCTGTGGGGGTGTTCCGGTCTCATCGTGCTGCTCACCGCCGCGGTGCTCCTCCTGCCCGAGGTCCGCCGGCTGACCCGCCGCGAGCCCGCAGCCGTCACCGGGACTGCGCCGGAACAGCCCGCCGAACCGGCTCAGCCGACGGTGAAGGCGCCGTCCGGCGGCTCGGGCGACGGCACCGCCGTGGCGTCGTAGACCGGGGACGCCCCGGCCGCGAGCCGGGCCAGGGCCTTCCCGTCGACCACCCGGGCGGGAAACGCGTCGGCCGCCGCCAGCCGGGCGAGCCGGTCCAGCGGGAGCGGGCCGTGCGAACCGAGCAGCACCGCGTTGCCGAAGCGCCGGCCGCGCAGCATCCCCGGCTCCGCGATCACGCAGAAGTGCTCGAAGACCTCGCGCACGGTGGCGATCTGCGAACCGAGGAACGCGAACGGCGCGGCGTCGGCGAGGTTGGCCAGATACAGGCCGCCCTCCGCACGCACCACGGACGCGGCCGACCGCAGGAACTCCACCGACGTCAGATGCGCCGGCACCCGCGAGCCGCCGAACACGTCCGCCACCAGGACATCGGCGCTGTCCGGCGCCGCCCGCTCGAGCCAGCCGCGCGCGTCGTCGGTGTGCACGACGACCGCCGGATCGTCCAGCGGCAGATGTTCCGACACCAGCGCCACGAGCCCCCGGTCGGCCTCCACCACGTCCTGCCGCGATCCGGGACGGGTCACGGACAGCCGGCGCGGCAGGGTCAGCGCACCGCCGCCGAGATGCACCACGTCCAGCGGCCGGCCCTCGTCGAAGACCGCGTCCACGGCGTGGGCGAGCCGACGCACGTACTCGAACTCCAGGTACACCGGGTCGTCGAGGTCCACGTACGACTGGGGCGCGCCGTCCACGGTGAGCAGCCAGGCCCGCGCCCGGTCCACATCGGGCAGCAGCTTGGCGGTGCCGAAGTCCACGGCACGGGTCACCGGTATCGGTTCTGGATCCACCGCGTCATTGTCCCAAGCCGGACAGGTCAGCCGCACCACACGGCCCGGACCTGCTCGGCGTGCGCGGCGCTCTGGGCGCGGCCGGCCCGCGCGGCGCCGGCCCGCCGCGCCGGATCGAGCACATTGCGTCCGAACGCGGTCCGCGACGCCTGGTCCGGGGTGATCAGCACCACCTGGGCGCCGGCCGCCGTCAGCTCGGCGGTCTGCGTCCGGGGCGCCGGGACCGGGCCACCGCCACGGGCCACCGGCGCGAGGACCACCACCCGCTCGTAGCCCGCCGCGAGATCGGCGTTGGCGCTGGACCGCACGCCGCCGTCGATCCAGCGCCGCCCTCCCGCGGTGATCGGCGGCCAGACGCCGGGCACGGCGCAGCTCGCGCTCACCGCGTCGACGACCCCGATGCCCGCGGCACTGTCGAAGACGGTGAACTCGCCGTTCTCCGCGTCGACCGCGGTGACCAGCAGCCGCTGTTCCGGCCAGTCGTGCGAGACCAGCCGCCCGGCGATGGTGGCCCGCCGCTCCGACTCGGGGGCGGTGCGGGCGGTACGCGCGATGTGGCCCATGCGCAGGAGGTAGCCCTGTACGTCGTGCGAGCGCGCCGCGGCCCAGACGTACCGGGAGATGAGCCGGCGGCTTATCCGGGCGACGGTCTCCCCCCGCGGATCGACGAGTTGGCGCTCGTACAGCTCCTCGACCCCGAGCCGGCCGGAGGTGAGCTGCGCCCCGACGATGGATCCGGCGGAGGTGCCGACCACCAGATCGGCCGTGCTGAGGTCCACCCCGGCCGCCGCGAGACCGGCGATCATGCCGATCTCCCACCCGACGCCGGTCAGTCCGCCGCTGCCCAGTACGAGCGCTGTGCCCTTCATGCCCAGGATCCTCTCGCCACGGGCCGCGGCCGATGCGCTCCCGGGAACAGGTGTGAGGAGCAGTGTGCCGTGTGCGTCACGCGACGAACAGACGACGGGCCGTGTCCCCCGCACCGGATGGTGCGGGGGACACGGCCCGGGACGGCTCCGGCGACCGTTACCGGTCAGCCGTCGATGGCGGTAACGGTCCCCGCGCCGACCGTCCGGCCGCCCTCGCGGATCGCGAAGCCGAGCCCGACCTCGAGCGGTACGGGCCTGCCCAGCTCCACCGTCATCTCGGCGGTGTCGCCCGGCAGCGCCATCCCGGCAACACCGAGGTCCACGTCGCCGACCACGTCCGCGGTGCGGATGTAGAACTGCGGCCGGTAGCCGGTGGAGACCGGGGTACGGCGCCCGCCCTCGGCGGCCGGCACCACGTACACCCGCGCGGTGAAGCGCGTGCTCTGCGTCACGCTGCCCGGCGCCGCCACGATGTGGCCGCGCCGCACGACGTCCCGCTGCACCCCGCGCAGCAGCAGCGCCACGTTGTCGCCCGCCTGCGCGGACTCCATCGGCTTGCCGAAGGTCTCCAGACCGGTCACGACCGAGGCCGTGTCCGCGCCGAGCACCTCGACGCGGTCGCCGACCCGCACGGTCCCCCGCTCGACGGCGCCCGTGACGACCGTGCCCCGACCGGTGATGGTCAGCACGTTCTCCACCGAGAGCAGGAACGGCGCGTCGGTGTAGCGCACCGGCATCGGCACCTGGGTGTCGACGGCGTCCAGCAACTCACCGACCGCCGCCGTCCACCGCGGGTCGCCCTCCAGCGCCCGCAGCCCCGACACCCGCACCACCGCGGCCGACTCCCCCGGATATCCGTGCGCGCTGAGCAGGTCGCGCACCTCCAGCTCGACCAGGTCGGTCAGCTCGGGGTCACCGGCGTCGGCCTTGTTGAGGGCCACGACGATGTGCTCGACCCCCACCTGCCGGGCGAGCAGTACGTGCTCGGCGGTCTGCGGCATCACGCCGTCGAGCGCCGAGACGACCAGGATCGCCCCGTCGAGCTGCGCCGCACCGGTGATCATGTTCTTCACGTAGTCGGCGTGCCCGGGCATGTCGACGTGCGCGTAGTGCCGGGTGGCGGTCTCGTACTCGACGTGCGAGATGGTGATCGTGATCCCGCGGGCGGCCTCCTCCGGCGCCCGGTCGATCCGGTCGAACGGTACGAAGGTGCCGGTCCCCCGGTCGGCGAGCACCTTGGTGATCGCGGCCGTCAGCGTCGTCTTGCCGTGGTCGACGTGGCCCATCGTGCCGATGTTGAGGTGCGGCTTGGTGCGCACGTATGCCGTCTTGGACATGGTCGGTTCGCTTCTTCCTCGGAATTCTGCGCGCGGCGGCACGACGGCATGGTCGGGTGGCTCGGCCGGGCGGCCTGGCCTGGTGACCGGATGACGTGGTGATCGCGCACGGGAACGCGGGGACCCCCTGGGCCGGACCGACCCTCCCCCTGCGGGGTCCGCCGGAATGTCCGGGGAGGGTCAGCTTCGGGCGCCGTCGAGGAATGAAGCGAGGGCAGCCTCCAGCGCGTCCGCGACTGCGGACGTATCTGCGAAGGCATACCGGTTCATGGCGTTGATGATCCGTCACCCGGCGGCCCGGCGTCGAACGGTTTTCCGCCTGCGGGGACGGTGCGGGAACCCTGCGGGGACGGTGCGGGAGCGTGCGGGAACCCTGCGGGGACCCCCGCTCACTCCGCACGTTCACCGGTCTCGGTTAGGCTCCCTGGATGCTCGATCGCCTCCCGACGTCCGACGGCCCCGCCGTACGGTGCACCCGTGCGCTGCTCTCGCCGTGGGCGCGGCTGGCCCTGCTGGTCGCGCTGCTGACGGGTGCGGCCACGGCCGTGCTGGTCTGGCAGCCGCAGCACCTGGTCATGGACGGCTGGCCCCAGCTGTCGGGCGGCGCCGCGGTGGTGCTCTTCGCGGCCGCGTACGGGGTGTGCGCGTTCGCCTTCGTGCCCCGCCCGCTGCTCAACGTCGCGGCCGGCGCGCTGTTCGGGACGCAGGCCGGGCTGCTCTCCTCACTGGCCGGCACCGTACTGGGCGCCGGGCTGTCCTTCTGTCTGGGCCGGGTGCTCGGCCGCGACGCGCTCAGACCCCTGCTGCGCGGGCGCCTGATCACCTCGGTGGACCGGCAGTTGAGCCGGCACGGCTTCCGCAGCATGCTCGCGATCCGGCTCTTCCCCGGTGTGCCCTTCGCCGCCGCCAACTACTCGGCGGCCGTCTCGCACATGCGCCTGGGCCCGTTCCTGCTCGCCACCGCGATCGGCAGTATCCCCAACACGGCCGCCTACGTCATAGCGGGCAGCCGCGCGTCGTCACCGACCTCACCGGCCTTCCTGCTGGCCATGGGGTTCATCGCGGTGACCGGCCTGGGTGCCGTCCTGGTCGCCGTCCGGGCCCGCCGTACCCAGAGCACCAGGTCGGCCGCCTGACCTTCCTGCACCGGGATGGCCAGCACAGGCTGCCGTCCCAGCCGTCCCAGCCGTCCCAGCCGTTCCAGCCGTTCCAGCCGTTCCGGCACCGGCTGACGCTTCAGCACGGACCGACGTTCCGGCACCGGCGAACGTGTCCCACGCGGACCGACGTCCCGGCACCGCTCTCCACCGCCCGACGACCTGATCGTCATGGGCCTGGTCCTCGGCGTCGCCGACCGCCTCGCCGCCCGCGGCGGCCCCGACGACCAGGGCGGTCGGCACCGCGCCGCACCGCCCCGCAAGACGCTGCGCGACCTCACCACCCGCGACGGCCTGGTCTACGGCCTCTGCCAGGCGATGGCCCTGATCCCGGGCGTCCCCCGCTCCGGCGCCACCATCAGCGGCGGCCTCTTCCTCGGCCACACCCGCGAGGCCGCGGCCCGGTACTCCTTCCTGCTCGCCATCCCCGCGGTCCTGGCGTCCGGGGTCTTCGAGCCCAAGGACGTCGGTGGTGACTCACATCTCTCCTGGGGACCGACGATCCTCGCCACCGTCATCGCGTTCGGCGTCGGATACGCCGTCATCACCTGGTTCATGCGGTACATCTCCACCAAGAGCTTCATGCCCTTCGTGATCTACCGCGTCCTGCTCGGCGTCGTGCTCTTCGCACTGGTGGGAGCCGGTGTGCTGGACGTCAAGGCCGCCGCGTTCGAGTAACCGGATCCGTGAGGTCCGCGCCGCACGGGCCCCGGCCCGGGCCACCGGCCGCGGGGCGCCGCTCCGACCGGGCGACCTTCCGCAGCGTGACCATTCGCACACGCAATTCCTGCTGGATTGGTCGGAGCGACCACCGGCGCACCGTAACCTGATCGGTATGCATGCAACACCTGTGGCCGAGGCGAACGACGCCCTCCGCGCCTACCTTCACGCGCACGGTTCCCGTGCCTGGACCCCGGCCGAGCTCGCCGAGCTCGAACGCCTGCGGTCCGCGTTCCTGGCAGCGCAGCGCGCCCATTACCGGAAAGCCGCGTAGCGACTGACCCTCCTGCCGGGCCGCCGTCCACCGGCCGCCCCGCACCCGACGACCGTCCCGCCGCCCACACCGCCAGCCGGTGTGGGCGGCTTCTGTCTGCGGGGCCTACGCGATGGGACAGCCCGCGGGCGTCAGCACACCCCACATCGACAACCTCTGGTACACCGGTGATCCCACCTCCGTCCTCGGCGGACAGGACGGAGAGGAGGGATAGGACGGAAGGCGCACCCGGCGCCGGCCCCTTTGACGGGCCCGCAGATCCGGCACATCCTTGACGGGTGCCGCTCGTTGAGCTGGCCATGGGAGGTCTGGACCACGAGGACCACAGGACCTTCTCCGATCACGAGCCTCCGTACGCCGGAAGTTGGGGAGTCCACATGACCGACGAGAAGAGCGGCCCGGGCCCCCGGGTCCTGGCGGACGACGCGCTCTCCGCGCTGCTCGCCACGCATCAGTTCGGGGTCCTGGCCACCAACAAGCGCAGCGGGCACCCGCATCTGACGACCATGCTCTACCACTGGGATCCCGAGTCCCGGATCGTCCGCTTCTCGACCACCGCCGACCGCGTCAAGGTGCGCCAGCTCAGGAACGATTCACGGGCCGCGCTGCACGTCTCCAGCGAGGACCACTGGTCGTTCGCCGTCGCGGAGGGCGAGGCCGAGGTCTCGGAGATCACGACCGAGGCGGGCGACGCCGTCGGGCGCGAGCTGCTCGCCATGCTGCCGGCCTCGGCCCGTCCGGCGGACGAGGGGCCGTTCCTCGCACAGCTCGTAGCGGAGCAGCGGCTCGTCATCCGGCTGAAGGTCGACCGGCTCTACGGCACCGCTCTCGACGTGACCGGATAGGACGGGCCTGAGCCTCGTCCGAGGCAGGCAGTGCGGCGTGGGGCCTACCAGCGTTCCGGGTGGCTGAGCGCGGGCGGCAGCTTCGTTCCGGCGTCCCCGCGCGCCGCGTCCAGTTGGGACTGGATGAGGAAGATGGCCCCGGTGAGGTCGGCGCCGCGCAGGTCCGCGTCCCGGAAGTCGGCGCCGATCACGTCGGCCGTCCGCAGATCGGCGCCCGAGAGGTCGGCCCCGATGAGATACGCCCCGCGCAGGTTGGCGCCCCTCAGGTCGGCGCCCTTGAGCCGGGCGCCGATGAGGTCGGCTCCTCTGCGGTCCTTCTTCTTGCCCCGGACCTCGGCACGCACGAGTTCGCTGGCCCGCAGCAGCAGGGCGTTCACGTCCCTGCGGTGGGCCGGAACGTCCAGCTCCACGAGGAGCTCGGGGTTGTACCGGGTGAGGCGTTCGGTCTCCTCCAGCGCGGCCCCGAGCTCCGCGTGCAGGGAGCGGGCCGGCCGCAGCGTCAGCGCCTCGGTCAGGTACCAGAGCAGCTCATGCAGATCCCGCATGACGGGGAAGACCTGGAACATCTGCTTCGCCGTGCGCGGTGCCTGCCGCCAGTCCTGGCCACCGAAGGTGACCTGCGAGACCTTCTGCCCGGCGCCGAAGCAGTCGTAGACGGTGCAGCCCCGGAAGCCCTTGTCCCTGAGGCGGGTGTGCATGCCGCAGCGGAAGTCCTGCTGCAGATTGGGGCAGGCCTGGCCGGCGTTCTTGTTGATCGCGAAGTCGACGGAGGCGGAGAACGCCGGCACGACACAGCACAGCGCGAAGCAGCTCCCGCAGTCGGCGCGCAGGGCGGCCGGCCCGCCACCGGGGCCGGCCTCCGGCCCCGAACCGGGCTCCGGCTCGGCCTGTGTACGTTCGCGGTTCTCAGACAACGTGCTCGGTCTCCTGTTACGCAGCGGCGGTGCCGACCGCGGCCGCCGGCACGGTGGCTGCGTCTCCGCATCGCTGAACGACTGGGTCCGGCACTCTCACCTCGCACATTATCCGACCTCGTCCCGCACAGCCGCCTCCACCGAGACCGCCCGGATCACTTCGCCCGGAGACCGTAGGCGATCTCGTACGCGTACTGCCACGTCCTGGGACCGGTGAGCCCGTCGGCCGGGCCCAGGACGGAGAGGTAGTGCTGCTGCAGCGCCTTGACCTTGATCAGATCAAGCTGGGACATGGTGCGGCTGGGGCCGACCTTGTACGGCGGCCCCCAGTCGCCGCGCTGCAGCCACGTCTGCAGCTGCAGCGCGTAGTCGCTGCTCGCCCCCAGTACGAAGTACTGCCGCCCGGGAAACGCGGGCGCTCCCGGTGTCGACGGTGGTGTCCAGTGGTACGAGGCGACGGCCTTGCCGCCGCGGTGATCGCTGGGGTCGGCGGTGGGCGGGCACACGCCGTCCGGGAAGCGCGGGGCGAAGTACCCGACGACGCGGGACGAACGGCGGGCGGTGGTGTGCGACCAGACACCGTTGCCCTGCCCGTTGTCGGCGGCACCCTCCTTGATCGAGTTACCGCCCTTGGTGCGGATGTTGACGGCGTCGAAGCCCGTCACGATCTCGGTGTGGGCACCGTTGCCGAGGTTCACCCAGGCACCGATGCTCGGATACTCGCTCCACTGGCCGCGCTGCTGCGCCCAGGCGGTGAAGGCCGAGACGTTGTCGACCTTGGGCACGATCGCGTCGAGCCCCATGTCGTGGTACATGTCCCATTCCCACATGACGCACCAGGAGTACCCGTCCTCGCCGAACTCCACCCCGAATTCGGTGTGGTTGTCCCAGCCGTCGTGACTGTTCCAACCTTCGTAGGTCCGCTCCGGGACCGCCATGACGTGGTCCATCAGCCGATTCCACTGCGCTGCTGCCATCTCGCTCCTACGAACTACGAACTACGAGCCGAACATATGTACTTGTGCGCGACAGAAATTCGAACGGTGCACCGGATCCGGCGATCACCACTCCACGAATTAACGCGCCACCCACAGATCCTGCCCAGAAGGTCCCGCTGCACAATCCCAGATCGACGGCGTCGATTTCCCGCCCTCCCGCGAATACGGTTCCACCGCAACCGCCGTGGTGTTAACTGGAATGTTGGGCCCAGGGGTCAGTGGCACGTTCTAGGCAGAGACGTTCCAGGTCGAGACGATCGAACTCAGATCGGTCAGGGAACCGATGCGCCAGTCGGCCACCCGGACCGTCTCCGGATCGTCCGCCCACAGATGTCCCCACGGCCCGCGCCGCAGATGCGCGACCCGCAGTCCGGCGTGCTTCGCCGGGAAGACGTCGTTGGCCGGATGGTCCCCGACATAGACGATCTCGTGCGGCTCGGCCTGCGCCAACTCGACGACCCGGGCGAAGAATTCCGGGCTGGGCTTGGCGACACCCCACTCCTCGGACGTCGCGATCACGTCGGCAGGCAGGTCCAGACCGCGCAACAGCTCACCAGTGCGCGCCGATTGGTTACCCGCGACCAGCACCCGGATTCCGAGCTTCCGCAACCCGCCCAGCGCCGGACGCACATCCGGGTAGAGATCGGATTCGTCGAGGAACTCGCCGCGGCCAGCGGTCCGGCGGGCAGCGTGGGCGGCCGGGAGATCGAGCCCGGGACGAATGAGCCGCAACGCGTCCGCGTTGTCGCGGCCTTGGGACACAACGGCGCCGACCAGGGCGGACATCGTATGCCGCGGAATTCCGAGCCAGTCGGCCCATGACTCCCAGTACCGGGTATCACTGATGAGAGTCTCGCCGATATCGAACACCATTGCCTCGATCACCTTGTCAGCGTACGAGGGTTCCGGCCGGGCCCGGAATGCCGCGCCGTTCCGAGGTCGCATATGCCGTTCCTGGCAGCTGGATTCCGATCGCCGCTGAGGACCCATAGTCTTATCGCATGCGCGGCACACTCTCGACCCATGCGAATGATCGACTGCGCGCCTATGTCCAGGCGCACGGCGACCGATCCTGGACACCCGCCGAACTCACGGAACTCGCCCGCCTCCGGGACGCCTATCTGACGGCGCGCCGCGCCGAACGCGCGAACGCCGCGTAACCAGCGCTCCCGGCCATCCATTTCCCGTCCATCCGCCCAGCCCATCCATCTGAACCGTCGGACCGTCGGACCCATGGAAAGGCCACGGTCCACCCTGCCTTGATCCGGTCTGTCTTGGTGCACCCTGTCTTGGGTCCACCCTGTCCTGGTCCGCCCCCACTACTCCCCCGGGCGTAGATCGGGTGCCTTCGGCCGGACGACGACACCCGGACGGCCGCTCGGGATTCTTGGGGGTATGGAAACCCATCGTGGACCCGTCAAAATCACCCTCGCCCTGCTGGTCCTGATGGCGGCGTCGATTCCCGTACAGATGGCAGCGGCGCGGACTACCCGGTCGTGCCGCCCGGCGCCGTCATTCCGGTGGTCGCGGCCGGGCTGCTGGCCTGGCGTCCGCGCCTCTGGACCGCCGCGATCGCGACGGCCGTCGGCCTGTTCATCGGCATCGGATCGTTCACGACGCCGAACACGGGCGATCACCTCGGGTCGGGCAACGGCCTCCTCATCGCCTCGACGGTGGTGCAGCTCGCCGCTCTGCTGGGCATCGTCATAGCCGGCGCCGTCTCCGTACTGCGGATGAGCCGCCGCACGGAGTCCACGGTCCGCTTCTGACATCGCGCCCTGTCTCCCGGCTCGCCCTGTCTCCCAGCTCACCCGGCCTCCGGCCCACCCAACCCCCTCCCACGTTCCGCCAGGAGTTGTCCCATGCATGCGCGAGCGGCAGTGCCCCAGCCCGACCCTGCGACGCGCACGAACCCGCCGGGAGCGACCGGAGCGCCGCCCGCGATGCGGCGGGGAGAAGGGTGGCGGGTGGCGAGGAGGAGCGAACGGCTCTGTTACGTGACCGGCGCCGTTCTCGTCGTCTCCGGGCTGGTGCACCTGGGGGTGTTCGCCGTCGACGGGGGTCCGTGGGAGGGGCCGGTCTCCTGGCGGAAGCCCTTCACCTTCGGGCTCTCCTTCGGTCTGACGCTGATCGCGATCACCTGCGTGACGTCGTATCTGCGGATGGGCGCCCGCACCCGCGCCGTGCTGCTCACCCTGTTCGCGGCCGACTGCGTACTGGAGGTCGGCGGCATCACGCTCCAGGCGTGGCGCCGCGTGCCGTCGCACTTCAACATGGAGTCACCTTTCAACACCTCGGTGTCCATGTCCCTCGCCGTCGGCGGCGCGCTGCTCGTCGTCATCCTCTCCGCGTTCGCGGTCGTCTCGTTCACCCGACGCCCCGAGGGGCCGACCGGTATGCCGCTCGCGCTGCGCACCGGTTTCGCCATCCTGCTCATCGGACTCCTGTCGGGCGCGGCGATGATCGCGCGCGGCGTCGTCCTGACCCGCACCGGCCACCAGGCAGCCGGCTACCGCAGCACCGCCTCCGTCAAGCCGCTGCACGGCGTCAGCCTGCACGCCATCCTGGTTCTCCCGGCGCTGGCCTGGCTGTTGTCGCTGACTTCCTGGAGTCCGGGAGCCCGGTACCGGGCGGTCGTCACGGCAGCGGGCTGCTACGCCGCGGCCGTCGCCGGCGCGCTGGTGTGGGCGGTCCTGAAGTACTGACGGGAGGGCGGAACACGAAAGGGTGGAGAGCGGACGTCGCCGCGCGCCCTACGGCACCAGCACCCACCGGCCCCGTACTCCGCCCTCCGACATGCGCGCGTGCGCCTCCGCCGCGCGCTCCAGCGGCAGCACCCCCGCGACGCGCGGGGTGAGCGCGCCCGTCTCCGCGAGCCGGGCCAGTTCGGCGAGCCGCGCGCCGTCCGCCCGCACCCATACGTCGCGGACATTGATTCCGCGCAGAGGCACCGGCCCGGCGCCCGCGTTGACGGAGGCGAACGCGCCGCCGCCACGCACCGCGTCCAGGGCATCGGCCCGCAGCATCGCCGCGTCCAGCGCGGCGTCGGCCCCACCCGGTACCAACTCCCTGACCCTGTCGGCCAGTTCTGGTCCCCGTCCGACGAAGTACGCGGCCCCCAGCGCCCGGACCGAGGATTCGTCCGCCGCACCCGCGACCGCGACGACCCGCAGCCCCCGGAGTGCCGCCAACTCGACGGCGTACCCGCCCAGGGCCCCGGCCGCCCCGGTGACCAGCAGTGTTCCGCCGGACGCCAGGCCGAGCGCGCCGAGCACGTCGAGCGCCAGATCCGCGGTCAGTGCGTTGAGCGGCAGGGTCGCCGCAGCCTCGGGCGGAATCCCGGCGGGAGCGGAGGCGACGGCGTCCGCGTCGAGGACGACGAACTCCGCCTGGGCGCCGGTGCGGACGTCCAGCCGGTCCTGGAGTCCGATGACCCGGTCGCCGGGCGCGAACGCCGTCACGCCGGGGCCGACGGCGTCGACCGTCCCGGCAACGTCCCAGCCGAGGCCGAAGACCGGCCGGGCACCGACGAGCCCGGCGGCGACCGGCGCCCCGGCCGACACGAGGAGATCGACGGGATTGACGGCGGCGGCCTCGACCGCGATCCGCAGTTGCCCGGCGCCGACCTTTGGCACCGGCGCGTCGACGACCTCAAGCGTCCCGTGAGAGCCACCGGAACCTCCGGAACCTCCGGAACCATCGGAGCCGTCGGAGCCGTCGGTAAATCGGGCGATCAGTGCGCGCACGGCGAACCTCCGTAGATCAATGACGAGGAAACGGCCCGCGCAGGGCCTCGATCACCAACCTAGAGAGAGCTACTCTCCTTCAGGAAGTACGCACTTGAGAGTGCCCAACGCACCCTGAGGGACGCACCATGCCGACACGAACCGCCGCCGAGGTCCGGGCCGAGGCCCGGCAGGAGTACGACGCCTACCTCGCCACCTGCCCGGCGCGGCGGCTGCTCGACCGCATCAGCGACAAGTGGGTCAGCCTGCTGCTCAGCGCACTCGCCGACGGCCCGATGCGGTACGGCGATCTCGCGCGCCGTGTCGCGGGCGTCAGCCAGAAGATGCTCACCCAGACGCTGCGCGCCCTCGAACGCGACGGTCTCGTCAGCCGGACCGTCACGCCGACCGTGCCGATCCGCGTCGACTACGAACTGACACCACTCGGTGAGACTCTGCTGCCCGTGATGCGCGCGGTGAAGGACTGGGCCGAGCAGCACATCGAGGCGGTCGACGCGGCGCGCGAGTCCTACGACAGCCGTGCCGACGCCTGACGAACCACGGGGCGGATCAGTGCGGGAGCGCGGCGGATCGGGTGCCGGACAGCGGTGACGTGGGCAGGTCGCGGGTACTGCGCACCGGCGAGAAGACCAGGATCAGACCGGCGAGCGGGACCCCTGCCGTCGTGATCCACATGGCGGCACGGAGGCCGAGTACGGTACCCAGCGTGCCGCCGAGCAGCGCCCCCAGCGGGATCGTACCGAAGTTGATGAACGACGTGCTCGCGGTGAGTCGGCCGAGCAGCTCCGGCGGGCAATAGCTCTGCTGGAAGCCCGCCTTGATGACATTGCCCGCCACCACCCCGGCGGAGACGCAGAAGCCGCCCGCCACGTAGAGCAGCACCCCCGCACCGCCGACGGTGAGCGGAATGAGCAGCGCGAACACCGCGAACCCCAGCTCGAACAGGAGCGTGGCGCGCGCCGTACCCACACGGGCGGCGACCCGGCGGGCGGCGAACGCACCGGCGACCCCGCCGCTGCCGGCGGCCGCGATCAGCGCGCCGACCGTACCGGAGCCCACGCCGACCTCCCGCACCAGGAAGACCACCAGGATCGACTGGAAGCCCATCAGCGCGAGGTTGGAGGTCGCTCCGAAGAGCGTCAGGCTGCGGATCCAGGGATCGCGGGTGGCCAGCCGAAGCCCCTCCCCGACCTCCTTGACCAGCGCCCTGGGCGGACGTTCGGTCCTGACGGCGCGCGGTTCGCGGTGCCGGATGCCCGACAGGCAGAGCAGCGAGACGAGGAACGTCGCGGCGTTGGCGAACATCCCGTTGACCGCGCCCGCCAACTGGGCGATCAGACCGCCGGATCCGAGACCCGCGATCTGCGCGGCCGACGCACTCCCGTGCAGCTTGGCGTTGCCTTCGGGTTGGTCGGCCGGCGCCAGGATGCTGGGAAGGTAGGCCGTGTAGGCGGTCTGGAAGAAGACCACGGCCGTACCCGTCAGCAGGGCGACGGCGAGCAGCAGCCCGATGCTCAGCGCACCGGACCAGGCGGCGACCGGGATGCTGAGGTAGAGGAGCAGGGAGACCGCCGCCGCTATGAGCATGATCGGGCGGCGCCGCATCCGGTCCACCCAGACGCCGACGGGAAGGCCGATGATCAGCCACGGAAGCCAGGTGGCGGCTGTCAGCACGCCGACCTGGAAGGTGGTGGCGTGCAACGTGGTGACGGCGACGAGTGGCATCGTCACTCCGGTGACGGACGCGCCGAACTTGCCGGCCGTCTCACCGCACCACAGCAGCCGGAAGTCGCGGTGCCGGCGCAGCAGCCCGCCACGTATGCCGTCGTCGGAGCGCGTGGTGCCGTCCGAACGAAGCTCGTCGTCCGGGCGCGTGTCTTCGTCGGAGCGCCTGTTTTCGCGCAGACCGTTGTCCGTGCCCTGGTTCATGCGCCGCCACGCTCCTTGCGGGGGAATGACTGGAGCTGAACGATGACGGGCAGCGCGTCCTCGCCGGGCTCCGCGTCGGGAGCCGGGGTGTGCCGGTCGATGACGGACATCAACTCCGCGTTGAGCGACGACAGCTGAGCAGGCGTCAGCCGCAGGTCGGATCGGTCGACGAGCGTGCCGATGCCCTGCCATGGGCCCTCCCAGTCGTCGGCGAGGTAGTCGGCGACCCGGGAGAACGTCTGCTGGATCAGTTCGTGCATGTAGACGGAGAGCGCGCCCCGGGTGTCGGGGTCGTAGCGGAACTGCGTGGTGTCGAGCGTGCGCCGCTCCTTGACCGCCTGCCACCAGCGCTCTCGCTTGGTGCCCCGCCCCACCACCTCCTCGATGAAACCGTGCTCGGCGAGCTGACGCAGATGCCAGCTGACGGTGCCGGTGTTCTCACCCAGCCGTTCGGCGAGCCCGGTCGAGGTGGCGGGCCCGTCGAGGTTCAGCAGTTCGAGCATCCGCATGCGCAGCGGATGCGCGAGCCCGCGAAGGCTGCGGGCGTCGATGTGCCGGACGGTCTTCTCCGGATCGGACGCGGATTCGGAAGGGGGCCCGGACTCGGGCGCGGCCTCGGACGGGAGCGATGGACGTGCGGATTCATCGGCCATGGCCGCAATCATAGGTTGCAGAGGCTTCTCTGCAAAGGGATATCTGCAGAGAAGCCTCTGCCTATTTGCTCAGCCGTGCTCCCCGCGGCACCGGCCGTCCGCAAGGCCGACTACTGGGCCACCGCCCCTGGCGTCATCAGCACCATGGGGTCCCCGGTCACGGCGTCGAGCACGGTCCGGGTGCCCAGTGGGCGCGACAAGCGGAACTGCACGGGCGTCACCCGCAGATCCGCGTTGCACATCGTGCCCTTGGGCAACTGCCCGACACGGCCGATGAGGACGACGACGTCCTTCGTCTCGTACACCTGGCCGGGCAGGGCCTTCACGCACGACCCGTGCGACACCCCGACGTTGAGGACGAGGCCGTCGGACGAGAGTCCGTTCCAGCCCCCCGCCGAGCTCACACCGTCGATGCGAGGCGCTGGACGGTCCGACCGCGGCGGCTGATCGGGGGCCACGGCCGGATAGGCGAACGGCTGAGCGTAGCCCTCGATCGTGAACTCCCAGACGGGGATGGTGGCCCGGCCGCGACTCGTCGCCAGTGTTCGGGTGGCCGCCTTGACTCCGGTCACCCGCAGCCGCCCGTTGCAATCCGCTCCCTGACACGCCGACTTGTTCCGCACGATCCCGTCGAATACCTGACGTGCCGACAACAACGGTCGCTTCGCCGACGATCCGTCCGGCCACGTCACCGTTCCCTCCGGGCCGTCGGGCCCGGACGCCGGGAGCTGAGTGGCGAGGTCGAGGTGCCCGCTGGCGAACGCGGCCTTGTCCTCCCCGCTGCGGAACGCGTCCGGCGGAAGCCACTCCGCCTGGTCGAGCGGTCGGTATCCCTCGCGCCACGCGCGTTCCGCCGCCGATCCCGCCCAGGCCTTGGCCACTTCGGCCGCCCTCCGCGCGCCCGCTCCGTCCGGACGCCCGGCGCCCTCGGTCACCAGCACGTCCTTGCCGGCGGGCGCGTCCGACGCCGTCCGCACCCCCTCGGCGCCACACCCCGCGACCGTGAGAGACACACCTAACAACAGAGCTGAACTGACAAGAGCGGCACGGCTGCGCATGACGGTTCCTCCATGACCACGCCCCGGCGGCGTATCCCTTCGACGTGAGTCGGGTAACGGCGGTTCCAGGTACCGTGGGCCGAGCAGGAACGGATCATGGGGCGATGCAGCCCCGGACGTCGTTCGCAGAGTTCGTAGCCAGTGATGTGACGATGCGGGGGTAGCGCCGTGACGGCGGACGTTGATGTGGTGACCGAGCTCGGCTACGGGACCAGTGGCCGGCGCATGGATGTCCACCGTCCCGCGCCCTCGTCGTCGGCTGCACCCGTGGTGCTGCTCTGGCACGGTCGCGGCCCCGATGAACGGGACGTGCTCGCGCCGCTCGCCCGGAGCGCCGCGCGGCTCGGAGTCGTCACCTTCGTACCGGACTGGCGTCCCGACGCTCCTGACGGCGGCCGGACGCAGTTGGCCGAATCGGTGGCGTTCGTGCGCGAGAACGCGGCCCGCTTCGGCGGGGACGCGGAGCGGATGGTTCTGGCGGGCTGGTCGCTGGGCGCCAACGCCGTACTGGGCGTCGCCCTCAACCCCGCCGCGCTCGACGGCTGGCGACCGCGAGCCGTCGTGGGCATCGCCGGCGGATACCGCTCCGCGGCGCCGACCACGGGCACCGTCCCGATCGAGGACGCATCCCGGGCCGGTGACCCGGTGCCGCCGATTCCGGTCCACCTGGTGCACGGCACCATCGATCCGATCACGGACATCGAGCAGTCACGTGAGCTGCGCGACGCGCTGGAGGAACGCGGCTGGCCGGCGCCGCTCGAAGAGCTCGCGACCGACCACGCCGGCATCGTCCTGACCGAGTACAGCGTGGAACACCAGCGCTGCCTGCCCAGTACGGCCGCTCACGCCGTCGATGCCGGAACGCGGACCGCCCACCTGCTGGCCCGCGCCGCCGGGATCGCCGTCTCCTGATCCCCTGGCTACTGGCTACTGGCTACTGGCCCCAGACTCCCGAGACGCAGTCAGGGGACCATGGTGAGCCCGGCGGCAGCACCGCCACGGCTCAGGACCATGGTGCGGATGTGATCACGAGCCCTGAGGTAGTCGGCGCGGTGCGGGTTCTGGCGCAGCGCGTCATTGAGGGTCACGACGCGGTACGGCGCTCCGAGGTCCATCAGCTGCGGAATGAACTCGGCCTTGCGCACGGTCCACCGCTGTCCGGCCGTCGCGGGCGGGGCGAAGGTGAACCGGGCGATGGACCCCATGTTGCCGCGCGGGTCCTGCTTGTCGTCGTAGTTGAACATCTCCCCGGCGACCTGGTCGCCCATCCCGTAGACGACCCAGGTGCCGTTGACCTTCTCGTACGCCTGCGGAATGTGGGCATGGGTGCCCAGGATCAGATCGATGTCCGGGCGCCCGCCGGTCCGCGCCGCGGTGAGCTGCTTGGCGACGGTCAGCTGCATCTCGTCCGGATCGTCCTGCCACTCGGTTCCCCAGTGCAGACTCACCAGCACCACGTCCGCCCCGGCCTTCCGGGCGGCCCGCGCGTCGGCGATGATCCGGTCGGGATCGATGAGATTGACCGCCCACGGGTGACCCTCGGGCTGCGGGAACCCGTTGGTGTCGTAGGTATAGGCGAGCTGTGCGACGGTGGCACTCCCCGCCTTCAGCAGCGCCGGCTTGCCGGCCTCGGCGGCGGTACGGGCCGATCCGGCGTGCCGGACGCCGACCGCGTCCATGGCGTCGAGCGTGTGCTGCACCCCGTCCGCACCGTCGTCCAGCGTGTGGTTGGAGGCCGTGGAGCAGGAGTCGTACCCGGTGTCCTTGAGCGCCTGGGCGACCTGCGGCGGCGACTTGAACGTCGGATAGCCGGTGAAGGGGCCGTCCTTCCCGCCGTACACGGTCTCCATATGACAGACCGCCAAATCTGCCGTGCTGACCACCGGCTTCACGCCCGCGAGCATCTTGTGGAAGTCGTAGCCGTGTCCTCCGGCATCCTTCTGCGCCTGACGGATGATCACCGCATGGGGCAGGACGTCCCCGGAGGCGACGAGCGTGAACCCCTTCAGCTGCGACGCGGCACCGGACGAGCCCGCCTGCCCGATGTCCCCCTTCGATACCGGCCCGGCCTGCGGCCCGGCAGCACCGCCACAGGCACTGACAGCAACGGTTCCGAGCAGAGCGGCGGCCATGGCCAGTGCCCCGTGTCGTGTGCGGATCGTCATCGACGCGACTCCATCATCAGGAAATCCGACTGTCGTTTGATCCCACCACGCATCTGTGGGACCTGCGACAGCAGTCACCCATGGGAGGCAACCGCGTCAGCCCAACCGGGCTACGGGCGATCCATGTGACGCACGCTCAGCCCCCGGCACCTGGCCAGTCCTCGAACCGGATCCGGGAGATCTCCAGGATCTCCCCGAGCGCACCCCACTCGTCCTTCCCCAACCGCGACAACGGCTGCAGCTTCCGCACCTCAGGATGACCGTCGACCAGCACCGCCTCGGACACCGCCGCATGCACGACCCGCCCGAACACCACCGTCGAGTCCCCCATCCGCAGCATGCTGTGCATCTCGCACTCCAACGCCACCGGCGACGCCGCCACCCGCGGCGGCTTCACCCGCAGACTCGGCTCCCGAGCGATCCCCACCGCATCGAACTCACTCACCCCGGCCGGAAAGTCCGTCGCCGTCGCATTGATCTGCTCGAAGAGATGCTCCGGCGCAAAGTTCACAACGAACTCCCCCGTCCCCTCGATATTGCGCAACGAGTCCTTCCGCCCGACCGACGTGAACTGCACGATCGGCGGACTGACACAGGCCACGGTGAAGAAGCTGTGCGGCGCGAGATTGTCGGTCAGGCCGTCCGGGCTGACGGTCGACACCCAAGCGATCGGCCGAGGCACAACCACCGAGGTCAGGAGCTTGTAGAAGGCGGTCCGGTCCACGTCCGCGGGATCAAGGTCGATGCGCATGCCAGCCAGTATCCATACAACGCAGCCGTGAACCTCAACCCTGGATCACGGCGCGGCCAAGCCCCTGTGTTCGACGGAAAGTGCCCGGTGCCAGCACGCACCGCCCCGACGCGGTGGCCGACAGATCAAACACCAGGCACCAAGGGCCAGCCAGAGTACGAGTCAGGCCCCGCGTCGGGACGGCACACCCATACTCACAGCCGGAGTAGTACGGGCGGTCGGCCGCGATGCGGTCGATGGACAGCAGCGTGCCGTCCAGGATGACGAACGCCTTCGCCCTGGCGGTCTCGACGGCATCGGCGAGCGTGGGGTCCTCGGCGGCGAGGATGTCCACAGCCTCGCGGACGTAGCGGTGGACGGTGGCGATGCCGACCTTGAATGAGGCGGCGAGCTGGGCCTAGGTGTCCCCGCAACGCAGATGCGCCAACGCGAGCAGCGCTTGGTGGCCCGCGGTCAGGCGTCGCCATCGGCTGCCGATCTGGCGCCGATGGGTGGACAACTTGCGGGCGAGGCACCGCCGGGTCGAACTGGACAGATCGATGCCCGATGGGTAAGCAAGCACGGAAGCTCCTGGCGACATGGTTGATCTTGGTCGACAACCCGTCTACCAGGAGCTTCACCACTTCGTACAGCCCGCCTCCGTAGTCATCCTGTCGCGCCATCAGGTTGGAAAAGGCTCCTGTCTACCTGCGCGTCAATCCCGAGCGGGTAAGCGATGTACAGGGGGTCGCCGCAGCCACTGCCAACCCGGCCCAGCCGTCCATGGTTGCCGTCTCCCGTCCCTCTGACCTGCTCAAAGCGCGCGCTGAAACGAACACCACCCTCACCGGCCTCGTACTCTCCCTCGCGGGCGTCGCCTTGCTGGTCGGCGGAGTGGGGATCGCGAACACCATGGTGGTCAGCGTCATGGAGCGGCGTGGCGAGGTGGGACTTCGTCGCGCGTTGGGGGCGCGCCGGGGACAGATCACCCTGCAGTTCTTGATCGAGGCAGTATTGCTCGGCCTGTTCGGCGGCTTGGGTGGGGCGGCCGTAGGGGTCACCGTGGTGTACGCATACGCAGCCGTACAGGAATGGCCTGCCGTGGTTCCCACCGTCTGGGTGTTGGCAGGGCCGGCAGTAGCCGTGGTGGTCGGCACCGTGGCTGGGCTGTACCCCGCGCTGCGGGCCGCTCAAATGTCGCCCACGGGAGCTCTCCGCTCGTCGTGAGTACGCACCCTCGAAGAGAGGGCACTGAGGGGCAAGCGCTCCTGCACGCACAGGCATGACGGCCGTCCGACCGGTGCCTACATTTCCGGTATCCACACAGTTGCCGGAACGAAGAGGCCCCCATGCAGTTCGGAATTTTCTCGGTGGGGGACGTGACCCCCGATCCGACCAACGGCCGTACCCCGTCGGAGCGCGAACGCATCAAGGCGATGGTCGCCATCGCGCTGAAGGCGGAGGAGGTCGGACTGGATGTCTTCGCGACCGGTGAGCATCACAACCCGCCGTTCGTGCCGTCATCACCGACCACGATGCTCGGCTACATCGCCGCCCGTACCGAGAAGTTGATCCTCTCCACTGCCACGACGCTGATCACCACCAACGACCCGGTGAAGATCGCCGAGGATTACGCGATGCTCCAGCATCTGGCCGACGGCCGGGTCGACCTGATGTTGGGGCGCGGCAACTCCGGCCCGGTGTATCCGTGGTTCGGCCAGGACATCCGGCAGGGCCTCAACCTCGCCAAGGAGAACTACGCGCTGCTGCACCGGCTGTGGCGCGAGGACGTGGTGGACTGGGAGGGCACGTTCCGCACGCCCCTGCAGGGGTTCACGTCCACGCCCCGTCCGCTGGACGGCGTACCGCCGTTCGTGTGGCACGGCTCGATCCGCTCGCCCGAGATCGCCGAGCAGGCGGCTTTCTACGGCGACGGCTTCTTCCACAACAACATCTTCTGGCCCATCGAGCACACGGGGCGGATGGTCCAGCTGTACCGGCGACGGTACGAGCACCACGGTCACGGCCGGCCCGAGCAGGCCATCGTCGGCCTCGGCGGACAAGTGTTCATGCGGAAGGACTCCCAGGATGCCGTACGAGAGTTCCGCCCCTACTTTGACAACGCCCCGGTGTACGGGCACGGGCCCTCCCTGGAGGAGTTCACCGAGCAGACTCCGCTGACGGTGGGCTCTCCCCAGCAGGTCGTCGAGCGGACACTGTCCTTCCGCGAGACCGTCGGCGACTACCAGCGGCAGCTGTTCCTGATGGACCACGCGGGTCTGCCCCTGAAGACCGTCCTGGAACAGATCGACATCCTCGGTGAAGAGGTGGTGCCCGTTCTGCGGAAGGAGTTCGCGATCGGCCGCCCGGCCGACGTGCCGGACGCTCCCACTCATGAGTCGCTGCGGACCGTTCAGGCGGTGTCTGCGGGATGAACCTCGTCGCCGTGTCCGCGGGGCTGAGCACCCCGTCCTCCACACGCCTGCTCACCGACCGTCTCGCCGAGTCGGCCCGCGCCGACCTCGTCGACCTCAAAGGCCCAGGTCACGAGGTGGCGGTCGACATCATCGAGTTGCGCGAACTGGCCGTCCCCGTGGCCAACAACCTCGTGACGGGTTTCCCGTCGCCCCAACTGGCCGCCGCGCTCGCCGCGGTGACGGGCGCCCACGGCCTGATCGCCGTGACCCCCGTGTTCACCGCCTCCTACAGCGGGTTGTTCAAGTCCTTCTTCGATCTGATCGACCCGGACGCCCTCACGGGGAAGCCGGTCCTCATCGCGGCGACGGGAGGCACAGCCCGCCACTCCCTGGTACTTGAGCACGCCCTGCGCCCGCTCTTCGCCTACCTGCGCGCCACCGTCGTACCCACCGCGGTGTACGCGGCGTCCGAAGACTGGGGATCCGGCGGTGACGAGTACACCGAGGGCCTGCCCGCACGCATTCGGCGGGCGGCCGGCGAGCTGGCCGTCCTGATGGCCGCCCGCCCGGTCGAGGAGACGCCCGAGGACGACATCACCGCGCTCGAACGGCAGCTTTCCGACCTGCGCTTCGACTGAGGCTGACCCCGGCGGCCCACCGAGCGGGCAGACGGGTTCACCGGGTGTGGGGGAATCACTCCGGAGACGGGACCAGCCCTCACTTGATCGCTCCGCCGGCGGCACCGGCGGTGACATAGCGCTGAGCCACGACGAGCAGCACGGCCGCCGGGAACGACGCCAGAACGGCGGTGGCCATGATGGCGTTCCACTGGTTCGTGTGAGCACCCATGTACTGGTAGATGCCCAGGGTGATCGGCTGCACGGTCCCCGTGGTGGTCAGCGTGAGGGCGAAGAGGAAGTCGCTCCAGGTGAAGAGGAAGGTGAAGAGGCCGGCAGTGATCAATGAGTTTGCGCTCATCGGGAGCACGACGGCGCGGAAGGCACGCAGCCTCCCGGCGCCGTCCACTCGCGCGGCCTCGATGATCTCCCTGGGAATGCCTTGCATGGACGACCGCAGAATGATGATTGCGAAGGGCACCCCGGCGGTGGCGTCCGCGAGGATCAGTCCGAGGTAGGAGTTCAGGAGTCCCAGGTCGTTGTAAGCGACGTACAGCGCATTGGCGATGGCGATGCTCGGCACCATCTGTGTGATCAGGACGCCGAAGAGCACGAGGTTGGTTCCTCGGACGGGGAGCTGGGCCAGCGCGTAGGCCGCAGGGGCGGCGAGCCCGAGGCTGAGCGCAACACTGCCGAGGGACACGACGAGGCTGGTGACGAGACTGTCCCCCTGATCGCGCAGTGCGGTGGCGTAACCGCTGAAGTCCGGGTGGAAGGGGAACCAGCCTCCCTGCAGTGGGTTGCCGGCGGGCTGCAGGGACGCATTCACCATCCAGTAGACGGGAAACAGCATGAGCGCGAGGAGGACGATCCCGATGATGGTGGACGGCCACCCACGTTTGCTTGCGCGCGTCACCGGGCCGCCGCTCCGTTGTTCTGGGCGCGCCGGTTGGCGCGCAGGTAGACGACGGCGAAGACGAGCGAGATGACGATGAGTACGTTGCCCATCGCCGCGCCGCGCCCGAAGTCGAACTGCTGAAAGGTCAGATCGTAGGACTGGGTGGCGATGGTCTGCGTGGCGTTTGCCGGCCCTCCGCCCGTCACTATGAGGATGATGTCCAGCACCTTGACCGTGTAGACCACGCCCAGCACCAGTACGACGCTGACCACCGGCCGCAGTAGCGGCCAGGTCACATGGCGGAACGACGCCAGTGGTCCGGCACCGTCCAGCTTCGCCGCCTCATACAGATGTGTGGGGATCTCCTGCAGGCCGCCGTAGAGAATCGTGGTGTTGAAGGGGATTCCGACCCAGATGTTGATGAGAATCACCGACACGAGCGCCTGTGAGGTGCCGGTGAGCCACGGTATGCCGGACGACATGAGGTGGAGGTCGCGCAGCGCGTCGTTGATGACACCGGTGTCGGTGTCGAGCATCCACTTCCACGTCGTTCCGGAGACGACCAGCGGCAGCAGCCACGGCAGCAACAACAGCGACCGCAGAACGCGGCCGAGCGGGAAGCGGCGCTGGAAGAAGAGGGCCAAGGCCAGGCCGAGCACGAACTGCCCGACTATCGAACCAGCGGTGAACAGGACCGTGGTCAGCAGAGCCTTGGAGAACAGGTCCGACGAAAGGATCTTTGAGTAGTTCTGCAGCCCCACGAACGGCGCCTCACCAGTGTAGAAGGTCGTGGTCGTGTACTGCTGCAAGCTCATGACGACGTTCTTGACGAGCGGGTACCCGAAGAACAGCAGCAGGTACGCCGCGGCGGGCACGATGAACATCCCATGGGCGATCCGCTCCCAGATGCGTGCCCGGGCCACGGTCCTGGCCCTTCTGCGCACGTCTTCATCCCGCTGCTCCACACCGGTGGGGGGTGTCCGCGTGGCACCGGCGCCGTCTTCTTGCACGGTGCTCATCCGAAGGGCCGGGGACAGATCAGGAAGTGGTCGCCATCTGCTGCGCATGCTTGAGCGCTTCCTCCGGAGTCTGCTCGCCCGTCAGCGCGGACTGGATCGCGGTGTATATGGCGGCCGCTGCTTTGGGCCACTTGACGTTGAGCTCGCCGGTCCGGTCTCGCGCCCGCTCAACGCTTGTGGCGAAGGCAGCCATCGACGGGACCTGCTCGGCGAACTGCGAGGCCACCGGGGTGCGGGAGGGCACGGTGAAGTTCTGCTTGGCCAGGGCGAGCATGTGCGTGGAGTCGTTCAGGCATGCGAGTACGTGGGCGGCCTTCTCCTGCCGGGCCTTGGAAGCGGTCTGCGGGACCGTCCACACCTCACCGCCGAGCGGTGTGACAAGAGTCTGCCCGTTCTGGCGGACGGGGATGGGGGCCACACCCCAATGCAGGTTCTTCGCCTGGTTCAGCGCGGAGATCCGCCAGGGGCCGTTGACCATCATGGCTGCCTTGCCGGCGACGAACTGGTCGTGGACATCGGCCTGGGTCCAGTTCAGTACCGACTTCGACATGGATCCGCTCTTCACCAGGTCGACCCACAGCTGGAGTGCCTGCGCGGCCTGCGGCGTGTCCAAGTGCTTCTCGTCCCCGCCGTTGGACCACAGGAAGGGCAGGAACTGCCAGGTGCCCTCGAACGTGGCGTTTGCGTCGACCGCCATGCCGTAGCGCCCCGGGCCGGTCAGTTTGGTCGCTGCCACCTTCAGCTCGTCCCAGGTGGTCGGTACGGCGACACCGGCCTGGGAAAGCATGTCCTTGTTGTAGAAGAGGGCGATCGTGCTCACCGTGGGCGCCAGTCCGTACACCTTCCCCTGGTAGGTGCCTGCCGACAGGATGCCTTTGGTGAAGCCGCTGGAGTCGATGCCGTACTGGTCCAGCGGGGTCAGCGCGCCGCTCTGTGCGATCTGCTGCAGGTCGGGGTTGTCCAGCATCAACAGGTCGGGAAGAGTTCGCGACGACGCCTGCTGCAGGACCTTCGGGATGAGCGACGCCCCCGGAACGCTTCTCTGCTCGACCGTTACGCCGGCGGTCCTGCCGCAGGCGGTGAGCCGCTCGCCCCATTGGGCGTGTTCGGTTGCGTCGGTGTAGTAGTCCAGCGCGGTGATGGAGGTCACCTTGCCCGTGGCGGATCCGGCTCCGGTACCACCGCCGCATCCAGTGGCAGCCAGTGTCAAGGCGATGGTTCCGAAGAGGGTGGTGATCCGCCGTGCCGACGGTCTGGCTGGGGAGATCATGCTGGCGCCCTTCCCGAGTGACGTCCGCGGCCGGAGTGTCGGTCCAGGAAGGTGATACGCAATCCCGGACGGCCCGCCGCGACTCGATCAGCGCGAGCCTCACGAAGATCAGGCGTCCGGGTCGTCGATGAGACGATCCATACCCGCGTCCTATTGTTCGAATGGATGCTATAGGACGCTGCTGACCGGTATGCGTCGAGCATGGGTCAGACCGAACGTCCATCACCTGCTCAAAAGCGTTGTGGATACCCCTCGCCATAGCCGCAACCGGGGTCGTGTGAGGCGGCTTCCCTGATCATCGCTGCCACGGCTCCGGGCTGTGACCACACAACTGCGTGCGAACCGTCCAGCAAGTACTCAGTGGCCGCCATGCGCTGGGCCATGAACCGCTGAGCGGTGGGATTGAGTACCTGGTCGGCGGTCGCGATGGCGTACCAGGACGGCTTGGAGGCCCATGCCGGTGGGCCCGATCTACCGGTCAGCGCGCTCCTGGCGATCGGGCGTTGCGTCACGGACAGCACTCTCTGGACGCGGGGCGGCAGGTCGACGGCGTACACCTGGGGGAACCGGTCCCTGCGGATGTACAGCTCCCCTTCCGGGGCGGTGGGATTCTGGGCGGGCAAGGTGGCGGTGAAGGTTGCGTCGGTCGCGGGCGTCGGGGCGAAGCGGCTTGTGATGTCCAGGACGCATTCTCCATGGTCCAGGCCGAACGCAGCCACGTAGCACAACGCCACGACGTTGTCGGTGTCGGTAGCGGCATGGGTGATGACCGCGCCGCCGTAGCCGTGGCCGACGAGTACGACGGGGACGTTGATCCGGCGCACCACGCTCCTGAGGTAGGCGGCGTCCTGCGCCAGGTCACGCAGCGGGTTCGCGGGGGCGCGCACAGTCAATCCGGCGGCGTGAAGGAGGCTGGTGATCCCCGCCCAGGATGAGGCGTCGGTGAACGCTCCATGCACGAGCACGATGGTCGGAGCCGCGTGGGTGGGTTTCATCATGTCGGTGGCCTCCGACTGAGTGGGGGTCCTCCACTCAAGCGCGATCGGCAGGGGCGGGCATCGCGTGAACGTACCAACCGGCCCACTCAGTTGTCGGGCAAGGCCATGACGAGGTTGGCGAGTTGCACGCGGGAGTTGATCGACAGCTTGCGGAAGGCGGAGGTCAGGTGAGTGTTGACCGTGTGCGGGGAGACGGTGAGCAGGTCGGCGACCGACCGGTTGGTGTGGCCCTCGGCGACGAGGCGCGCGACCTTCTTCTCCGAGGCAGTGAGGGCTTCCCATCCTTGGACGGGACGCTGCGAGGTCGCTGCCCTGCGGCTGCCGGCCCCTACGCCGTCGAGGAACCTCCGTACGCGTGCCGCGGCGGCGTGGGCGCCCGACTCGGCGAACGCGCCGTGGGCGTGAGTCAGGGCTTCCACAGCCTGCGGGTTCCGGCCTGCCGTCAACAGCGCCTGTCCGAGGTCGGCGTAGGCAGCGGCTCTGACCAGTGGGCGAGGGCTCGCCTCGAGTAGTACCACGGAGTGTTCCAGCAGGGCGGGATCGCCGTTGACGAGCCCGTGGGCCTGCGCCGCGATACCCGTGGCGGTGGGCACGGCAGGGTTACGTCGGGCGTGGGCTTCGGCCTGGGCGGCCAGGTCCGCGGCCAGTTCGTGGTCCGCTCCTCGCAGGGCCATGCGTATCGCGGAATCGACCCAGGTGCGCAACAGCCGCCAGCGCATGAAGAAGCCTTCCTCCTGCACCTGCCTGATCTTTCCCATGGCACGTCCGATGTCTCCGTCGACCTCGGCGTGGATCGCTTCCAGGAAGCGCACCGCGGCCGTGTTCCCCGGGTTCGGTTTGGCCGCCAGTCGTTCTTGCGCTGCGGCCAGGTGCTGCCGCGCCGCTTCCCGGTCGCCGCGCAGAAGGGCCGTCCGGGAGCGGATCACGCGACCATTGACCTGCTGGACGGGTCCCTGTACGTCGTCTTCCAGACGCTCCATGGTCACCAAGTCGGCGTCGGCGTCGTCGAGTCTGCCAAGCCCCAGATGCTGCTGAGCCTGTGCCCACAGCAGCATTGCTTGGCGGGGTGAGTCGGCGTGCTCCGCCGACCGCAGGAGCAGCCGCTCGCCGGACGCGAAGTCGTCCAGGTGCTGGTACGCGACGATCTCCTCGGGAAGGAAAGCGGAATCGACCGCGCTGAGCGCGGTGAAGCGCCTGAGTGCGATGGCAAGCTCACCCGCGTTGAGCGCGGTTTCGCCGAGCCCGAACAGAGCCAGGACGTGTGCCTCGCGGTCACCGATCTCGATCGCGGCACGCAGCGCGTCTTCGCCCGCCTCACGCGCCGGGACAAGATCATCGCCCCGGGACAGGGCCAGCGCGCGCAGGGCGGCCAGCCTCGCCTCGATCTCCGGCGCGGCGCCCCCGACCGCGAGGGCCGTTTCGGCCCGGCGGCGCAATTCGTCGGCGCGGTCCAGGTTCCACAGCGTCCCGCCGAGGGCGGCCTGCAGCCGGCTGAACACCTTCGGGGACGGTCCTGAGGCCAGCAGTCGGTCGCCGGTCGACAGCGCCTCTCGATTCCTGCCGGCCCGCGTCAGGCACACGATCGCTTGCTCACCCACCACGAACCTCGACGGCCGTGGGCACGGCACCAATTCCAGGGCGCGTGTCATAAGGTCGGCCGCGAGGCCGGGCGTGACAGGCAGTGCGTCGTCAGCGGCTCGCCGCAACAGCGCCACCGCTTCCTCGTCGCCGGGCAGGGCGCCCCTGAGGAGGTGCGACACCGCGTCGATCGGCTGGTGGCCCACAGAAACAAGGTGGTTGGCTGCCTCTCTGTGCAGCGCCTTCCGGGCCGACGGCGGAATGCCGACGTAGACCGCCTGGCGCAGCAGATCATGCCGGAAGGCCAGTTGGTCGCCGTCGTCGTCCAGGAGTCCGGCGCCCACCACTTCATCGAGCGCATCGATCAACGAGGCAGACGGTTGGCCGCAGAGCGCGGCGGCGTCCTGGAAACCGAACCTGCGTCCCAGCACCGCTCCCATCTGAAGGAAGCGCAGCGTGCCGGGCCGCAGGGACCTGAGTCTGCCGCGCACGCCCACCACGAGCCCTGGAGGCAGGATTTCCCCTGAGCCGTCGGCGGCCTGCAGTCCGGCGAGCATCTCGACCGCCAAAAACGGGTTCCCGCCTGCTCCGTCGAGCAGGTCCCTTACCCGCTCGTCAACTGCTGCGCCCAGGGTGTCGCCGGCCAGTTGACCGATGGCCGAGCCGGACAGTGGGCCCAACTGCAGAGTGACCGTGGGCAGTTCATCCGCGGCAGCTGCGACGATCTCCTCCGCCGGCCCGTCGGGTCCCTGTCGCCCGGTCAGCATCCACAGAACCGGCGAGGTCCGCAGGCGTACCGGCAGTTGCTGCAGGGCGAACCGGCTCAGCGGATCGGCCCACTGCACGTCGTCCAGGGCGATCAGCATCGGCACGCTGCCGGCTCTGGCTTCGATCGCCTCCGCCAGGCGCTCCACCAGCCAGATCCGCTGATCGTATTTGCGCTCAAGATCGACAAAGGCATCGCCGGACAGCAGCGGCTGATCGCCGTGCAGGATGCAGGCCGCGAACGACGAGAGCGGCACGATGTGATGCAGCTCATCGGCCTTGCCGAGGCCGACGGAGAATCCCGCCGCCTTGGCCCGGGCGACGGCATCGGCGAGCAGTGTGGTCTTGCCGATACCCGGTTCGCCCCGGATCAGGGTCAGCGCGCCGCTTCCGGTACGGGCCACCGAGGTGATCAGCGCCTGCAGCTCTTCGACCTCGGCCTCTCGGCCGCGCAGACCGGATCGGGACGTCGATCCGCCTGGCACCGCCACGTTGCCCCTTTCGATCCCCACTCGCCGGCCGGAGCCGGGCTCAGCCCAAGCGGAATGGTGACTCCGCCGTTCGGCGTCGCCCGCGGGCGCCGGGTGGCGGCTCCGGCGGGTGCGGACGACGCGCTGGCTGCCCACTATCGCAAGAATGGCAGCTCAGCGCACACCCGGTTCATGGGTCGAGTGGCTCGGTCACCGTCACGCCGCCGTCAGAAGCCCTGATAGGGCTGGGCGGCAGGGCGGCGCCCGCCAGGGGTTACGGGAAAGCCCTACTAGCCGACGAGCTGGACATGACGTCGGGCCGGCGGCAGGTTGGCATGCCGGCGTGGCCGCGCCCCTGAATCCTCCGACACCCTTGACGCGCCATGTGGCGAGGAGGGGGTACCAGGCCCCCGCACCCCGGGATCCCGCCACTCGGCGGGGGACATCCCGTACACGGCCCGGAACGACCGGCTGAAGTGGGAGGCGCTGGTGAATCCCCACTTGCGCGCCACCGTGGCGATGGTCAGGCCGGCCGCCTCCCACCGGGCCAGATCGCGTCGGCACTCCTCCAGCCGGCGGCGCTGGATCCACTGACTGACGGTGATGTCGTCGGTCTGGAAGAGCTTGTGCAGGTAGCGGACGGAGATGTGGTTGGCGCGAGCTATGGCCTCCGGCGTCAGGTCCGGATCGGCGAGGTGCCGGTCGATGAATGTCTGGATCTCCAGCAGCCGGGTGACGCTCGGCGTGTCACCTGCCTCCTGGCGAAGTCGTTCCTCGGCCAGCATGGCGAGCAGGTCGATGACGTTGCTGGCCAGCACCCCGCTGGTATTCGACGGGCACGTTGCCGCCGTGTCCACGACCCTGGTCAGAAAGGGTGACAGCAGTGAGCCCATTGTTGTGTCGGGGCGGAGAGGTGTCGCCGTGATCCGTTGCAGATCGGCCTCTCGCAGACCCAGGAGCCGCCGGGGCAGGATGATCGACTTCATCTGGAACGCATGGGGGAATTCCATCTGTATCGGGCGTGTCATGTCGTAGAAGATGATCTCCCCGGGTCGCAGGCCGGCCTCACGCGCGTCCTGCTCGAATGTGGCGACACCTCTGACCAAGAGCGTGACGACCAACTGCTCGTCCTCACCTCGTCCGATGAGCCCCGGAGTCCGGCATACGCGCATCGGATCGCCGTCCACCGTGGCGACCTGCAAATGGCCCAGCCGGGAGGTTCGGATGGTTCCCGAGTAGGCCTCGTCGGGGACGGCAATGTCCACCGCGGCGAATGTTCTGGACAGGGCTTCGCGCCAGTACGTCCCTCGGTGATGGGTGGGCACCGAATCCGTGGTGTAGAGGGTGTCCGAGAGCTGCCTGGGCTCCTGTGTCAATGAACTCGGCGACATGATCGCTGCCTCTCGGCCGGTGTGCTTTCTGTGCACCCTGCCAGCGGGCTTGGGTCGACACATCGCGTGAATACGCTAACTAGGCCTTTCACCTGTGCGCGGGGGCGCTGGAGCGGGTGACTTCGTTCCGGGTTCCGGCCGGCTACGCGACAGCGCACCGACACTCCCACGTCATCCGTCAGCCGGTATGTCCGCTGCCATCCGTGCGCTGCTGGTACAGCGGTGGTGCGCGCGCGGGCGACTACTGCCCGCACCGGGGTCCTAGCGTGTGAGCAACGGCACCGGAGTGCTTTGCACGTGATCCGGGTCGTTCTGCCGGAAGGTCCGGCTCAACAGCGACAGGCCACGAGTGCAGCGCGCTGCCTCTCAGCGCTCTCCCCGGGACACGCCGTTCCGTTTGTTTGTCCGTCCTGGCCGTGCCCGGCACCGTGCCTGCACCGATGCCCCACCGGCGCTCGGTGACCTCACCTCCCATGGCCTCATGACAGGGCCACCGAAAGGACTTCCATCATGCGACTCCGAGGAAGACGACTGCCTAAGTCCCGCGTGCTGGCCGCCGCATGCGCCCTGGCCATCGCCGGGGCGGTGGTGCCGGCCACCCAAGTGGTCGCGCAAGCCGGCACCACGAAGGACCACGGTCCCAAGCCGACGATCGTGCTCGTACATGGGGCGTGGGCGGACGCGTCGAGCTGGAATCCGGTGATCAGCCGCCTCCAGCACGATGGCTACATCGTCGTCGCCCCACCCAACCCGCTGCGCGGCGTTGACTACGACGCACAGACCCTGAAGAACTACCTGGCCACCATCGAGGGGCCGATCGTCCTGGCTGGCCACTCCTACGGCGGCGTGGTCATCACCAACGCCGCCGCGGGCAATCCCCATGTCAAGGCCTTGGTCTACGACGACGCCTACATTCCTGCCCAGGGCGAGACCGTGTTCCAGATCAACGCCGCCCAGCCCGGTTCGTGCGTCACCGCCGACCCGTCGACGTTCCTGAACCTGGTGCAGTACCCCGGTGCTCCCCAGGGCGACTACGACGCCTACCTCAAGGTCGCGCCCAACGGCGCCTACCGGGGATTCGCGGAGTGCTTCGCCAACGGTGTCCCCCGTGCCCAAGCCCGGCTCCTGGCGGCCGGACAGCGCCCCTTCGCGGTCAGCGCAGGATCCGAACCCTCCGGTACGCCCGCCTGGAAGACCATCCCCTCCTGGGCTGTGGTCGGAACCGCCGACCATGTCATCCCGTCAGCTGAGCAGCTGGCCATGGCCACCCGTGCGGGAGCTCACATCACCACGGTCAATGCCGGTCACCTGTCCCTCATCACCCGGCCCGGCGTGGTGACCGACGTCATCGTCGACGCCGCCCGAGCGGCCGTCCGCCCCTGACACGGACGTCCGGCCGACTCCCGATGCGGTCAGCGCCGACCGGCCTTGCGGCCGATCGACTTGTGCCTCGTCAATGACGAAGCGCGAGGGTCATGCCCGTTCTGGCTCTCGTACCCCTATCGAAGACTGCCGGCCGGCACACAGCGCTTCCACACGAGCCGGCCTCCCGGCACACCCCTCAAGAAGGTGCTCATGTCTGCAAGGCCACGAGTTCAGAGCCCCCGTCGGCTCGCTGACGCAGAGACGTCTCAGGGTGTGCCGGGCCGGCTGGTCGCGCTGCTGGCTGTTGCCTCCGGTATGACCGTGGCCAACGGTGGCCCTGCGCGTGGCACTGCCACAGCCGAGCTCACAAGCAGGGGTGAATGACGACCCTGTGACTGATCCGCGCCCGCGAGAGAATTCCGCCGCAGCCGGTCCCACCGCGGCGTAGCGAGCTCGGTAGGTGCCCTGGTCATAGGGGGCCTTCCACCAGCTGAGCTCGTCCTACGCGGCGGACAGTAGGTTTGGTACTGTCCGCAGAGTTCTTCCTGTGATTCTTCCTGGTCATTCCTGTCCGGCTGCGATCTGATCAGATCGGTGGCCCGCCCCCCTCAGGTTGCTCTGTTCCATGACGGAGGGGGCCGAAGGCCGCATCCACGCGGAGCAGACCGTGACGGCCCTGAGGGCTGCGCGACCGCATGACCTTGTCAAGGAGTTGGCGTGTCGTTGATGCTGTCGACCTCGCTCCTGTCCCCGTCGGATCGAGCTGCTTTCTGGCACGACGCCGTATCGAGAACGTTCGTCCCTCTGGACGTGACCCTGTACGAAGAAGCTCCTTCGGCGGCGACGATCAGCACCAGTCAACTGGACTCCATACAGATCTCTACGGTCACGGCCGGATCACAGACGGTCATCCGCAGCCCGCGGATGATTGCGAGGGACGGTAGGGAGTATCTGATGCTGACGCTCCTGCACCAGGGGATCGCCGAGCGTTCGCAGGACGGGCGGGAGGCATTGGTACACCCCGGGCAGTTCTCGCTCTCCGATTCCAGGCGGCCCTTCAGCAAGACGCTGCGGCAGGCATTCAGTTTCACCACGTTCCACTTCCCGAGATCCCTTCTGGGGGTGACCGACCATGATCTGCAGGCGGTGACCGCCACGGCCTTCGGCGGAGACGAGGCCTCCTCCGCTCTGCTTGCCGGGCACCTGGAGCGCCTGAACAGGGCGGCAGACTCGCTCACCCCGCCGCAAGGCCGCCGACTCGCTCGGATCACCTGTGATCTGCTGGTCTGCCTGATCCAGGAGCGGCAAGGGCGGCTGAGCCCACAGGCTCCCGCGGCAGCCGATGCCATGCTGATCCGCATCAAGGAGCACGTGCTGCGGCACTTGGAGAACCCCGAGCTGGCTCCCGCGGACATCGCCTCTGCCCACCATGTGTCAGTCAGGTATCTGCACAAACTCTTCGAGTTCGAGGGCATCACCGTGGGTCGGTGGATCCAGCAGCAGCGCCTGGAGCGTTGCCGGACGGAACTGGCACGGCAAACTCCCCACGCACCAAATGTGGCGGCCGTGGCCCATCGATGGGGCTTCGCCAGCCCCTCCCATTTCAGCCGTGTCTTCCGGCTCGCCTACGGCACCACCCCCCGGGAGTGGCAGGCGACCGCGCGCATGAGCCCTACGAGCTGACCGGGCTCTCCCACCGGACGTGGCCCCCTTTTCGGATGCCGACGCCCAGCTGCGGTGTGAGCGCCCGAAGGGCGCGGTCCGGTCCCGATGGGATGCCGATGAGCTCGGGGCCGTCGCTGCCGCACTGAACGACGGAAGGGCCTCCTGGTAACTCGCGGTTGTCGAAGCCGGCGAGCTGCCAAGAGGCCCTGTTGCAGCAGTCTTACGTGGTCACGTCCATGGAGGAGAACTCGTCCGTCCCGGGGGGATGACCGTCTCGCCCACAGGTCCGGGAATGCGGCCGACCACCCGGTTCGGGAGCCCCGATACGGCTCGACCAAGAGCTCCGACGGGAGAGTCCGGCCGTCTGTCGCCTCGTCAGCTCGTCGCGCGCACCGCGTCGAGGATCAGTTCGGCGACCTCCTTGGGCCGGGAGACGGCCACTGCGTGCGAGGCGCCCTCGATCTCGACGGTCGTAGCCCCGGCCCGCTTCGCGCCGAAGCGCTCGACCTCGGGGTTGATCGCCTGGTCCGCGCCGGCCACGAGTGCCCAAGAGGGCTTCGTCTTCCACGCGGCGGCCGGAGCCGCCTCCGTGAATGCCGAGGCGGCCAGTGGGCGTTGCGCCACCGCGAGGAGCTTGGTGGCGGCGGCCGGGACGTCGGCGGCGAAGATGTCCGGGAACGCCTCGGCCTTGATGGTGACCTCGACCGCAGGCTCCGATCCCGCTACCGGGTACGTCGCCTCCTTCAGGTTGCTGACGAGCGGCGAGAGGGGGAAGCGGCCCTGCAACTCGCCCAGGCTCTCCCCCTCATCGGTGACATACGCCGCGACGTAGACCAGTCCGACGACGTTCTCCGCGGTGCCCGCCACGGAGATGACCGCACCGCCGTACGAGTGGCCGACAAGCACCACTGGACCGTCGATCTGAGCAGCCACGGACGCGATGTACGCGGCATCGGACACCAGACCGCGCAGCGGGTTCGGCGGCGCGACCACGGGGACACCGTGGCTCTGCAGTTCCGCGATGACCCCGGTCCAGCTGGCGGCGTCCGCGAAGGCTCCGTGCACGAGCACGGCTGTGGGGGTGGGGTTTGTGGTCATGGTCGGGTGTTCTCCCTGTTGTCGGGGGGTTTTGGAGGCCAGCGCGGAACGCGGTGTCAGCCCGTGTGGAGCGCGGTGCGCAGGGTGCCGGTGGCCAGCGTGATGGCGGCCTGGGCGGCGTGGGTTTCGCGGAGGGCGTTGAGCATGACGAAGTCGTGGATGATGCCCTGGAAGCGGACGGCGGTGACGGGGACGCCGGCCTGGCGCAGCTTGTTGGCGTAGGCCTCGCCCTCGTCGCGCAGCACGTCGGCCTCGCCGGTGATGACCAGGGCCGGCGGCAGCCCGGTGAGCTGCTCGGTGGTGGCCCGCAGCGGGGAGGCGGTGATCTGGGCGCGTTCGTCCTCGTCGTTGGTGTACTGGTCCCAGAACCACTGCATGCCGTCGCGGCGCAGGAAGTAGCCGGTGGCGAACTGGTGGTAGGAGCCGGTGTCGAAGTTCGCGTCGGTGACCGGGTAGAAGAGCACCTGCTGGACCAGCGGTACGTCGCCGCGCTCCTTGGCCATCAGTGTCAGTGCGGCGCTCATGTTGCCGCCCACAGAGTCGCCGACCACGGCCAGCCGTGCGCCGTCCAGGTTCTTGGACGCGCCCTGCTGGACGACCCACTGCGCGACCGTGTAGTTCTGCTCGATGGCGACGGGGTAGCGGGCCTCCGGGGAGAGGTCGTACTCGGGGAAGACCACGGCGGCGTTAGCGCCGACGGCCAGTTCGCGCACCAAGCGGTCGTGGGTGTGGGCGTTGCCGAACACCCAGCCCGCGCCGTGGATGTAGAGGATCACCGGCAGGATCCCCTCCTCGCCGGCGGGCTTGACGATGCGCGCGCGGACACTGCCCGTCGGGCCGCCCGAGACAGTGATCCACTCCTCGTCCACGGCCGGCTCGTTGCTCCCACCGGACTGCACTTCGTCGACCGCCTTGCGACCCTCGGCCGGCGGCAGATCGAACAGGTAGGGCGGATTCGCGGTCGCTTCGGCGAAAGCGGCCGCGGCCGGCTCCAGCACCGGCACAACCGGCTCCACAACGTCGGACATGTGAGCCTCCTGTGATTCACGACGCACCGGTTTCTCCGGCGCGGCGACTCCGGGCCAGACACATGGGTCTTCCGCGGAGCCGTCGGTCACCACACTAAATCCCTGAAGACGGCGGGGATTGACCACCAGTGCACAGGTGCTGACCCCACAGTGCACGGGAATGGGACCAGTGCGCTGTCGGAAACAATGCAGTGCACTGTCGGGACACACAGGTACTTCGGCTCGAAATAAGTTGGCGGCGAAGCAGTGGGGGTCATCCCACTGTCGCTCAGTCGATATCGACGTTTCATCCCGCAGGAGGTTGGCGAAAGGTGTCCACGATGCCGGTCGGTGGGCTGGTTCCCAGCGCCACGGACGACGCTGCGGACCTGATCGTCCGCAACGCGAAAATCCATACTGGAGACCCTGGTCGCCCGCAGGCCGAGGCGATCGCCATCCGCGACGGCGTCATCACGGTCGTCGGTGACGACAAGGACATGGCCGGTCATGTCGGCGCGACCACGAAGGTGGTCGACGCTCTCGGCCGCCGGGTGATTCCCGGACTCAACGATTCCCATCTGCACGTCATCCGGGGTGGGCTCAACTACGTGCTGGAGCTGCGCTGGGACGGCGTCCGGACACTGCGTCAAGGCCTGGCGATGCTGCGTGAACAGGCGGCTCGCACGCCGAAGGGCCAGTGGGTCCGGGTGGTGGGGGGATGGTCTGCCGAGCAGTTCGCAGAACGGCGGCTACCGACCGCTGCCGAGTTGAATGCCGCCGCGCCGGACACCCCGGTGTTCGTTCTGCACCTGTACCAGTCGGCGGTGCTCAACCGGGCCGCGCTCAAGGCCGCCGGATACACCAAGGACACCCCCGACCCGAAGGGCGGCCAGATCGTACGGGGCAGGGACGGTGAGCCCACGGGCATGCTGCTCGCCGCCCCGAGCGCCCTGATCCTCTACTCGACTCTGGCCAAGGCCCCGGTGCTTCAGGACGAGGACAGGAAGACCTCCACCCGCCATTTCCTGCGGGAACTGAACAGGTTCGGGCTCACGTCGGCGATCGACGCAGCGGGCGGATTCCAGAATTTCCCCGACAACTACAGCACGGTCGTCGAACTGGCCAAATCCGGTCAACTGTCGCTGCGCATCGCCTATCATCTCTTCCCGCAGACTGCCGGTCAGGAAGTTGCCGACCTCGCCCGCTGGATCGAAATGGCCCGGCCCGAGGACGGGGACGAGTGGCTGCGCCTCAACGGTGCCGGGGAGAATCTCACCTGGGCGGCAGCAGATTTCGAGAACTTTGCCCAACCGCGGCCGGAACTCGCTCCCGGATATGAGACAGAATTCGAGAAGGCCGTACGTCTGCTCATGGAGAACGGCTGGGGCTTCCGGCTGCACGCCACCTACGACGACACCATCCGGCGCGACCTCGCGATATTCGAGAAGCTGGCCGCGGAAGGACTCTTCCCGGCTGGAAACCGGTGGCTGTTCGACCATGCGGAGACCGTCTCCGCGGACAGCCTCGACCGCATCGCCGCCCTCGGCGGCGCCATGTCCGTGCAGAACCGGCTGTCCTTCCAGGGCGAGGCATTCGTACGCCGCTACGGCCCCGGCGCCGCCGCGGACGCCCCTCCGGTCCGGGCCATGCTGGAGCGCGGTCTGACCGTCGGCGCCGGCACCGACGCCACCCGGGTCTCGACCTACAACCCGTGGATCGCCCTGCACTGGTTGATCACCGGCCGTACGGTCGGTGACCTGATCGTCCGCCCGCCGCACAACCGCGTCGACCGGCGGACGGCGCTGTCGATGTTCACCGAAGCCGGAGCCGCACTGACCGGCGAGGAGGGCATCAAGGGTGTCCTGCGCCCGGGCCACCTCGGCGACCTCGCGGTCCTGTCCGAGGATTACTTCGCGGTGCCCGAGCCGGACATCGTGCACATCGAGTCCCTGCTGACCGTCGTCGGCGGCAGGATCGTCTACGCCGCCGCCGAGTACGAAGGCCTCGACGAGGAACTTCCGCCGGTCAGCCCCGAGTGGAGCCCGGTCGCGCACTTCGGCGGCTACCAGGCCGTATCCGGTAGCGGCTCGTCGGGCGCCCGCCAGGCCGAGTTGCTCGGCCAGGCCGCAGCGGAGTCCGAGCAGCACCGGCAGTGGCGCGCCCGACGAGGCATGGCCCCGGATTCCGAGAGCACGGTCTTCGACCCCTGCTTCTCGCTCTGATCTCCCGGGAGAAGACCGGTCACGAGCCGCCTCTCCCGGGTCACCACCCTCGCGCCGTCGGACGGACGGCCGCGCTCGTCAGCGGACGCCCGTCCGCGATCACCTCACTCATGGAAGGGCCCTCTCGTGGTCAACATCTCTGAAGTCACCGCAGCCCCCGGCCCCGACCTGCTGACCCCCGACAACTGCGCTGTGCTGTTCGTGGACCACCAGCCGCAGATGTTCTTCGGCACCGGAAGCGGCGACCGCACCGCCATCATCAACTCGACCTTGGGCCTGGCCAAGACGGCCAAGGTGTTCGACGTTCCCGTGGTACTGAGTACCGTGGCCGCCGAGTCCTTCTCGGGTCCGATCATGCCGCAGTTGGCCGCTGTCTACCCCGACCAGAAGATCATCGACCGCACCACGATGAACGCCTGGGAGGACATCGACTTCGTCGAGGCCGTCAAGGCGACCGGCCGCAAGAAGCTTGTCATCGCCGGGCTGTGGACCGAGGTCTGCGTCGTACTGCCCACGCTGTCCGCCATCTCCCAGGGGTACGAGGTCTACGTCGTCACGGACGCGTCCGGCGGCGTCAGCCCGCAGGCGCACGAGCACGCCATCCAGCGCATGGTCCAGGGAGGCGCGATTCCGGTGACCTGGGTGCAGGTGCTCCTTGAGCTCCAGCGTGACTGGGCGCGGACGGAGACGTACGTCCCCGTCACGGAAGTGGTGAAGGAGCACGGCGGCGCCTACGGCCTGGGCCTGGTCTACGCGCAAGCCGTCATCGGCGCCCACGCGGCCGGCTGACCTCTTCACCTGAGCATCGACGAAACGCCAGGAACAGGTGGGAAAGCAATGAACACTGGACTGTTGGTCCTCCGGCTGGTGGTGGGCCTCCTCGTCGCCGGACACGGAGTGCAGAAGGTCAGCTTCCGGCTCGGCGGCAATGGCCTGGCGGGCGGGACCGAGGAGTTCCGCCACGACGGCTTCCGCGGCGGCAGACTCACCGCACTCGCCGCGGGCGGCAGCCAGATCGGCGCAGGCCTGTTCCTGGCGGCCGGTCTGCTCACTCCCGCTGCGGCGATGGCCGCCATGGGAGTGATGACGGTCGCCGGCACCGTCAAATGGCACAACGGGCTCTGGGTTCAGAACGACGGTTATGAGTACCCGATGGTCCTTGTCGCCAGCTCCACAGTGCTGGCACTCACCGGCCCCGGCCAGTGGTCGCTCGACCATGCGCTCGGGCTGACCCCCTGGCCCCTGTGGGCCTCCATCACGGTCATCGTGCTCGGCCCCGCAAGCGGACTGTTCACCCGTGTGCTGCTGCATCGCCCCGCTGTCCCGGAAGGAGCAACTCGGTATGCCCAAACTGCTGACTGACGTGGCCCGCACGCTGGCCCCTCCCAAGGGGGACAGACACGGACCGTTGCCACCGCTCATGCTGATGCTGACGGTGGCGACCGGCCTGGTGGACGCCGTCAGCTATCTGGGCCTCGGGCACGTCTTCGTCGCCAACATGACCGGCAACGTGGTCTTCCTGGGGTTCGCTCTGGCAGGCGCCGAGGGACTGTCCGCACTCGCTCCCATCGTGTCGATGGCCGCGTTCCTCGCCGGCGCACTGGCCGGAGGCCGGTTCACCAACCGGTTCGCCGCACACCGCGGGCGGCTGCTGGCCATCACCACGGCGCTGGAGGCGGTGCTCGTCGCCGCGGCCGCCATCGCGGCAACGGCCTCGCAGGGCAAGGTGACCACCGGAGTCCAGTACACCCTGATCGTGCTCCTCGGACTCGCCATGGGGCTGCAGAACGCGACCGCCCGGCGCCTCGGCGTCCCGGACCTGACCACGACCGTACTGACTCTGACCTTGACGGGACTGGCCGCGGACTCCACCGCGGCCGGCGGGCAGGCCCCCCGGCCGGGTCGGCGGATCCTCTCCGTACTGGCCATATTCCTCGGAGCCCTGGTCGGTGCCGTGCTGTTGCTGCACAACAAACTCGCCCTCACCTTGGGGCTGGTATTGGTGCTGCTCGCGGTGACGTCCCTGACGGCGTACCGCCTCTCGGCGTCAAACGCCGCCTGGACCAAGCCGCAGGCATGAGCGCGGGCCACCCCTCGTCCTTCCTCACCTGGTCCAATGGTTCGGGATGTCAGTCATCTCGATCGGAGATGAGCCGGCGCGACCGGCATCTCGGCGCACATAGGGGCGAAATCGGATCACTGCTGGGGGATCCCACGCACGGGATGCTTGCTCATGATGGAGACCCGGTTGAACGCGTTGATCGTGATGGCCACCCAGATCACCGCGGAGATCTCATCGTCGGTGAGGATCTGGCGGGCTGAGTCGTAGGCGCTTTCCTGCACGACGGCGTTCGCGGGTTCGGTGGTGGCCTCCGCCAGGGCGAGTGCCGCGCGTTCCCGTGCCGTGAACAGTTCTGTGTCGCGCCAGGCGGCCAGCACACCCAATCGCTGGATGGTCTCGCCGGCGCGCAGTGCGGCACGGGTGTGCACATGGAGGCAGTACGCGCAGCCGTTGATCTGTGACACCCGGAGGTTGATCAATTCCACCAGCGTGCGGTCCAGTCCCGTGTCGGCGGCGACCGCACGGACTGCTTCGGCCGTCTCGACCAACGCGCGGTATGCCTTCGGACTCTGCTTGTCGACGAAGACCCGCTTGCTCACCGGACCGGCTGCCGTGTCATTCAACCTGGACTCCTTCATGGGCCGCTCCCGGCCCTCGCTCGTTCTGCCGTTCGCCTGACAGGCAACCCAGCGACTTATCATCAGAGGCAATTGTTGAATATGAAATCATCTTTGAGCGCGAAGGGAGTGCAATGAGCAACGTCGAGAGGGATCCCACCGAACTGGGCCACAGGGCCCCGGACCACGGCGAGCAGGTGCCGAAGGTCGATGTTCTCTCCGCGCGGGACGTCCCGTTGGGTGGTCCGAGGGCGATGACGGTGCGGCGTACGCTGCCGCAGCGGGCCCGGACGCTGATCGGGGCCTGGTGCTTCGTCGACCACTACGGTCCCGACGACATCGCCCGCACGGGCGGCATGGACGTCGCGCCCCATCCGCACACCGGTCTGCAGACGGTGAGCTGGCTGTTCAGCGGGGAGATCGAGCACCGGGACAGCATGGGGAGCCACGCGCTCGTCCGACCCGGTGAGCTGAACCTCATGACAAGTGGGTACGGCATCAGCCACTCGGAAGTCTCCACCGCCCGGACCACGATCCTGCACGGCGTACAACTGTGGGTGGCCCTTCCCGCAGAGCACCGGCACACCGGCCGTGACTTCCAGCACTATGTGCCGAGCCCGTTCCGGGTGGGCGGAGCCGACGTCAGAGTGTTCCTGGGGGCACTGGCAGGTGACACCTCTCCGGTGCGGACCTTCACGCCCCTGCTCGGCGCCGAACTCATCCTTGAGCCGCGCTCGACGACCACGCTCGCCATCGACACCGGCTTCGAGCACGGCCTTCTCGTCGACCACGGGGATGTCCGTATCGCTGGAACAACTCTGCACCCGGCGGAGTTGGGCTATGTCGGCACGGGAAGCGACACGCTGACGCTGACGAACGAGGCAGACGCCGTTGCTCGGGTGGTCCTGCTCGGCGGGACGCCGTTCGAGGAACAGATCGTCATGTGGTGGAACTTCATCGGCCGGAGCCACGAAGACATCGTCGAGGCCAGGAAGGGGTGGCAGAGCGCATCCGACCGCTTCGGCAGGGTCGACGGATACGACGGCGATCGACTTCCCGCGCCCGCCCTTCCCAACGCCACCATCACACCGCGCACCAACCCGACGCGTGACTGAAAGGCATACGATGACGCAGCCCGCCGCCACTCCGACTGTCCAGCGAGTGGACACCAAACACCGCTACGAAATCCTGGTCGACGGCAAAACCGCAGGCCACACCGCGTACCGCGACCACGACAACCAACGCGTTTTCTACCACACCGAAATCGACGACGCCTTCGCCGGGCAGGGCCTGGCCTCCGTACTCGTCCAGCAGGCGTTGAGTGACGTGCGCGCCGCGGGGAAACGCATCGTGCCCGTCTGCCCCTACGTGGCGAAATTCCTCAAGAGGCATGACGAGTTCGCCGACATCACCGACCCCGTTACCGCGGAGACCCTGCAGTGGCTGAGCACCGTGCGCGCTCACTGACCGGCAGAACCACGCACGGACCGGAGCCTGCCGCTACATGGAATCGGACCGCGGCGGCAGGCCCGCTGATGCGACGTCAGGCGCGGACCAGTGGCGTGTCGACCAGATGCTCGGCAAGGAACCACGCTTGCAGTTCGCCGGTCCTGATCACCTGGGAGACGAACAGGTCATTGGTGCCGTCGTCCCCCAGTTCAACAGTCCGGGCGGCGGCGTCGTGTGATTCGATGAGGATGGTCTCATGGGCCTCAAGCAACCGTGAGAGCATCGCCGGCACCTCCTCCACGCCGTCCGGAGGCCGCGGAATCGACGTGATCTCGGCGACGTGCCGGGGGTCTCCCACCGCGACACCGCCCAGGGATTGGACGCGTTCGGCGATGGTGTCGACGAGTTCGAGCTGTTCCCCCGCGTGCTTGTCCAGGACCAGGTGCAGTTGGTAGAAGGTCGCACCGCGCATCAGCCAGTGATGCTTCTTGTAGAGGCCGTAGAGGATCTGCGTGTCTGCCAGCACCCTGTTCAGGCGCTGGCAGGAGTACATCCGCGCCTCGTAGGACAGACCGATCGGGAACTGCTTGACGGTGCCGAATTCCTGGATCACCGCCCCCTTCTGGTGCAACCACGGCTGACTGCCGCTCACGAGCGGGGAATGGGTGGTCATGAACGGCCTCCTGCGGTGCGGTGCTGTGCGTACCCCTGTGACGCTAAGTGCCCGGACGGGAGGCGGCTTGTCCGGCAGCGCATGCTGTGATGCCCCGCAGCGCACTGTCCTCAGCGCACGCGTAAGCACCACGACTGCTGCTCCCCCGCGCGCCCGGCGCTCAGCGACTGGCGCGGTGGCCCGACGTCACGGGCACGTATGCTGCGGGGGTGATTAGTCGGTTTTCGGCCATCACGTACACGTCCCGTGGCCTGTGGGGGCTGTGGGGGCTATGGGGGCTGAGGGCACCGCGGGGGCCGTGCCGGCGACCTGGAAGGCGGAGAATTGATGGGGATCGAGGCGACCACCGGCGGAGCCCAGGACAGCGGCACCGCGGCTACCGGGAGGGCGTCGGTGAAGCGGGCGGCGGGTGCCGCCGGCGGGTCGTCGTTCGGTCGGATGTTGCGGGAGTTGCGGCAGAGTCACGGCTTGACGATGGAGGAACTGGCGGAGGCGTCCGGTGTCTCGGGGCGCGCGATAGGTGACATGGAGCGGGGACGGAGTCTGCGTCCGCATCGGGGAACGGTCACCGCGTTGGCGCAGGGGCTGCGGTTGGACGAGGCGGCGCACAATGCACTGCTGGCCGAAGCCCGAGCCACCCGGTTTGCCGCAAAAGCCACTCTTTCCGTCAAGCCGTCTCCCTATGCGCTGCCCAGAGGTGTCCGGGACTTCGTCGGCAGGCACGCGGAACTGTCCGTGCTGCGTGCCCTGGCGCAGCGGGCCGCCGAGGAGTCAGAGCCTCAGGAGCAGGGACGGCGTACCGCTGCGCCGCCAGTCGCGGTGGTGTGCGGTGCGCCGGGCAGCGGCAAGACGACCCTGGCGGTCCGGCTTGCCGAGGAGTTCGCTCCCGCCTTTCCGGACGGCGCGCTACTGCTGGACATGCGGGGCCTGGAGGAGCAGCCGCTGTCGGCAGAGGAGGCGATGCTTCGCTTGCTGGGCGCATGGGGCGTCGAGGTGGCGCAGGTGAGCGCCGAGGAGCGGCTGGCGTGCTACCAGGCGACCGCAGCCGGGCTGCGTGCAGTGCTGGTCTTGGACAATGCCGGTAGTGAGGCGCAGGTCAGGCCCCTGTTGCCGCGTGCGGGGGGTGTGCTCGTGGTGGTGACCAGTCGCCGCACCCTGGCCGGTTTAGAGGCAGTACGGCGCGTGGAACTCGGTCCACTGACCGAGCAGGAGTCCAACTCCTTGCTGCGTGCCGTGGTCAGCGACGGACGCGTGGACGCGGAGCCGGAAGCCGCACACTCGGTGACCGAATTGTGCGGTCACCTTCCCCTGGCCTTGCGGGTGGCCGCGAACTGGGCCGCCACCCGCACGAACTGGAGCCTGCAACGGCTCGCCACCCGGCTCGCCGACGAGGATCGCAGACTGGACGCGCTCAGCGCCGGTGACCTGCGGGTCAACTCCGCCTTCTCCCTGTCCTACTCGCGTCTTGCTCCTGGTGCCGCCCGGATGTTCCGGCTGCTGTCGCTGATACCGGGAGGCGATTTCAGCATGCCGCTGGCGGCCGTCCTCGCGGACGTGCCCCTGCTCGACGCCGAAGACCTCCTGGAGGAACTGCTGGAGGCGGGACTGCTGATGACCTCCCGCGAGGACCGCTACCGCTTCCACGACCTGCTGCGCCTGTATGCCAAGTCCAGGCGGCGGATGGAGGAGAGCGAGCAGGAGTCGGCCGCGGCCGGTTCCCGTCTGCGGTTCTGGCTGCTGGACACCGCCGTCGTCGCCGGCCGCTGGTACGAGCCCGGCTACGGTGCGCCGTCGCCGGACCTGAGTCGCCTGGTCCCTCTGGACGACCCTGAGCAGGCACTGCGCTGGCTCAAAGTGGAGAGCGACAACTGGCTGGCGGTATTCCGCGAGGCCGCCGAGGTCGGCGAGCACGCCAGAGTCATCGAAGTCGCGGAAGCCATGCACTGGTTCTCCGAGAACTGGGTGTCCTGGGGCCACTGGGTCGAGATCTACGAACGCGCCACCCAGGCCGGTGCGGCCCTGCATGACATGCTGCTGGAAGCCACCCACTACAACTACCTCTCGTGGGCGTATTGGGCGTGCGAGGGCCGCCATGACGAGGCGGTCGCCGCCGCTACGTCCGCCCTTCGCCTCGCCACAGCCTGTGGGGACATCGTCCAGCAGGCATGGGCGCACAACTATCTCTGCTGGCTGCAGCAGGCGGTCAAGGACACGTCGCACGCCGTCGACAACGTTCTCCGTTCCAGGGAACTGTTCTCCCAGGCCGACGACATCATCGGATACCTCCAGGCCGCCAGCGGGAGCATCGGACTGCTGAGGACCGCGGGCCGCATGCAGGAAGCCGTCACAGCCTATCGGGAGATCATGGAAGCTCTCTCCGATCCTCGCAATCGCGACCGCATTCCGCCCGACGTGCGGGACCTCACGGCATCGATCGCCGGCAATTACGTGTCGTTCGTCCATCTCAACCAAGGACATTGGCAGGACGCGGTCGACGTGCTGCGTCCGATGCGCGGGCAGTTCGAGGCCCGTGGTTATCACCGGCACGGAGGTAAGGTCCACCTCTATCTGGCTCACGCCCTCGCGCATCTCGGTGAGAACGCCGAGGCAGCCGCCGAATACCGTGCCGTGCTCGCAATGGAAGGCCGCATACCGCCGGTCGTGCTGGAAGAAGCCCGCTCAAGCCTTGACGCCCTTGCCGCCGGTCGGCTCGCGCCGCCGACCCACTTCGAGTGACGGGTGTTCTCCTGTTCTGCACGAGTGCCGCCCCATCGTGACGGCACCCGGCACCGGGACGGGTGGCTGGATCAGGCCAGGAAGTCCAGCAGTTCGGCGTTGACCTCGGCGGCATGGGTCCAGATCAGGCCGTGCGGAGCGTCCGGGATGACCACCAGCTTCGCGCCGTCGATCCGCTGCGAGAGCGGGATCGCCGTCGCGTCCAGCGGCAGCGTTCGGTCGGCGTCGCCGTGGATGATCAGTGTAGGCACGTCGATCTTGGGCAGGTCCTCGCGGAAGTCCGTCAGCCACGCGGCGACGCAGGCCAGCGTGGCCCGGGCGGAGGCGGCGGCAGCGACGTTCCAGCTGTACTGGACCACCTGGTCGCTGACCCGTTCGCCGCCCAACACGTCGACGTTGTAGAAGTCATGCAGGAACCCGGCCAGGAAGGCGGGACGGTCAGCCACGATCGCCTGCTGGATCCCCTCGAAGACAGCGCCATCCACCCCTGACGGGTTGTCCTCGGTCTTGAGCAGGAACGGCGGGACGACACCGATCATCACGGCCTTGCGGATCCGATCGGAGCCATAGGTCCCGAGGTAGCGGGTGACCTCACCGCTGCCCATCGAGAACCCGACCAGCGAGACGTCCGACAGGTCCAGCTGCCCGATCAGCTGGTGCAGATCCGCCGCGAGGGTGTCGTAGTCGTAGCCGGTGTCGGGCTGGTCCGAGCGGCCGAAGCCGCGGCGGTCGTAGGTGATGACCCGGTGGCCGGCATCCAGCAGGGCGGCAGCCTGCTTCTCCCAGGAGGCGGCGTTCAGCGGCCAGCCGTGGACGAGCACCACCGGTCGGCCCGAACCGTGGTCCTCGTAATAGAGCCGGATCCGTGCGGAGTTCTCTTCGCCCACGCTGACGAACGGCATGACATTCCCCAATTCCAGCCATACGACCCAGCACTTTGAATGCGCAGGTGACGGCTGGGTCCTCGTCGGAGCCTGCCCCGTCAACGTAGGTGCCCGGCGGACGGCCGAGTGGTCCGAGCGCGCACACGAGCTTGTCGCCGAGGGCACGGCCGCCAAAGGCCCGAACCGGCGGGCGGGCAGGACTTGACCCACCGCGCACAGCGCTGTCCTCACCACGCACAGCCTGTTCCGCTGCCCTCGCGGCCGGTCCCGCGGCCAACAGCGCACAGCTAGCGTGACGGTCCTCGCGCTCGCCGGAACCGGCCGGCGCCGACCCGCCCCAGCAGTGAAAAGGAGTCGCCATGCAGCGCCCGACGACGGACCACGAGAGGGATGACGCCGGCACCACCGATGAGTACGACGTGGTGGTGATCGGTGCGGGGCCGGGAGGCGAGGTTGTGGCTGACCGGATCACGACCGCCGGGCTGACTGCCGTCGTGATCGAGGCCGAGGCGGTCGGCGGCGAGTGCTCCTACTGGGCGTGCATCCCGAGTAAGGCGCTGCTGCGCCCGGCCGCCGCCCTCGACGCCGCGCTCTCAGTTGCCGGCGCCCGGGAGGCGGTGACCGGCCACCTGGATGCGGCGGCGGTACTGGCTCGCCGCAACGCCTTCGTCTCCGACTGGAAGGACACCGGGCAGGTCGACTGGCTGAGCGGCGCCGGAGTCGACCTGGTACGAGGATGGGGCCGGCTCGTGGGTGAGCGCCGGGTCGAAGTCCGCGACGCGGACGGCGGGCGCCGGATCATGATGGCCCGTCAGGCCGTCGTGCTGGCACCGGGCAGCGCCCCCGTCCTGCCGCCTATCGAGGGGTTGGCTGAGGTCGGGGCGTGGACCAACCGTGAGGCGACCGCCGCGCAGACCGTACCTGAGCGGCTCATCGTGGTCGGCGGCGGTGTGGTCGCCTGCGAGATGGCCACGGCCTGGAGCGCACTCGGTTCGCACGTCACCCTCCTCGTTCGGGGCCCCGAACTGCTGGCCGGCTGGGAACCGTTCGTCGGACAGGAGGTGGCTGACGGGCTCCGGGCCCTGGGTGTCACGATCCGCTTCGACGTCGAGGCCACGCGCACCGTCCGGGATGGCGCGACCGTCACCGTCGAGCTGGCCGACGGCACCACCGTCGCGGGCGACGAGCTCCTGGTCGCCGTCGGTCGGCGGCCGCGGACCGACGATCTCGGCCTGGATACCGTCGGGTTGGCGCCAGGCTCATGGATCGAGGTGGACGACAGCTGTCAGGTCCCCTCGGTGGGAGAGGGCTGGCTCTACGCCGTCGGCGATGTGAACCGGCGGGCCCCGCTGACCCACATGGCGAAGTACCAGGCACGCGCCTGCGCCGCAGCGATAGCCCGGCGCACGGCCGGGCACTCCGACCTTCCCAGCGGCTGGAACCCGTGGTCGGCGCCATCCGACCGCGCCGCCGTGCCGCAGGCCGTCTTCACCCGCCCCGAGGTGGCGAGTGTCGGCCTCACCGAACTCCAGGCCCGTCGGGCCGGCTTGTCGGTCCGCACCGTTGAGTACCGAATCGGCGACGTCGCCGGCGCCGCCCTGCACGCCGACGACTACCGGGGCCGAGCGAAGCTGGTGGTCGACGAAGACTGCGGCGTGATCGTCGGCTGCACGCTGACCGGCCCGGACGCCGGCGAACTGATCCACACCGCGACCGTCGCCGTGGTCGGCGAGGTGCCGCTGAGCCGCCTGTGGCACGCGGTCCCGTCCTTCCCCACCGTGAACGAGGTGTGGCTTCGCCTGCTGGAAACCTATGGGCTCTGAGCGGAGCCGACCCACAGCACACGGGGCCGCGCCGCCGCGCCATGCCTGCCGTAGGAGCGGCGGGCGGTCCTCCGTCGGCGGCCGGACCGCTGCCGACGGCGGGGGCAATGTGGCTGACAGGGTTGCCACGCGCCCGAACGGCCCCGTCGCCCCCGCGACCCAACGATCCGAGGAACGGCTATGTCTCAACACCGCATTCCGGCCCGGCGGTTCTCCCGTTCGGAGACGGCCCGTGCCGAGGCCTTCAGCGACGGCGTCTTCGCGATCGCGGTCACCATTCTGGTGCTCGGCCTGACCGTTCCCGCGCACCGGCCCGGCCGGCTCGCGCACGCCCTTGTGTCGCAATGGCCCGCCTACGTCGGCTATTTCGCGTCCTTCAGCTACGTCGCTGTTATCTGGCTCAACCATCACCAGGCCTTCGTGCGGATCCGCAGCATGGACCGGGGCTTGCACGCGGCCAATCTCTTCTTGCTGTTCACCACGGGGGCGCTCGCCTTCCCCACCGGCGTCGTCGCGGATGCGCTGCGGTCCGACGTCTCCGGCGCGGATGCGCGGGTGGCGGTTGTCCTCTACGCGTCCCTCGCATCGGTGATGTGTCTGAGCTGGGTCGTCCTCTATCACCACCTCGGCCGCCACCCCGAACTCATGGACCCGGAAGTCGAACCCACCTATGTGCCGCATGGCCGCCTCCGTTCCTGGGCCGGCGCGCTGGTCTACGCCGTCGCCGGAGTGCTGGGCGGCCTGATCTCCCCACTGATCGCACTGGGCGTCTTCATCGTTCTGCCCGCCTTCTACTTCGTCTCCAGCGAAGGGCTGCCGGCAGGGCACGAAGCCGCCGGCCATACGGGTGCGTGACCGCCGACTCTGCGAGGGTGAAGTTCCCCCGTGAGTCCATGCGCCGGTGCAGCCGGGGTGAGTTCCCTCATCTCAGCAGGTCGGAGTCTTCCGTGACGGTCGCTGCACGTGTGGTGCGCGGTGAGCGTACGAAGGCCGTGGCGATGTGTCACGAGCCTCGTCGTCCCCGTCGAGGTGGACGGCCGCCGGGTCACAGTGGGCGCGAACCCTTGTGTGGCGGGCGGGCGGGGAAGCTGTAGCGGCCCAGGCAGTTGAGGTTGGCGTGCTTCAGCGCGGAGACCCGGGGCACGTCCTCGTCCAGGACGTCATGCTCCGGCTCCTCGGGCGGCAGGGCCCGCAGGTGGTCGACGGCGGCGTCGAGGTATCGCGTTGTCCAGAGGACGGCGGCATCGAGCTCAGCCGGCCGATGCAACAGGAGGCCTGGTGCGACCGCTGCAGTGACCGCTAACTCCGCCCCTCCAGAACGAGCACCGCGTGGCTCGCTCCAAGGCCCCGCTCGCACTTCTTGGGATCGGCGACTTGGTGTCCTGCACTCGTGGTCGGATCTCCCCTCATCACTCGCCCGAATGCGACGCGGATGCGTTGAAGCTAGCTTGGATATGAGAGATGCACTCACCACGCTGGTGGAGCGGCGAATCCGGCGGGCGCTTCGGTCCTGGTGAAACGGAACCAAACGGCAGTACGCCCGATCCGAGGCAGCCTCAACCGAGGCGATGCGGCACGCCAGCAACGGAACTCCTGCAGAACGGCGACCTGAGCATCGCTCGGTCTGCCAAGAGACGGAAGGGTGTCGCATATGGCAGAGAGATTGTCGCGGGCCTGGACGGCGGACGAAGCTGCCGAACACCAGCGATCACGCGGTCCGGACCGGACGGACGAGGCGGTCCCGATGGATCGGACGGCGGAGGTCTCCAGCGGTGAGGACCACCGTCCCGGCGTGGAGAGCGACTACGCCGACGACGACTCCCGCGGTGACGACCCCACACCGCAGGAGGGATGACCGTGGGACTCTACTTCCAGAACAGCACGTCGACAACTGTTTGGTTCGCTTACGCCTATGCGGACAGCGACTGCGCGTCAAAGGGTGACCCGTGGTCGAAGACCGGATGGTTCATGGTCACTCCGCACACAGATTTGAAGGTGCGTTCCGGCCCGGTCAACGGGGCGAAGTACTTCTTTTTCGCGGAGAATCAGGACAGAAGTCTGAGCTGGGGTGGCGAATTCTTCACCCCAATGCCGGACCAGGCATTCGACTGGTGCTGGAACACGGGGAGCAGCGACTCCCGGCTGCTCGGCATGAGAAAGGTGCTCGTGCCGGTGACCTCGATCAACCATACGATCAACGTCGTCTGACGGGCCGGCCTCGGCAGCCTTCACAGCTGCAAGCCCCGGACTGTCCGGTTCGGGGCTTCTGTGCGCCTCGGGTCAGCGGCCGCTGGGGCGAGCAGGCCCCGGACGGCGGTGACCTCGCTGATGGGTGTCCTACCGGCGGACCCCTGCGGGTGGAGGGTGGCGGGGCCTACTGTGCCGTCATGAAGACTTCCGGCAAGAAGAAGCCCCTTCCGAGGACCTGAAGGTGCTGGATGCCGACCTGGCCATGGCCGCTGGCATGATCACCCGACCATGCGGCCGCCAGCCTGCGCGACGGCCGCTTTGTGGACCTGGTCGCGAACCTGGCCGAGGTCAACCGGCGTGCCCAGATCAGCCTGCACGAACCGGTCGAGAAGGCGCTCGCCCACGGTCAGAGCTTCGAGTCTCTGGCAGGTGGATCCCACCTGTCGCCCGAATATCTACCGGAGGCGTACGAGCAGTTCGACCGTGCGGCGGTGGCACGATCTGGTCCCGACAAGGACGGCCGGGAGCCCTGGCGGGTCCTGGACTGGCCGTACCGTCGAAAGGCGACCGCACCCAGCCCCCTGGGCTGCGGTCACCTGTGTCGTACCGCACGCTCAGGCGGCCAACAGCAGGGCGAGCGGGATATCCCGCCCGGGCTTCTCCGGCCGCTTACAGGCCGATCCCCTCGGTCGCGGCATCGTCCCGCTTCTCACCCTCGTCCACGTACTCCCAGAACACCGGGGAGTTGGCGGACCAGCGATTCAACCGTGCGTCGCAACTGCTGCGGGCGTATCGAGCACCGGGCCCGGGGCATCGTCAGCGGTGATCGAAAGCACCTTTGCCCGGTGGGGGATCCCGCTAGGGTGGCTTCCCGTGGAAGCAGTGAGCGGGGCGCTGATCGGGGGCCGGTACCAGCTTGTCGAGCTGATCGGTCAGGGCGGTATGGGCCGGGTGTGGCGGGGGCGGGACAAGGCTCTCGAGCGGGACGTGGCAGTGAAGGAGGTGCTGCTCCCGCAGGGCCTCACCAGTGGGGAGCGCGACCACTTCCTCCAGCGCGTGGCGCGCGAGGCGCGCGCCGCGGCGCGGCTCAACCACCCCGGGATCATCACCGTGCACGACGTGGTCGAGCACAAGGGCGCGCCCGTCATCGTCATGGAACTCGTCACCGGTACGTCGCTGGCGGCGCTGATCGCCCAGGACGGCGCGCTGCCGGTTCAGCGGGTCGCCGAGATCGGCGCGGCGATGCTGAAGGCGCTCCAACTGGCCCACGCGGCGGGCATCATCCATCGTGACCTCAAGCCGGACAACGTTCTGTTGATGGGCGACAGGGTGATCATCACCGACTTCGGCATCGCGCACATGGCCGACGCGACCACAGCCCTCACCCGCACCGGCGCGGTCATCGGCACCCCGGCCTACATGTCCCCCGAGCAACTGGAAGGCAAGCCGCCGGCCCCCGCAGGTGACCTGTGGTCGCTGGGCGCAACGCTCTACAGCGCCGTCGAGGGCGCACCGGCATTCCACGGGGACACCTTCAGTGCGCTCGTCATAGCCGTCGTCACCAAGGAACCGCGCCCGCCGGTGCGAGCGGGCGCGCTGCAGCCGCTGCTTGCCGCGCTGATGACGAAGGACCCGGCCCGCCGTCCCACGGCCGAGCAGGCGCTTTCCGCGCTCGACGAGGTGGCACGAACGGGAGCAGCCGTGCTTGCTCCGATCCCGACCCCGACCGCGGTCGTGTCTTCGGCGGCGCCTGCGCCCGCCGGGGCGTGGCTCCCTCCGCAGCCGTCCCACGCACCGTCGGTCGGCGGCCGGCCGCCGGCCCAGTCCTTGCCGCCCGCCGGCCCTGGCCTCCACTTCCAGCCGACGGCCGCCGCCGGAGCACCGACCGGGGCCCGGGCAGGCTCGGCGGTCAGCCCCTTCGGGGCGGTGGTGCTGCGTTTCATCGGCTGCATGGCGCTGTTGTGGGCCATCGGCTCCGTACTGCCGTGGAACTATCTCGACACGGTGCCGTCGGAGTTCCTGCCCACGGTTCTGGCGATCACCGGCGCGTTCTCGCTCATCAACGCGGTGCCCCGGCCCCGGTGGCACCCGGCAGTGGCCTGGCTGGTCTTCGTCGTGTTCGATCTGGCCCTTTACTTCGCCGTCAAGCAAGTTGTCGTGCCGGCGCTGCTCCACGGCGAGACAGAAACCGGCTTGAGCGAGGTCCCGAGCGAGATGGTGATCAACCTGCTGCTCTACGGCACCGGCGCCTGGCTCCTGTGGTGGAAGATCCCCGGCAGCCGCTCCACCTGACGAAGGACTGGCCGACGGGTCGACAGGTCGGCGGACGGAGCCGTCCCGTGGGTCTCCTGGATTCAGCCGGCACGGCTTACAGCGTGGGGGTCAGGAAAGCGTCCTCCAAGCCCCATTTCTCGAGCAATCTGGAGTAGCTCCCGTTGTTGTAGACGACGACGAGGGCGTCCAGCAGAGTGTTGCTGAGCTCGGTATCTCTCAGTCGGACCGCCATGCCGGCAGGGCCGACGGCGAGCTGCTCGCCGGCGATCTCGGTCGTGCTGCCGGGGCCCTTGGCGGCGTGGGCGGCCGACGGGAAGTCGGTGATCGCGGCGTCCGCCCTGCCTTCGTGCACAGCCGCCAGGGCCGCCGAGGCGTTGGCGAACTGCATGAGCGTGGCGCAGGACGGGCGGTTGTTCCGGAGGAGTTCCGCGCCGGTGCTGCCGCCGATGACGGCAATATTGCCGCACACTGTGGAGAGTGACCTGACGTTCCGGGGGTTGTCCTTGGGCACACTGATCGACGACCCGAACCTGAGGTAATTGACGAACGATACGTACTTGCGACGCTCCTGAGTGGCGCCTTTCGTCATGACGACGTCGTATCGCCCCTCGGTGACCCCGGAGATCAGCTGGGCAGAAGGGGCCTGCAGGAACCGGAACGACACTCTGAGCTGGGCACCGAGGAGCTGGGCGAGATCGGTGTCGAAGCCGACGAGCCTGCCCTGCGAGGTGAAGTCGAACGGAGGCTGTGCGGGATCCACTCCGACCACGATGAAGCCTCTGGCCTGGATCGATGCCGGCAGCTGCTGGTGAAGCCGGTAGGAGTCCTCGGGGTCCCGGGGGACGGAGTCGCCGATGGGCGACAGGGACAAGCCGACCGCGACGCAGGCCGCGGTGACGACACTTGCCAGCATCACGACGACGGACCGACGACCGGGACGCCTGTGCGTGGGACCCGGGGCCAGGACCACGGTGGGCAAGATGTCGCGGCCCGTGGCCTCCGGCCCGACCCGGACCCGGCCCCGGACCGCGGCTTGCGCAGGAAGCTGCCGTGCGGGTTCCGCAAGGGGCAGCGACATCCCCAGTATGGCGGCGACGCAACGACGGACGACGCTGTAGCCGCCGTGCGGCCGGGGCCCTGCCGTGGCGGCGCCCCGGTGGTTCCGGCCCAACACGGCGGCGGCCGTGCGCTTGCCGGTACTTCCCCTGCTTCCCTCGGCCGTCAAGGAGTGCGCTCCTGCCGCGGTCCCTCGTCCGGGACACCGGCCAGCTGTGGACGATCCGGCTCAAGGGCCGTCCGCTGCGGCCCGGCGACCGCGTCGTTGACGCTCTGCACCTGGCCCAACTGCGTCAGCAGGGCGGGGGCGGAGAGCCCGACCGCGACCGCCGCGTAGGCGCCGGTGATCTGCCCCGTCAGCCCGAACATCGCGGCGCAGGCGGCGCCCAGCACCATGTGACAGGCGATCGCGACCGCATCGGGCACCGGGTCGAAGTACTCGGCGAAACGGGGCAGGGGGCGTGGCACGACCTCGGGCGTCGGGTCGAGGACCGGATCGGGGCTGAGTTCGGAAGAGGCCTTGCGCTGCTCGCGGCGCGCGGTCTGCCAGGCGATCGTCTGGCTGTACGCGTCGACCAGGCCGCGCAGCGATCCGCCACCGGCGCCCAGCGTGATCAGTAAGGTCGTGTCCACTCAGCCCCCTCGCGGAATTTTCCACTTCCCGCTCCATTGAGGACATTAGGGGTTCGCGGGGTGCACCAAAGCGACATGGTGAAATATCTCCGGACTTGCCTGGCCGGCCGCGCCGCCGGCGTCGGAGGAGCTCAGCCGTGCGGCGAGAACCGGTCCCGATCGGCCCGTCCACGGCCGACCCCGCCCGAAGCGGCGACCGATCCGCAGCAGGATCGGGTGGGGCGGTAACGCCTGGATGACACCCATCGTGCTAACCGACTGACCAGCAGACATAACGCAGCGTCAAGTCTCGGCCGGCGCCCGGGAGTTAAATGCGGATTGCCGTCCGTGGAGGCGAGTTGTCGACTGGAAAGGGTTGACTCCCCAAGCTGGTCTAGTCCAATGTTGTGACCAGGGTCCGTGCGCGTGTTCATCCTCGCGAGGGGTGCGGTCCGCCGCCCTCCGACCGCCATGAGCTCCGCGGGCCCATGAAGGTAGTGAAACCAACACGCCCGCAGCGAGCTGCCTGTCGGCAGCCAACCCTGGATTCGCTGTGCCCTCGATCCGCCCCGCCACCGAAGATCCGAGCCTGGAAGGACCGCATGACCGAGTCCGACCGATACCACCTCCACCCCTCCCGCAGGGCATCGCGCGCACTTGCCCCAAGAAAGCCGTCCAGGCGGCGGTCCGGGACCTTGCGCAGGTGTCTGCCTCCGCAGGGAACGAGAGCATGTCGCGTCCTGGCGGCGAGCGGAATCCGAGGGGCTGGACCACCGGCCCGGACGGCCGGAGCCACGAGCACCGGAGCCACGGGCATCGGCCGGGTGCAGCGATGAGCAGCACGGGACCGGCCCCGATCAGCGCAGCTCTGTGTGCCGCCCTCGCCACCGCGTCCGAGGACCGGATCATCTACGACCTCGCCGGGATCGGCGAGCGGTACAGGTTTTTGACCGAGGAACTGCCGGGTGTCGACATCCGGTTCGCCATGAAGGCGTGCCCCGTCGACGAGGTGTTGGCCCATCTGGTGGCCCAGGGTGCCGGCTTCGACGCCGCGAGCCCCAACGAGATAGCCCAGGCGGTCAGGACCGGCGTGCCGCCGGGTCGGATCCACTACGGCAACACCGTCAAGTCCGACCGAAACATCGCGGAGGCGTACCGCCTGGGTGTCAGGGACTTCGCCACGGACAGCCTGGAGGACGTTGCCGCAATCGCAGCCCACGCTCCCGGCGCCCGGGTGTTCTGCCGGCTGGCCACCACCGGGGAGGGTGCGCTCTGGGGGCTCAGCCGGAAGTTCGGTTGCTCAGCCGACGATGCGGTGCTCGTCCTGGAAGCCGCGCGGGCGGCCGGCCTGACGCCGGCCGGCCTGTCGGTGCACGTCGGCTCGCAGCAGATGACGTCCGGCGCCTGGCGGGAAGCCTTCGATCACCTCGGCGACCTGCTGGTGAGCCTGCGGCAGAGCGGCATCGTGCTGGACCACGTCAACCTCGGCGGCGGCCTGCCAGCCCTCGGCTATCTGGACCGGCGGGGCAACCCGCTCGACCCGCCGCTGGACAAGATGTTCGTGGTGATCCGGGAGGGCATGCAGCGGCTGCGGGAGATCTCGGGCTCCGAGCTGGACTTCGTCATGGAGCCGGGCCGCTACCTGGTCGCCGACCAGGGCGCGATCAAGGCGCACGTCCTGCGCCTGACGTCGCGCCGGCAGCTCGACGGCGGCCGCGAGTACTGGCTCTACCTGAGCTGCGGGAAGTTCAACGGCCTCTACGAGATGGACGAGCTGCAGTACCGGCTGGTCTTTCCGTCCCACCCGGACGGGGAGTACGTTCCGGCCGTCGTCGCGGGCCCCAGCTGTGACAGCGACGACGCCTACGCCCAGGAACACAGTCGTGTCCAGGTGCCGAGGGCGGTCGCCTCCGGAGATCCGGTGTGGATCCTCTCCAGCGGCGCCTACGCGACCAGTTACATGACCCAGGGGTTCAACGGCTTCGATCCGCTGCCGTGCGGTTGGACGTCCGGTGAGCCCGAAAGACCCGCGGCGAGGGATGACGAGGCGAGTCCGCGGTGACGGACGACGAGGCGAGTCCGCCGGCCTGATCCCCCGCGGGCACGCTCGCACTGTTCGCCGTCACCGGCGCGGAGTGCGCGTGCCCTACACCCACCTGACCCACCCGGTTTCTGGAGTTCATACATGCCCGCCCCCGATCAGCATCTTCACCGAGCCGCCTCCCGCCGCCCGTATTTCAGTGCGGACGGTGAGACGTACCTGGCGCCGACCCCGCTCAGGGACCTCCGTAAGGAGCAGCCCCTGCGCGTGCTCTCCGAAGCGGACTTCGCCTTCTGGCGGACCTACGGGTATGTCGTGGTCAAGGAGGCGATCCCCGCCGAGTCCGCCGGCCGCCTGCTGGACTTCGCCTGGGACTTCCAGGGCCTCGACCCGCACCGTCCGGACAGCTGGTACGAGCAGCGGCCCTACCGTGACGAGCTGGACCGCCATCTGCACGTCTACGGCTTCGTCGAGGCGTACCACCACCAGCTGATCTGGGACAGCCGGCAGACCCAGCGCGTCTACGACGCCTTCGCCGACGTGTGGGACTGCGAGGAGCTCTGGGTCACCCTCGACCGTCTCAACCTCAACCCGCCCAACATCAAGAACCGCGACCGCGCGCTCATCGAACCCACCGAAGAGGGCTTCGACATCGAACTCCACTGGGACATCGACAGCACGCTCGGTGTCATACCGCAGCGGGTCCAGGGCATCATCGCGCTCACCGACACCCAGCCGGACCACGGCGGCTTCCAGTGCAACCCCGAGCTGTTCCGCCGGTTCGACGAGTGGAAGCTCGGCCAGCCGGCCGGCCGCGATCCGATCCGGCCCGCCGTCGACCGGGACGAATACCCGGTGGTCCGACCGGAGTTGTCCGCCGGCGACCTGCTGATCTGGAACGGCGCCCTGGCGCACGGCGTCGCCCGCAACACCTCAGAACGCGGCGTCCGGGCGGTCCAGTACGTCTCGATGATGCCCGCCCTGGAGGAGAGCGAGCAGATACGCCGCTCCCGGATCAGCTCCTGGGAGACCCTCAGCACTCCGGACTGGAACGGAACCCTGGTCGGCGACGCCGTCACGCACGAGTCGCTCCGGTACAAGGCCGCCGAACTCAACGAACTCGGAGAGAAGCTGCTGGGCCTCACCTCCTGGCACGGAACCTCCGGGCACGCAACGTCGGATCGCGGAACCTCAGGGCACGGAACCTCAGGGCACGGAACCGCCCGGCACGGAGCGGAGTCCGCACAGTGAGTCGTCGTACCGCTCTGCGCAGGATCTGCCTGACCCTTCCCACCAACCGGGCCTGCACCCCGGCCATCGCCGACGTCGGCGAGGAGGCCGCCTACGCCGCCGGGGAGTTCGGCGTCGAGGTCCACCTGCTGATCCTCGACTCCTCCGACGTCTCGACGTTCGCCGATCACGCAAAGGCCGTCGACGAGCTCCCCGCTGTATCGGGCGTGATCGTGCACCACCTCGACGAGGGGCGGCAGCGTGACTTCCTGCGGGAGGTGATCGAGCGCTCCGGTCATGCCGAACCCGAGCTGCTGCTCGACCTGATGCTGCCGGACGCCGTCTCCTACGGAGCCTGCACCAACCGGGCCTTCCTGCTCGCCGCCGCACTCGGCTGCGAGTCGATCCACCGCCGGGACTCGGACAGCGGCTACCAGTCCCTGGACGGCAAGCCGGTCTTCCCGGTCCACCACGAGCTGCTCTCACTCGGAAGAACGGGAACCGACGCGGCCGACGGCGTCACCGAGAACACTCTGGACCCGGTGCACGGCCGGAAGCCGGTATCGATGGTCGGTGGCTCGTTCGTGGGTGAACTGTCGGTCGACGTCAGCGAGATCAAGGAGGCCGACCCCGGGATCTACCACGACGTGGTCAGCCTGTGGGCGCCGCCCGAGTGGCCGGCGGAGGAGGTTCAGGGCCTGGTCCAGGAGTCGTTCATCGGCGCCGGCACCGAGCCGTTCAGCGTCGACCGGTCGGTGCTGGACGTCCCGGACATCTGGCGGTTGGACATGTGCAACATCGGCTTCGACCGCGAGCTGTACGAGCGCGTCCCGCTGCCGCCCGCGACCGACACCATCGGCAGTGACTACTTCCTGCTGCACGTCGTCCGCCACGCCCCGCTGCCCGCGGTCGTGCACAACCGCCACATCGTCAACTTCTACACCGCGGAGCGGCGGACCGGCAGCGGATTCACCGCCTACCAGATGCGGTTCGTGAAGTTCCTGCTGTCGATGCTCTACCTCCATCCCGTCTACTTCGACCTCGAGGAAGCCGGTCCGGCACTGCTCGACCCGCAGCACCATGTGCGGGCCGACACGATCGCCGGCTTCGTGCGGCGATCCACCAGCGAGGACCGTGCGGAGAACATCCGGCGGCTGGATGTCATCGACCGCCGCTACCGTCAACTCGGCGGCAGGTACGCCGAGTTCGCCGATCATCTGATGCCGCTGCGGCAGGACCTGCTCGACCGGGCCCAGGTCGACATGGAGCACTTCGCGCTGTTGATCGACGCGTGGCGTCCACTGGTGGCGGCGAGCAGGGCCATCGGTCAACCCATCGCTCCATCCAACGGTCCATCCATCGGAAGGGCCTGACGAGTGGCCGACGACACCATCCGCCTCCGCCGGCTGGCAGACACCGACTGGGACGAGGTCGTGGCGCTGGAAGCGCGCGCCTACGCCGAGAGCGGTCTGTCCGAAGGACGGGAGGTGCTGCGGTCCAGGGGCCGCGTATCACCCACCACCTGCTTCGTACTCGAGCACGACGGGCAGTTCGGGGGCTATCTGCTGGCCCTCCCCTACCCGCCGGGCCAGTGCCCGGACCTCACGACGGCAGAAGCATCCGACCACAAGTCGGCGAATCTGCACGCGCACGACTTCGTGATCACCGAGGCGCTCCGCGCCAGGGGCCTGTCACCGCACTTCGTGCGCCAGATCGAGCAGGAGGCGCGGTCGCAGGGATTCGACCGGATCTCCATGGTGGCCGTCCAGCGCAGCCATGTCCTCTGGCGTCGCCTCGGCTACGCCGCCCACGCGGAGGTCGGCCTCCCCGAGAGCTACGGCACGGAGGCCGTCTACATGTCCAAGGCGCTGTAGAGCGCGCCCAGGACCGGGACAGAAGTACCCAGCGGATCCGCCGCGCGGATCACCATCGTCGGACGAAGTAGGCTGATTCACTCATGATTCGCATGCACGACCCCTTCCGCAGAGCGCAGTTGGCCATCGCGGCGCTGTTCCTCTTTCTCGGGTTCCAGTACGCCACCTGGGTCTCACGGCTGCCCGCGCTGAAGACGGACCTCGACCTGAGCGCGGCGCAGGTCGGCCTGCTGCTGATGGCAGGTGGTGCGGGGGCGGTGATCTCGTTCCCGCTGGTTCCGCCGGCGATGAAGCGGCTGGGCTCCCGGCTGGTGTCGCTGCTGTCCGCCCTCGCCCTGGGCCTGATCCTGCTGGTCCTGGCCGTGACGCCGAACTACCCGGTCACCCTGCTGGTCATCTGCCTCGACGGCGTGGCGGTGGGCTTCCTCAACGTCGCGATGAACGCGCAGGGAGCCGCGCTCGAAGTCCAGTACGGGCGGACCGTGATGGCCAGGTTCCATGCCACGTTCAGCGCGGGCTCGCTCTCCGCGGCGCTGCTCGCCGTCGGCGTGAACCTGTTCACCTCGTCCTTGGCGGTGCACTTCACGGCGGCCGCCCTGCTGTTGCTGCTCGCGGTGGGCCTGACGCAGTCCGGGCTGCTGCCGCAGGACCAGCAGCCGGACGCCACGCCGGAGAAGGCGGCGGAGCAGGCGGCGGACTCCGCGTCGGAGCAAGAGGAGCAGCCGAAGCGCCGGCTGGTCCTGCCGACCCGGGTGACCATCTGGATGGGCCTCGCCATGGTGTTCGGCACCGTGACCGAAGGTGCGATGAACGACTGGTCCTCCCTCTACCTGAAGGACATCGCCGAGGCGGGACCGAAGGTGACACCGCTGGGGATCGCCGTGGTCTCCGGAATGATGGTGCTCGCCCGGATCTTCGCCGACGGCTGGCGCGCCCGCTGGGGCGACGGACGGATCGTCGTGGCCGGCAGCGCACTTGCGGGCGCCGGCCTGGCGGTCGCCCTGCTGGCCGGCGGTGTGCTCCCCGCGCTCCTGGGGTTCGCCTGCGTGGGCCTGGGCGTCGCGGCCGTCACACCGTGCGTCTACGTCGCCGCGGCCCGGCAGGGGCCGGACGCGTTGGCCCTGGTCGCCGCGATGGGGACGATCGGCCTGCTGGCCGGACCGCCCGTGATCGGCTTCATCGCGAGCGGCAGCAGTCTGACGTGGGGCATGGGCGCCATCGCCGTCTCGGCGGCACTGGTCTCCCTGTGCGCCACCCGGATCCGCTGGTCCGCCTTGGTCCCCGCCTGACCGGCTCCCACCGCGCGGCCCGGCAGTGCGACCCTGCGACATCGTCGAAGCCGCCTCTCAATCACCCTCCGGGCAGCGGGCATCCGCTGCCCGGAGGCGTCCCGCCAGCGTGTGCGCACCCCCTCCGGAATCCGCCACGGTCTTCAGCTGCCGGTCGAGGTCCGCACGGGCGGTCAAGGACATCACCCATCCGAGCGGAGCCTGGGCTCCGGGGCCCCGGACATTCGCGATGCGCAGGTAGTTGCGGCAACCGAAGGCCTCGTAGACACGCTGGCGGGCGTTCGCGTCCTTGGTGGCGGCGGCCTGCCGCAGGCTCTGGACAGGGACCGACAACTCATGGGGGCGTCCGGGCGCCGCCGTTGCGGCCACGCTGTTGTAGCCGTTGTCGATCTGTACGAACACCAGCCTGACCTTGTGGGCCGGCGGTGCGCTCAACGGGCAGGCAGCGGGCTTCCTCTGGTGGTCCACCATCGCGTTGCCGCAGTCCACCAGCTCCTTGAGCTCCCGATGATGGAACACCGAGAGACGTCACGGACGTGGCGCGGTCTCGCTGTGGTCCTCGTGCGCGGTAGCGCGTCCACCCGATGTGCGCGGTGCGCGCAGTGCGTGGAGTCCGGCGGCGGCTGTGCCGAGGCACAGTGCGGTGGCGCTGTACGCCAGTGACGTGCGGACGCCGATGACAGCGCCCAGGAGGCCGACGGTGAAGCCGCTGCCGGCGCGCAGGCCGTTCGCGGACATGCCGTAGACGCCGAGGACCCGGCCGCGGTCGGCGGCCGGTGCGAGCAGTTGAACGACGGTCTGGCCGATCGACATCGAGGCGAGGTTGGCGACGCCGCCGACCAACAGGAGCGCCAGGGCGAGGGGGTAGCTGGTGGTGAGCGCGAAGAGGATGCTGGTCACGCTGTAGAGGACAGTGCTGAGGACGGCGGCGGCCACACGGGGCCTGACCCAGCCGGTGGCTTCCAGCACGATGCCGCCGATGACGCCGCCGGCGCCGTTGGCGAAGAGCAGGACACCGTAGGCGGTACCCGCGCCGCCGGCCCCCAGGTCGTGAGCGAAGATCGGCATCGAGGACTGTATGGACGAGCCGACGAAGAACGAGCCCAGGCCGGCCAGGATGATCATGCTGACCAGGGTGGGGTTGGATCCGACTTCCCGGAGTACACGCAGTGATTCGAGGGCTCCGACCCGGGGGCGGCTGTGCCGGTCCCGGGTGTGGCCGGTGAACTTGGTGCGGAAGTGGAAGAGCGTGAGCGGCAGGTAGAAGGCGATGTTGGCGAAGATGCCGGCGGTCGGGCCGAGCCCCAGCAGCAACGCCGACCCGATCACCGGCCCGAACAGCACACCCAGGCTGCGGAACGTCGCGTTCAGGCGCACCGCACTGGGCAGTTCCGACGGACCGACGAAGTCGTGGAGCATCAACTGCTCGCCCGGACCCCACAGTGATCCGGCCAGGCCGTGCAGGACGAGCAGCACGCACGCCTCCCACATGTGCAGCGTGCCGGTGAGGAACAGGATTCCCCAGGCTGCGGAGACGCCCATGAAGACCACCTGGGCCACCTGGATGACGCGGCGGCAGTCGTAGCGGTCGGCCAGCGAGCCGAACCACATCGAGAGCAGCAGGAACGGCACCCAGTGGCTGATCACCTGAAAGCCGGTCAGCGCCGGTGAGTGGAACGTCTGCCAGAGCACCCAGTACGTGATGACGTGTTCGATGTTGTCGGCCATCATCGCCAGCATCGAGCCGAGGAGGTAGGGCCGGCAGTCACGGTTGCGCAGGGCGGCGAACCGGCGGGACGTGTTCGCCGGGGGTGGTGGTGCCGCGACCGATGGTGCTGCAAGCGACGGTACGGCGAGCTCCGCGTCGGGCGCGGTCGCTTCCCGCTCGGATATGTGGGTGGAGATTCCGCAGGCGGCACACATCCTCGGTCTCCTCCTCTCGGGATCGGCCCACCGCGGGATCGCGGCGGAACGGGTGAGCGGCCGCGATCACCCGGTGAGCGGGTCGGCCTGTACGGGGCCCGGGTCGGCCTGTGCAGGGGCCGGGTTCGGCCTGTACGGGGCCCGGTTCGGCGGATTCCGTTGGCCGGGACCATGATCCGTCCCGTGGGACGTGATGATGACAGCGGGGTACCGCCGGCGGCTATCGGCCCGGTGGTTGTCCGCTCAACCGCCGTTCAGAGGCGGCAGCTGATCTCCATGCCGTCCTCGACGGGGAAGGTCACGCTCTGGTAGCCGTTCGCCGGCGTGCGCACGTACTCCAGGTACGGGCCCAGGGCGGGCAGGTCGACGTCATCGGCCACGACGAGGGTGCCGGGCTTCAAGTGCGGTTCCAGTAGCCCCAGTACGGGAAGACAGAGGTCCTTCCAGCCGTCGAGCAGGACGAAGTCGGCGGGGGCGCCGAGCCGGCCGAGGGTGTCGCGGGCGTCGCCCTCCAGCACGGTCACCACGTCCTCCAGGCCGGTCCCGGAGAAGGTGAGGCGAGCTGCCGCGATCTTGGCCTCGCTCAGTTCCGTGGTGACGACGCGCCCGGTGCCGTTGTCCCGGACTGCGGCCGCCAAGTACAGCGTGGAGATCCCGAAGGACATGCCGAACTCGACGACGGTGGCCGGCCGGATCGCCCTGACCAGGTTGTAGAGCAGTTGGCCACCCGCTGCGGAGATCGGCATGTAGACCTCGGCCACGGCGTCGGCGTGCTCCTGCGGTGTCGGCCATCCGCGGTCGCCGTGCCGCCCGGCCATGATGCGGGCCACGGTCGCGTCGTCCTGCGCCGCCTCCGCGAACATCCGGCGCAGGGCGGCCTCGACACGGGGGTCGGTAAGGGTGCTGGTGTGCGTCATGGCTCTAGGCTAGACGCACCGTTGCGTTGCGTCTAGGGCGAGGTCTATCCTGGGGCGAAGCACAGGCGGCACAGCAGGTTCGGCAGAAACCGCCGAGGAGAGCACCGCCGAGGAGGACACCGTCGTGACGAGCAGTGGCGTGGCGGGCAGTGACCTGACGGCCAATGACCTGGCGGGCCGAGTCGCAAAGGGCGCCGCAGCGGACAGCTCCGTCGGCACCGCGGGCCGGGGCCACCACGGGAACCGTCACGGGAGGAGCGCGAAGGCCCGGCAGTCGGTACTGGAGGCGGTCGACGACCTGCTCGCCGAGAAGGGGTTCGCGGGCGTCACGGTGGAAGGCATCGCGGCGCGTGCCGGCGTGGCCAAGCAGACGATCTACCGCTGGTGGAACACCAAGACCGACATCCTCATGGAGGCTTTCCTCCAGGACGTGACCGAGGAACCCGCCCCGCCGGACCACGGCGACGTCGCCCGCGATCTGCGCGACCACCTGAGCTGGCTCGCCGCTTTCCTCAGCCGGTCCGATTCCGGAGCCGTCCTCAAGGCACTGATGGCCCAGGCGCAACTCGACCCGGTCTTCGCCGCCGACCTCCAGGACCGGTACCTGGACGAACAGCGCCGCCGCGACCGCCTCCCCCTGGACCGCGCCGTGGACCGCGGCAACCTGCCCGCCGGCCTGGACGTCGCAGCCGAGACGGACCAAATCGTGGGCCCCGTCTACTACCGCTTCCTGGTGACCGGCGAACCGATCGACCGCGCCTTCACCGACCGGCTCGTGGACGCCTTCCTTCACCGCGCGCACTGACTCTGCGCGCACTGACACCGCCCGCACTGAGCGGACCGCGCGGACAGCACGGGCTGAGGCCGCAGAACACAGCCTCCGCTAGACGGTTCCCGACCCCCGACCCCCTTGCGGACAGGGGTCACGGGGCGGCCAGTTGGCTTCCCTCAGCGCCGCGATCGCGTGCAGGGTCTCATCGGTGCAGGCGGCCAACAGGCCCCGGGGAGTGCGGACGCTCCACAGATTTCCCGAGCGGGGTTCGGCTCTACCCAGAGGGAGCGGACGCGTGATGTCGGTGACGTCCTGGATGACCACCGCACCGTCGGACCGTGCGGCAGTGTAGCTGCGGCCCATGCACTTGAGAGCCGTGGGCCGCGAGGTGATCTCATCGAGCCCCAGGCTGCGCATCCCTGACTCGGCTTTCGCTCCAGGAACCAGACCCAGCATCACGCCGCCTCCATTACCTTTTGTGATCGACTCGTACCTCATAGTAGTCGCCACGAATTGGCCGGACGCATCCCCCGCGTGCTCGCCCGTCCACGACACCTGCGCGTGAGGTCACGCCCAGGCCCGTGGTGACCGACCCTCAGGTGGAGAGCCGATCCGACGCGTCGCCCCTGGCGAGTGCTTCGTTCGCCGCGCCCATGGCCGCCTCCCGGTCGGCAGGAACCAGGCCGGTGCGAGTACGGCGATCCAGGAGGTCGGACGCGTCCAGTGCTCCTTCGTGGAGCACCGCCCAGACCAACTCGGCTGCTGTGACGGTGTGGCCGGGGGCGACGGGGGTGCGGAGTTCGGGTTCAGCGGCGCCCAGGGCGTGGACCGCCGGTGCCTCGATTCCGTAGCGCTCGATCAGGCGGGCGGGGGCGTCGAGCGTCGTCAGGGTTCGCGGCGGCGCCGCTCCGACCAGCGGAATGGATGCGGTGCGGCACGGTCCGGCGGCGAGGCGGCGGGTGGTGACGGCGGCGTCCACCGCGTCCTGGGCCATCCGCCGGTACGTGGTGAGCTTGCCGCCGACGATCGTCGTGACGCCCTGGGGCGAGGTCAGCACCGCGTGTCGGCGGGAGATGTCGGCGGTGCGATCCGGTCCGTGGGAGCCCGGCTCCGAGGTGGTGATGTCGAGCAGCGGACGCAGGCCGGCGAACGCGCCCACGACATGCGTACGGTCGAGGGACACCTCGAGAGCTGATCCCAGGACGTCGAGCAGGAAGCCGATGTCCGTCTCGGGCACGTCCGGGACATCCGGGACCGGTCCCTCGATGGGCTCGTCGGTCAGTCCGACGTAGACGCGTCCGTCGCCCTGCGGCAGCACGAGTGCGAAGCGGTTGCTCTCGCCGGGAATCGGGATGTGCATCCCGGCGGTCATCATGCCGAGGTCCTGGGATCGCAGCACGAGATGGGTTCCGCGGGACGGGCGCAGTCGTACCTCCTCGACGAGACCGCCTGCCCATACTCCTGCCGCGTTGATCACGGCGCGGGCCCGTATCTGCGTTTCCTCACCGGTCAGTTCGTCCCGCACCCTGGCTCCGGCGCCGGTGAGCTCCAGCGCACGGACACGGGTCAGGATCCTTGCGCCGCGGGTCGCGGCGGTGCGGGCGAGAGCGGTCACCAACCGGGCGTCGTCGCTCAGTTGGCCGTCCCAGGACAGAAGTCCGCCCCGCAGCCCGGACTGGCGCAGAGCGGGGGCGAGATGCCGGGTCTCCACCGCGGACAGATGGCGGGGGGCCGGCAGGGCGCGGCGGGAGGTGCCGGCCGACGCGCGGAGCAGGTCGCCCGCTCTGAATCCGGCCCAGGTCAGTGCGGCCTGCTGCCGTGTGACCAACGGTGTCAGCGGCAGAACGAAGGGCTGGGCATGGACGAGGTGCGGGGCGGTGCGCTCCATCAGCACCCCCCGCTCGACCGCGCTTTCGTAGGCCACGTCCAGCTGGCCGGAGGCGAGGTAGCGCAGGCCGCCGTGGATCAGCTTCGAGCTCCACCGGGATGTCCCGAAAGCGAGATCGTGGGCGTCGATCGCGGCCACCGACAGGCCGCGGGACGCTGCGTCGAGGGCGACGCCGGCGCCGGTCGCACCGAGCCCGACGACCAGGACGTCGACTTTCATGCCGTCGGCGACCTCGGCCAGTTCCCGGGACCGGCGCCCGGCGTTCAGGGAGGAGGAGGCTCGGGCCGGACGGGGCAGCGGGTGGGAGCTCATGGCGTGAGGGTCCTCTCCAGGATCGTCCGCAGTTCATCGTCGAAAGCTGCCGCGGTCAGGTCGGGGTCGGTCTCGTCGGACATCGTGCGCAACGAAAGCGTGAAGGCCTGGGCGATGAGCAGCAGGGAACGGGCCTGCCGGACCGGGTGGTCCGCACGGACGGATCCGTCGGCGTGCCCTTCCCGCAGGGCCGCGACGAGGAGCTCCAGCAGTGCGTCCTGACTGGCCCCCCGGCGGTCGAGCACATACGGGAGCAGCAGTTCGGGATCGACGTCGATGATCTTGTGGAAGAGCGGATGGGCGCGGAACGCCCGTACGCCGGCCGTCAGGCCGTCGACCAGCCGCACGAGGGTGGGAGCCGAGGGGTCGTGCCCGGGCAGGGCGTCCGTTGCGACGGCGACCCACTCGCGGGTCATCAGGTCGCCCACGAGTGTCCGTACGTCCGGCCACTTGCGGTACAGCGTCATACGCGAGACCCCGGCACGCCGGGCCACGTCGGTCAGGGTGGTCCGGCGAACGCCGACGGCCAGAACGCAGTCGCGTGCCGCGTCGAGTACAGCGCTGCTGTCCGAGTGCTTGTGACGAATGGGCGTCATCTGTCACAGTGTAATGCCAGCGGGGGCCGAGGAACACAGCGCCCGCGGATCCGATCGGTAAGGAAGCACTGATGGTGGACATGTTGTGGAGTGGCTGGGGCGACCCGGCCAAGGCGGCACCGCTGCCCGACTCAGCGCTCGGCCTGCTGCGAGACCTGCTCGGCGTCAAGCCCCGAAGCGCCGAGGCAACCGTGCTCGGCGACATCGTCGTGCCGGAGTCCGGCCTCGGTGCCGAGGCCCGCCGGGCTCTCGCCGACTGCCTCGGCGACCCGGCCCAGCTGCGGACCGACGCGGAGACCCGGATCCGGCACACCCGCGGCAAGTCCACCCCCGACCTCCTGCGGATCCGCGCCGGCGAGGTCGACGACCTACCGGATGCCGTGCTGCTGCCGGGATCCCACCAGGACGTCCTCGACGTTCTGCGGGTCTGCGCCGAGCACGGCGTGGCGGTGGTCCCCTTCGGCGGCGGCACATCGGTGGTCGGTGGACTTGCTCCCACCGGACCGGGCCCCTTCGTCGCGCTGGACCTGCGCCGCCTGGACAGCCTGGTCTCCGTCGACGAGGTCTCCCGCACCGCGACCCTGCAGTCCGGGCTCCGCGCACCGCAGGCGGAGGCACTGCTCGCCGCACACGGCTTCACCCTGGGGCATTTCCCGCAGTCCTACGAGTGGGCGACCATCGGTGGATTCGCCGCGGCCCGCTCCAGCGGGCAGGCGTCGGCCGGCTACGGCCGGTTCGACGAGATGGTGCTGGGCCTGACGGTGGCCACGCCTGAAGGCACCCTGGAAGTGGGCCGTGCGCCCCGGTCCGCCGCCGGCCCGGACCTCCGTCAGCTGATCCTCGGTTCCGAGGGCGCGTTCGGCGTCATCACCTCGGTGACCGTACGCATCCGACCGGTCCCCGTGGTCAAGGTCTACGAGGGCTGGAGATTCGCCACCTTCGAGGCGGGCGCAACCGCACTGCGCCGACTCGCCCAGGACGGCCCGCTGCCCACCGTGCTGCGTCTCTCGGACGAGACGGAGACGCTGGTCGGACTGGCTCAGCCGGACAGCATCGGCGGACAGCCGGCCGCCCCCCAACCCGCCGGCGTCATGGCCGTCGCCGGGTACGAGGGCACCGCCGAGGACACGGAGAACAGGCGCGCCCAGGCAGCCGCCGTCCTGCGCTCCTGCGGAGGCGAACTCGTGGACGCGGCCGGCGAGAAGTGGGCCCATGGCCGCTACTCAGCGCCCTACCTCCGCGACTCGCTGCTCGACGCGGGTGCGTTCGCCGAGACCCTGGAGACCGCGGCCTTCTGGTCCCGCATCCCGGCCCTCTACGAAGCCGTGCGCAAGGCGCTCAACGACACCCTGACCGCGGCGGGAACCCCGCCGCTCGTCATGTGCCACATCTCCCACGTCTACGAGACCGGCGCGTCCCTCTACTTCACCGTGGTCTCGGCCCAGGGCGAGGATCCGGTCGCCCACTGGGCACCGGCCAAGCGCGCCGCCAACGACGCCATCCTCACGGCCGGCGGCACCATCACTCACCACCACGGCGTGGGGACCGATCATCGCGACTGGTACACCCAGGAGATCGGCCCGCTCGGGGTGGACGTCCTGCAGGCCGTCAAGGCGGCCCTCGACCCCGCGGGCATCCTCAACCCCGGCATCCTGCTTCCCATCCGCTGACTGGTCACTCATGCCTTTCGGAGGCACTCTCATGCGACAGTTCACAGCGGTCGTCAACCCCACCGCCGGGGGCGCCACCGGAACAGCAGCCCTGCTCCCGCTGGCCCGCCTGCTCCGGCAAGCGGGAGCGCAGCTCGACACGCAGTACAGCCACAGCTTGGAACACGCGCGGGAAATCGCGCTGAAGGCAGCCGAGCAGGGGCACATCGTCCTCGCCGTCGGCGGCGACGGAATAGTGGGCTGCGTCGGCGGCGCCCTCAGCGGCACCGACGCCGTCCTCGGAATCGTCCCCGCCGGCCGCGGAAACGACTTCGCACGCGCCCTCGGTCTTCCCAACGAGCCCCCGGCGCTGGCCAAACTGCTCCTGAAGGGCACACCGCGCCGCATCGACACGATCGCGGTCGAGTCGGCGGCCCACACCAGAACCGTCGTCCTGGGCAGCGTCTACGCGGGCGTCGACGCGCTGGCCAACCGTCACGCCAATACCTCACGCCTCCTGCGGGGTTCCGCCTCCTACTACGCGGGCGGCCTGCGCGCGGTGGCCACCTGGTGGGCTGCCGACTTCAGCATCACCGTGGACGGCGTCTCCCGCGAGCGACGCGGCTACACGGTCGTGGCGGCCAACTCCGCCTACTACGGCTTCGGCCGCCTCATCGCCCCGGACGCGCGCCTCGACGACGGGCTGCTGGACGTCGTCATCATCCGCGAAGCGCCCAAGCGCCTCTTCTTCACCATCATGAACGAACTGAAGACCGGCGCGCACATCAACCGCCCCGAGATCGAGGTCCTCCGTGGCAAGGAAGTCCGCATCGTGGCGGACCGCGAGATCCCCTTCGGCGCGGACGGCGAGGTCGACAACGTCCTCCCCATGACGGCAAGGGTTCAGCCCGGGGCGCTTCGCGTCCTGTGCTGATGCGTCGCTGACGCACCGTGCGGGGCGCTCGCACCTATGCGTTCGGCCGGGGCCGGTACGGCCCCGGCCGAACGCATCGGCGATCTCCTGCGATCCAGGGCGGTCAGCGGAGCAGGAGGCACTCACCTGCGCTGAGCCAAACCCGGGTACGTGACGACGAGACCGTCGGCGTCCAGAGTGAGATCCGCCCGGTACGTGCCCGAGGCGTAGCGCACGCGGTTCGCGCCGAGGTGGGTGTAGGTCTGTCGGTTGGGCTGGACCGTGAGGTCCGGGACGCGGATCCAGGCCATCAGGAAGTCCTGCTCGCCCGGGACGCGGTGCAGGGCATGGCGCAGCACCGGCATGGTGTTGGTCAGCGGGGACAGGCCGAGGTCGCAGTCGAGCGCGCTGCCCAGGTCGGGCGCCGGTTCACCGTTCACCGTCCATCGTCCGTCCTGGGCGCGACGCAGGTCCAACTCGACGGTCCTGCTCGCCATTTCGGAGGTGGCCCGCAGTCGGCGGGTCACGAAGTCTTCCGTGGTGTCGAGTTCGTACGTGATCCAGTAGGGCTCGGGCACTGTGCCGACCACGCGGCCACGTGCCCGCAGTGAGGTGTCGTCGACCTCGATCCACGCTGTCTCGTAACCGTCGCTCTCGCTGACCGCCCAGGTCAGGACATGAGATGTGGTCATCGTTCCATGCTAGCGAGAGGCGGTGACGGCCTGCCGGTCGTCAGGGTGTCGAGGCGGGCCGCTGCCGCGTCCAGGACGAGGTCCAGGGTTTTGGTGTAGGCGCTGCGGCCCATTTCGGCCTGCAGCAGGCGCGTAGTGGCGGCGATGTGGGGGTGGGTGGTGCTCGGCAGGGAGGCGTAGGTCCGCTCCCAGACCTGCCGCTCGGCCTCCCGGGCCTGCGGCGGGAGCGCGGCGCTGGCGGCGTCGAGGGCCGCGTAGGCCAGGCCTGTGTCGACGAAGGTGTGGTACATCCGGACCGCCTCGGGGTCCGGGAAACCGCCGCGGCGCAGTACGCCCAGGATCGACTCGATGGCGAAGGCCTCGTGCGGCCGTCCGGTGACCCGGTAGGCCGCCAGCATCGCGGCCTGCGGGTGCTCGAGATAGGCGGAGTGGATCCGCAGGCCCAGTTCGCGCAGGTCGGCGCGCCAGTCGCCGGCCGGGGCCCAGCCGGCGAAGGCCTGGCCGATCAGCTCGTCTGCGACGGCGAGCAGCAGGTCGTCGGTGTTGCGGAAGTACCGGTAGAGCGCGCTGGGGTCCGCGCCCAGTGCCGCGCCCAGCCGCCGTACGGTCAGCGCGGCCGATCCGTGCTGGCGGATCAGCCGCAGCGCGGTCTCGACGATCAGTGCTTCGGACAGCACCGTGCCCTGCTTCGTGGGGCGGCGGCGCGGCCGCGCCGTCCCCGGGATCTGCCGGTCGGTCATGGCGGGAGCTTATGTCAACACCATTGACGTGTTAAGAGCCCGCAGGATTGCATGTCGCTCCAACCCAGTCCCGAGCGAAGCGGTGGCCCGATGGCAACAGACATGAGACGGTCGCTCGGCGTACTGGACGGCGTGGTCATCGCCGCGTCCACCACCGCCGCGACCACCAGCATCGGCCTCGGGATGGGGCTGCTCACCGGGATCGTCGGCTTGCATCTGCCGATCATCATGCTGCTCGCCTTCCTGCCGATCCTGGGGATCGCCGCGGCCTACTCCCGGCTCAACCGGGTCGAGCCCAACTGCGGCAACAGCTACGTCTGGGTCGGCCGCTCGGTCAGCCCCTGGCTGGGGTTCCTCTCCGGCTGGGTGAACGTCGTCGGAACCGTCGTCTTCCTCGCCTACACGACGACCGTGACCGGATCGGCCCTGATCCAGCTCGCCGGCCAGGCGGGACTGCACCGCCTGGCCGGACTGACCCTGAATCCCGACAGCACGCTGCAGTCGACGCTGCTCGGGATGACGGTGCTGGTGGCCGCCACGCTCGCCGCCGTCACCGGGGCCGACGTCGCCGCGCGCTTGCAGCGCTATCTCCTGGGCTTCGAGTACCTGGTGCTGCTGGGCTTCTGCGGGTACGGCCTCTTCGCCGGCACCCAGCCGTTCAGCCTCGACTGGTTCAACCCCTTCACGATCCCCTCGCTCGCCGCGCTGGCCCAGGGCATGGTGGTGGCGGTGTTCTGCTACTGGGGCTTCGACGCCGCCTTCAGCGTCAGCGAGGAGGTGCGCGACCCGCGTGACGCCTCCCGCGGCGGCCTGATCACGGTGTTCACCATGCTCGGTCTGTTCCTTCTCGGCGCGGTGGCCTTCCAGCGGGTCCTCTCCTCCGGCCAGCTCGTCGACAACGGTGCGCAGGGGCTGACCTACTTCGGCAACCAGCTGGCCCACCAGCCGCTCGCGGCACTGCCCCTGGTCGCGCTGACCTTCTCCGCCGTGGCCTCGCTGCAGGCCGGAGTGATCCCCACGGTGCGCGGGCTGTTCGCCATGGGCCGCGACCGCACCGTCGGCCCGGTCTGGACCCGCATCCACCCGAAGTACGGGACGCCCGCGGCGGGAACGCTGCTCCTCGGTGCGATCGCCGCCGTGGTCGCGGCGCTCTCCCTGGTCATCCCGAAGGTCAGCGAGCTGATCAGCGCCTCGGTCAGTGCCATCGGCATCGTCGTCGCGCTCTCCTACGGTCTGACCGCCGTCGCCGCCGCCGTGCGTTTCCGCGGGCTGCTGCGCAACACCCTCTGGGAGGGTGTGCGGGCGGTCGTGCTGCCGGTGCTCAGCGCACTGGTCCTGTTCGCCCTCGCCGGGTACATGTGCTGGGGGTACGCCACCTCAGCCGACCACTTCGCTCTGCGGGCGGACAACGGCTGGTTCCTGCTGCTGATGCCGGTGCTGATGATCCTCTCCGGTCTGCTGGTCGCCGGCTGGGCCAAGTGGGGCCGCAAGTCGCCCTACTTCGTGGCCGGCCAGGCCACCGATGCCGGCGCGGCGGACCTGCTCTCCGCCGAGCCCACCACCGTCCCAACCTCCGCGACCATCTGAACCACCCACCCGACGACCTGACGCCCTCCGCCCCACCGAAACGACATATGGAGCAGTCCATGACCCACGCCGCAGACCTCGTCTTCACCGGCGGCCCCGCCCTCACCACGGATCCGGCCCGCAGCCGCGCCACGACCGTGGCCGTCCGTGGCGAGCGCATCGTCGCCGTCGGGCACGACGAAGTGCGCGAACTGGTCGGTCCGAAGACCGAGGTGGTGGACCTCGCCGGGCGGCTGCTGATCCCCGGTTTCCAGGACGCCCACGTCCACGCGGTCTACGCGGGCGTCGAGCTGGGCGAGTGCGATCTGACGGGCACCACCAGCCTTGCCGAGTACCAGCGCCGGATCGCGGCCTACGCCGAGGCGTACCCGGAGCGGGAATGGATCACCGGCAGCGGCTGGTCCCTGGAGAGTTTCGAGGGCGGGGTGCCGACCCGCCACCTCATCGACGCCGTCGTCGCCGACCGGCCGGTGTTCCTCTTCAACCGCGACCATCACGGTGCGTGGGCCAACACCCGCGCCCTGGAGCTCGCCGGGCTCACCGCCGACAGCGCCGACCCCTCCGACGGCCGGATCGAGCGCGAGGCCGACGGCGCCCCCGGCGGCATGCTGCAGGAGGGGGCGACCGGGCTCGTCGCGCGCCTGGTCCCGAAGACCACCGCGGCCGACCGCCTCGCCGGACTGCTCCGCGCCCAGCAGGTGCTGCACGGCCTCGGCATCACCAGTTGGCAGGACGCCATCCTCGGCGTCTTCAACGGCCAGCCCGACCCCTCCGACGCCTACTTCACCGCCGCCGCCGACGGCCGTCTCACCGCCCGCGTCAACGGCGCCCTGTGGTGGGACCGCTCACGCGGCGCGGAGCAGATCGCCGAGCTGGTCGAGCGTCGCGAGCAGCTGCGTGCCGGGCGCTTCAGGGCCGATTCGGTGAAGATCATGCTGGACGGCATCACCGAGAACTTCACGGCCGCGATGACGGCGCCCTATCTGGACTCCTGCGGCTGCGCCACCGCCAACAGCGGCCTCAGCTTCGTCGACCCGGCGGCGCTGCGCGACCATGTCGTGGAGCTGGACGCCCTGGGCTTCCAGGTCCACTTCCACGCGTTGGGCGACCGCGCCGTGCGCGAGGCGCTGGACGCCGTCGAGGCGGCCCTCGCCGCCAACGGCCGCCGCGACAACCGGCACCACCTCGCCCATCTGCAGGTGGTCCACCCCGACGACGTCCCGCGCTTCGCCCGCCTCGGCGCCGTCGCCAACCTGCAGCCGCTCTGGGCCACCCACGAACCGCAGATGGACGAGCTCACCATCCCGTTCCTGGGAGGTGAACTGGCCTCCTGGCAGTACCCGTTCGGCGACCTGCTGCGGGCCGGTGCCACGCTGGCGGCCGGCAGCGACTGGCCGGTGAGCAGCCCCGACCCGATGCAGGGCATCCATGTCGCGGTCAACCGCGTCGGCCACGGCGAGGACCGCCCGGCCTTCCTGCCCGGGCAGCGTCTCGACCTGGGCACCGCGCTGACGGCGTACACAGCGGGTTCCGCCTACGTGAACCACCTGGACGACACGGGCACGATCCGCGTCGGCGCGCTGGCCGACCTGGTGGTCCTGGACCGTGATCCCTTCAACGGCCCGCCGGAGGCCATCGGTGACACCACCGTGGCACTGACCTATGTCGGCGGCGAGCGCGTCCACGCGGCGCCGAACGCCAGCTGACGGACCGACGGCCGGGTGACCGGCCGTCTTTCGGGGAGCACTTGCGGTGTTGCGCTCAGCCCTTGCTCGATCCCAGGGACAGGCCCGCGATGAACTGCTTCTGCAGCAGGACGTAGACCACCAGGGTGGGCACGGCCGCGATCAGTGCCGCGGCCGCGATCAGGTTCTGATCGCTGACGAACTGGCCCTGCAGGTTGGCCAGTGCGGAGGTGACCGGTCGTTTGTCACCTGACGACATCAGGGTGATCGCCCAGAAGAAGTCGTTGTAGATCCAGGTGGTCAGCAAGGTGGCGAGGGCTGCCAGCGCGGGGCGGCACAGCGGCACGGTGAGCTTCCAGAACCGGGTCCACAGGCCGGCGCCGTCGACCAGCGCCGCCTCGTACATCTCCTCCGGGATCGACTTCATGTAGTTGCTCAGCACGAAGACGCAGAAGCCCTGCTGGAACGCCACGTTGATGAGGATCAGGCCGAAGGCCGAGTTGTACAGCAGACCGCTCTCGCTGAGGAATTCCGGCAGCGGGACCTTCAGGAAGAGCCGGTACAGGGGGGTGATGATGACCTGCTGCGGGAGCAGGTTTCCCGCGGTGAACAGGATGAGCAGGGCGACGTTCAGCTTCACGTTGACCCGGGTCAGTATGAAGGCGACCCCGGTGGAGAGCGCGAGGGCGACCACCACCGCCGGAACCGTGATCAGTACCGAGTTCAGGAAGTAGTGCAGCATGTCCGACTGCGTCCACGCCTGCGAGAAGTTCTTCAGCGTGAGGTGGTGCGGCAGTGAGACATAGCCGTACTTCTGCGTCTCGGCGTACGGCCGCAGCGCGATGTACAGGGCGAACAATATCGGGAGCAGCCACAGCACCGAGGCGCTGACGAGGAACAGCTGAGCGCTGACCTGCCCCCAGGGGCGGGACTTCGGCCGTTCGCCGGAGCTCTGCTGCGCTGTGACGCGGGGCAGGGTGTCGGTGGTCATGGGGTGTCCTCACGGCGGAACGTCTGGAACAGGAAGATGCTGATCGGGACCAGTGAGATCACCAGGAGCACCACGCCCAGCGCCGATCCGAAGCCCACCCGCTGGGTCTCGCCGACGATGTTGGAGGTGACCAGCACCGAGAGCAGTTCCAGGCCGTTGATTCCCTTGTTGGTGATGTAGACGAGGTCGAACGCGCGCAGCGACTCGATGACGGTGACGACCATGATGACGATGTTGATCGGCTTCATCACCGGGAAGACCACGCGCCAGAACGTCTGCCAGGCGTTGGCCCCGTCGACCTTGGCGGCCTCCCGCAGCGTCGGGTCCACCGCCTTGAGTCCGGCGAGGTACAGGACCATCACATAGCCGGACTGACGCCACGTCGCCTCGACCAGGACGGCCCAGAGGTTGAGGTGTGGATCGCCGAGCCAGTCGATGGCGTTGCTGTCGCCGTTGCGTCCGATGACCGTGTTGATCAGCCCGAAGTTCTGGGAGTACATGAACTCCCAGATGATGCCGATCAGCGCGAGGGAGAGCATCACGGGGAGGAAGAGGATGCTCTGGTACATCCGGCTGCCCTTGATGCCGTAGTCGATGACGACGGCGAACAGCATGCCCAGCGGGGTCGCGAAGAGGATGAAGACGGCCAGCCAGATGAGGTTGTGCTGGACGGCGGGCCAGAACTCGGGGTAGATCGTGGCGGCCTGGTGGTAGTTCTGCACCCCGTACAGGCAGCCGTTGTTCATGATCGAGGGCACGTTGGGCAGGCACGACTTGGTGCCGAGGCTTCCGACGCCGTTCCACTTGGTGAACGACAGCAGGACGGTGCCCAGTGCCGGGAACCAGATGAAGACCAGTTCTATCAGCAGCGGGATGCCGAGGAGCAGTGCGACGACGAGCTTGTCGCGTCCGGAGAGTTTGCGCACGCCGCCCCGGCGGCGCTGCTTCGCCGCCGGGGGTCGCGCTTGGGTGGTCGTCATGAGGTGTAGATGGCCTTTGCCTGGCTCTCCGCGCTCTTCTGCAACGAGGCGATGTTGCCGGAACTCGGGTCGGCGATGAACTTCTGGATGATGGAGATCATCGCGTTGGACATGGCGGGGTCCGCGTCGCGGTCCATGTACTGGGCGACGGCCTTGCACTTGGCGATCTCGGCGACCGACTTCGTCTGGATCGCGTTGTAGGACGGCACCTTCAGTCCGGTGGCCAGGCCGACGTCCCACTGGTCGGTCTTGAGGAACTCGGCTTCGGCCGCGCCGGTGCCGATGTACTCCAGGATCTTCTTGGCGGCGACGGTGTTCTTGGCCTTCTTGCTGAGCATGAAGCCGTCGGTGGGCGCGTCCATGTAGTCCGTGCCGTAGGCCGGGTTGATCTCGGGGAAGACGAAGAAGTCCAGGTCGTCGAGGTTCGCCTTGTCGGTGACGTACTGCGCGGCGACCTGGTTGGTGCCCTGGAACATCATGCCGGCCTGCTTGGTCTCCAGGGCCTTGGCGGCGTCCTGCCAGATCCGGCCGTTGGCGCCGCTCTGTACGTACGGCATGAGCTGGGCCCAGTGATCGAACACCTGGGTCACCCCCGGGTCGGTCCAGGGGATCTCGTGCTTCATCAGCTTCATGTGGTAGTCGTAGCCGTTGATCCTCATGTTGAGGATGTCGAAGGTGCCCAGCGCGGGCCAGCCGTCCTTGTCGGCGAAGGCGATCGGGATCATGCCGTCGGTCTTCATCTTCTTGGCCAGGGCGAGGTACTGGTCCCAGTTGGTGGGGACGGTGTAGCCCTTCGCGCTGAACACGCTCTTGTTGTAGAAGACCACCCAGGGGTAGTTGTACATCGGCACCAGGTACTGGTGGCCGTCCAGACCGGTCGACAGCTTCTTGGCGGCGGGGCCGAAGTTGCCGCCGATCTTCTCCCAGACGTCGTCGATCGGCAGCGCGAGGCCCTGGGCCGCGAAGTACTGCATGCGGTAGCCGGCGAACCAGGTGAACAGGTCGTCCGGCGTGCCCTGCAGATAGCTGGTGATGTTGGTCTGGAAGGTGTTGTGGTCGACCGTGTTGATCTTGATCGGTGAACCGGACGCCTTGGTGGCCGCGCCCGCCAGCGCCGCGAACGCGGTCTTCGCTGCGGGGTCCGAGTAGTTGGAGCCGAAGGTCACCTGACCCCCGGCCGAACCGCTGTCGCTCGGTGTGGACGAGGAGCTGTCACAGGCCGAGAGCAGTCCGCCCGCGACGGAGAGACCTGCGATGCCGGCCATTCCCCTGAGCAGGGTGCGGCGACTCGGCGATGACCCCGGATTGTTGCTGCCCGGCGAGCCGACATCCGACATGGTGCCTCCATGGGTGGTCTGTGGTCTGCGGTCTGCTGTGGTCTGCGGTCACGATGCGGTGCAGGGGATGCGGTGCGGCGAAGAGACGGAAGGGGGTCCCGCTGGGGACCTCCTAGCACCTGATGGTTTCGAACAAAATTCAACAGGATTAACCGGGACCTCGCTCGCAGGGGTAGTTCTACGCCCCCTTACCCAGGGGCGTCAACGCTCCGACCCGGTGGTGTTGTGGGACCGTGATGTAGCGGTACGAGCCGCTCCGGACTGCGGAAATCGACATCCGGCCTTCCCCGGAGCACTCACGGGTGACGGGAAAGGGGGTCAGGACACGCCCTGACCGGTCAAACAAGTTCACATACGTTGCTTCAAGATGCACCATGGATCGCGGTCGCCACCCCTGGGCATCCGGGCCGGCCAGGGCGCACGGCCGATGTGTCGAGGCCGGGCCCGTCTTCCGCCGACGTTCCGGGAGGGCGATCCGGCCTTCCTCAGGAGCGGGCCATCGTTGCGTTCGTCCGTTACCCAAGGGCGTCACGCCGAGGACGCCCCCCGGCACGGGTCCGGCCGCCGGACGCGGCACCCCGGAGGGCACGCCGACGGCACCTCGGCCCCGGTCCGCGCCGCCGCCACCCGTGGAGAGCCCGCACCGGGCCGGGACCCCCGACTTCCGCCCTCGGCGCCGCCCGTTGAGTTCCGCAGCATTTTGTTGGAACATGAGCAAAGCGCACCCGATCGGTGGTACCGATCGGGTGCGCTTCCCTGGCTCAGTGCGATGCCGGCCGATGGCCGACTCGGTGCGGGGTCAGGCGATGGTCCAGTGCTGCCGCGGCAGATCGGTGTCCGTCTGCTGGGTGACCGTGCCACCGTCGGAGGTCGACGAGGTCGTCAGCAGGAGTCCGCTGTGGACGTTGGTGATCGTGTAGGCGCCGGACGCCAGCTTCGTCACCCGCCACTTCTGGTTGGCACCGCCGGTGCAGGTCCACTGGACCACTGCCGTGCCTGGTGCGGTGGCGCCTCCGTCATCGTCAGCGCACAGGTTGGAGTGGGCGTTGACGAGGGTGTAGGAGCCGTCGGACTGCTGGGTGAAGACCCAGTTCTGGTTCTTTCCGCCGTTCAGCGACCAGGTGTCGAGCTGGACGCCGGGCTCCGTGTGCCAGTCGGGATCATCGAGAGCCTTGCCGGACACGGAGATCGTGTGCGTGCCGTTCAGGTTGCTCGCGGCCGCGGTGGCGGTCAGGGTCAGGGCCTGCTCGGCGGCGGTACGGGAGCCGCCGACCGGGTTGCCCGTGCCGTTGGTCCAGGTGCGGGCCGGGGTGGTCTCGGCGAGCCGGCCGGTGTCGGACGACATGCCGAGGACGAGACCGCTGTACCGGTTGACGATGCGGTATGTGCCGGTCTGCGCGCCCGCGGAGTTCACGTTCTTGATGAGGAACCACTGCTGGCCGACGGTGGGACCGCCGGACCCCGCCGTGGTGGCGGTCGGCTTGGTGGCCCAGGCACGGTTGGCCGTCGCAGCGGAGTTCACCCCGAGCAGTTGGCCGGTGGCGGCGTTGGTGATGCGGTAGGAGCCGTCGCCGTTGCCGGTGAAGCTCCACGATTCGAGACTTGACCCGGTCGCGGCCGTGACCGAGGTGGTGGCCGAGCTGCCGGTGGCCTGGGCGAGGACGCGGCCGGACCCGCTGCCGATCGTGTAGGTCTTCGCCGGGTCGACCGGTGACGGTGCCGGGGCGGACGAGTCGATCGTGAGGTTGACGTACTCGCCGGAAGCGCCGCCGGAGCATCCGAAGGAGCAGTACGAGCGGAAGTTCTTGCCGACGATCGTCGAACTGGTCCTGTTCGCGCTGTCCAGGAACCACCGGTACCACGAGGCGGTGTGGTGGCTGCCGGTGTCGCCGATCAGCGTCCACTTCTGGGTGGAGAGGTCGTCGGTGGCGTAGATCTGCTGTGGGGCGTTGCCGCTCTGGTCGACCGCCTGCGGTTCACCGATGTACAGGCCCAGATAGGCGTTGTAGGTGATGTCCATGACGAACAGCGGCGAGGTCGGCGGCATCTTGCCTGCCGCGACCTGCTGGTCCACGGTGCCGGTGTTGGCCGGATCGTACTCGGCCGACGCGGGGGTGTATCCGGTGCCGCCGGCGGAGGTCACCGGCACCTCGTTGCTCTCCAGGCCGCCCTGTCCGGGCTGCGACCAGGAGCCGTTGTACCACTTCTGCCAGGAGCCGGGCGCCATCTTGGACGAGATGGGAGCGCGGGCGGCATGGGCGTAGAACGCCTTCCAGCCGCCGTTCTTGTCCACGATGCGCGAGCCGTAGGTGATGTAGAAGTAGCCGGACGCCGTGTCGACGAAGAGCCGCTGGTCGCCGTCACCGTAGTCGTACGTCTGGTTCGGGAAGGCCGTGGTGTCGCCCCGTGCGGTGCTGTACGGCGAGGTGATCGCGTGGCCCAGGATGTTCCAGACCTTGCCCTGGTTCGTCGAGCGCGCGTAGTCGATCGCGTCGTAGTGCAGGCCGTCGCCGAACGGCTGCGGGGTGAACTCGTTGTGCACCAGGCCGTACCAGTCACCGGTGTCCGGATCGACCCACACCCCGGTCAGGTCGCAGTAGTTCTTCTGCGCGTACCCCGAGCCCGAGGGCGCGGCGGTCGCCGTCACTCCGGTCGGGCTGTTGTTGCAGCGCCAGGTCGTGTCGTTGTTCCTGTCGCTGGAGTTGGCCGGGTTCACCGCGTTGCTGATAGCACTCGACCGCGAGGCGTCGTCGAAGTTCGTACCGGTGAAGAAGTCCCAGTAGCGGGGGTCCGTGGCACCGTACAGGGCGGCGGACTGCTGGAAGTAGAACGCGCCGTCCTTGTCGATGTAGGGGACCGCGGAGGTGTCGGTCGGATGGGCGTAGGAGGCCTTCGAGCCGACGGAGACCGTGTACGTGGCGCCGGGCGGGAGCGCCGACGCCGTTCCCGGTGCGAGCAGGCCGGCGGTGAGCAGCGGGAGGGTCACGGCGAGCGCCGCGAGGACTCTTCGGGGACGGGACACAGATAGTCCTTTCCGTCCGGGTGTGCTGGTCCGGCGGTGGGGGCCGGAGCAGGGCAAGCGGGGGGTCGCCCTGATCCCACCGCCTGCGCGAGCCGGAGTACATGTGTTTTTGTTCGCCTCCACTTGGGTTTTCCTCACCGGGTGGGCCCCGTTCATCACGGAATGCCCCAGCACGGGCCCCGGTCAGGTGGCCGGGACGGGCGGGGCCGGTTCCACCCGGAGGTGCGCCGTCCCGGAGCGCACGGCCCAGCCGAACACGGCGAGCGCGACGGCACCGACCACGATCGTGTCGTACGGCGCGGGCAGCCGGCCCGAGCCGCCGAAGGTGCCCAGCCAGGACAGCAACGTCAGCGCGGCCAGCTGGCAGACCAGCCAGGCGCCGTCCCGCAGCTCCTCGCGCACCGGCCGCCCGGCGGCGTCGCGGCGCAGCAGCAGGAACAGCGGCACACCGGCGAGAACCAGCGGCAGCGCGAGGCGCAGATCGTGCCAGCCCGACCAGTAGACGAATTCGGTGGCCACCACGAAGCTGATCGGCGCGATCCAGCGCACCCCGGGCACCTGGCCGTCCTTGCGGGTCACTCCCTGCTCCCTGTCCCGCGCCCGGAACACGGCGACGGCGACCGCGGACGCCGCGTAGATGAGCAGATACATGTCGCCCATCACGCTGACGATGTCCTGCCAGCCGCCGAACGGCAGCATGAACAGGACGATCACGACGAGGTTGAGCAGCAGCGCCCGGTGGGCCATGCCGGAGCGGGCGTCGATCCGCATGAAGAAGCGCGGCAGCAGGCCGTTCTTCGCCAGGGCGTAGATGTGCCGGGCGTCGATCGCGACCCCGACGTAGGCCGAGCCGCCGGGCGAGACCACCGCGTCGGCGTAGAGCAGGGTGGCCAGCCAGTGCAGGTTGAGCACCAGGGCGAGCTGCCCGAACGGGGACTCGAAGTTCACGCCCTGCCATCCGTGGCCGAGCAGCGAGTCCGGCACCGTGTAGAGGAAGGCGAGCTGCAGTCCCAGGTAGACCAGCACGGCCAGCCCGATGCCGGTGAGTACCGCGCCCGGCACATTGCGCCGGGGGTTGCGGGCCTCGCCGGAGAAGTCGAGCGGCGCCTGGAAGCCGTTGACGGAGTACACGATGCCGCCGCTGGCGAGCGCGGTCAGACAGGCCGCGTAGCCGTACGGTGCGAAGCCGCCGTAGTCGGTGAGCCGCCCGGAGTGCGTGCCGGAGAGGAACAGCGCCACCACGGTGACGACGGGCACGACGACCTTGAACAGCGACACCAGGTTGTTCAGCCGCGCGAAGGTGCGTACCGCGAACCAGTTGAGCGCGGTCAGCAGGATGCTCAGTCCCGAGGCCACGGCCAGGCCGGACGCGGTCAGCCGGCCGTTGTCGTAGAGGCCGGGGAGGTAGTGCGCGGCGTACTGCATGATCGCGCTGATCTCCGCCGCCGTGCCGCCGACCGACAGCAGGACCGACCAGCCGATCACGGTGCCCACCAGCCGGCCGCTCGCGTAGAGCGGCCAGCGCACGGTTCCGCCGCCCTCGGGGCGGGTGGCGCCGAGCTCCACCATCACCAGCGCCACCAGGCCGCACAGCACGCCCGCCGCGACCCAGGACAGCAACGAGGCGGGCCCTGCGGTCTGTGCGGCGAACATGGCCGCGAACAGCCAGCCGGAGCCGAGGATGTTGGAGAACCCGATCGCCGCCAGGCTCCAGAACCCGAGCTCCTTGCGGAGCCGGCGTTCCTCGCTCAGTACCGTGGGGGCGTCCGGAGCACGCTGCGGCTCGCTCTGCGGCACGTGCACCGCACCTCCTCATGGGACGGGGAACGCTGGGTTCCCCAGCGTGTCACGCCGGGCGCCGCGGACCGCAGAGGAGCGCTCCCCGGCTGGCGCGTGGCTCGTTCAGCGCATCTGACGGCGCACCAGCTCATGGAACATGCCGCCGGTGTCGGCGAGGAGTTCCGCGGGTGGACCCTGCTGGAGGACCCGGCCCTCCGACATGACGATCACGCGGTCGGCGTCCATGACGGTGGACAGCCGGTGGGCGATGACGACGCGTGTCGAGCGCAGCTTGCGGGTGCTCTCGGTCACGACGCGCTGGGTCTCGTTGTCGAGGGCGCTGGTGGCTTCGTCGAAGAACAGGATGCGCGGGTGGCGGATCAGGGCCTGGGCGATCATCAGGCGCTGCCGCTGGCCGCCGGAGACGGTGCCGCCGCCGTCGGAGAGGACGGTGTGCATGCCCATCGGCATGGCCTTGATGTCCTCGGTCAGGCCCGCCATCGCGGCCGCCTCCCAGGCCTCTTCCAGGGAGAACGTCTCGGAACCGCAGATGCAGTCCAGGATCGAGCCGGTGAACGGCTGCGCGTTCTGCAGGACGACCCCGCACTGGCGGCGCACGGCCGCCGGGTCGAGGGCCGTCAGGTCCTGACCGTCGTAGAGCACGCTGCCGGAGACCGGCCGGTCGAAGCCGATGAGCAGCCGGAGCAGCGTCGACTTGCCGCAGCCGCTGGACCCGACGATCGCGACGAACTCGCCCGGCAGGATCCGGAACGACACGTTGTCGAGTACCAGTGGCGCGTCGTCGGCGTACCGGAACGACAGCTGCTTGACCTCGATCTCGCCGGACAGGACGCCCGGCTGTATGGTGCCGCCGCCGACCTCGGGCACCTCGTCGAGCAGCGGTTTGATCTGCTCGAACAGCGGCAGGACGGAGACGGCGGAGATAAGTGCGCCGGTCAGCTGGGTCACCGATGTCAGCAGCATCGTCACTGCGGTGTTGAAGGTGAGGAAGCTGCTGGCCGACAGGGTCCCGCGGGCCGGACCTGCGAGCAGCATGAACATGATGAGGGTGCAGAGCGGCAGATAGACCGCGTTGACGACCGTGATCATGTTCTTGATCCGGCCCACGCGCTGCTGCAGCTCGCGGCTGCGGGCGAACTCGCGGGCCCAGGACGCGTAGGCGAAGCTCTCCGCCGCGGCGACACGCAGTTTGGGCAGTCCGCGCAGCGTCTGGAACGCCTGGTTGTTGAGCTTGTTGCCGAGCACGATCAGCCGGCGCTGCCACCGCAGTTGCCACAGCCCCAGGCCGAGGAACACCGCGCCGATCACGGTGAGCATCGCCATCGCCAGCAGGGCCATCATGGGGCTGTACCAGAGCAGCAGAGCGAGGTTCACGGCGCCGACGGTGCCCGCCTGCACGGCCACCGAGCTGATGCCGGACAGCACGCGGCGGATGGCACTGATGCCCATGGCGGCGCTGGCCAGCTCTCCGGTGGAACGCCCGGCGAAGAACTTCGTCGGCAGGCGCAGCAGCCGGTCCCAGACGGCCGGCTGGAGCGTGGACTCGATGCGCCCTTCCATGCGCAGGATGGAGATGTTCTCCAGCAGCATGAAGGCGGCCGAGACGATGGTGGTGGCCACCATCGCCAGCGAGGTCTGGACGATGAGGCTGTTCTCGGCGTTCGGTACGTAGACGCCGAGCACCTGTCCCGTCGCGATGGGCACCAGCGCGCCCAGTCCGACCGCGACCAGACCGCCCAGGATCAGGTTGCGCAGGTCCGCCCGGGTGCCGCGCAGACTGAAGCGGAGCAGCCGCCAGGCGGCTATGGGCTGGTCGGGCAGCGGACGGTAGAACATGACGGCGCGGGGCTGGAACGCGGCCGCGCCCGCGCCCCCGCCCGTACTCCCGATGCGCGTCCGCTCGCCGGTGACCGGATCCACCGCCTCGTATCTGCCGCGCCGCCACAGCAGCGCGACCGGGGCGCCCGTACCGGCCCGGTGGCCCAGCAGGGGGCCGGAGTTCTCCCGCCACCAGCGGCCGTCGAGTCGGACCGTGCGGGTGCGGAAGCCCGAGCTCACCGCGATGCGCTCGACCGGGCTCGACCGGCCGTTCGCCGAGCCGCCCTCCACTGGCGCCGAGACGGTGATCCCGGCCGCGTCGGCGACTCTGCGGCAGGCGGCGAGTGTGGCGTCGTCGGTGCCCTCGGCCGGGTGGGACGGGGCCCTGCCTCCCGGCCTGTCGATGGAGGCCAGCAGCGCCTGGTCCGCCTGCGCGCGCACCGTCCGGCCGGCCTCGATGCCGGCCGCTGTCCGGTTCTCATGGGCGCGCTCGATGCGTTCGATCCAGCGGTCCAGCGCGAACAGCAGCCGGGACTGCTGATTGACCACCCGCTGCCACATCGCACCGTCGATGAGCAGGTCGGCGGCCGCCTCGCTGCTGAACGCGGCGCCGTACTGCACGCTGCCGGGGGCCACCGGCATCCACAGGATGTTGTCGTCGGCCGCTTCGTACATGGCGGCCGGCTCCGCCGCTCCCGGTCGGTGGCCCGGCTGACCGTCGTGGGGCGCCTCGAACAGGACGCGCAGGCTGCGTCCGACCCCGCGGGCGAACGCGTCCTCCAGCGGGCTGAGGGGCACTTCGTAGCCGCTGTACGCCTGCTGGTCCGGGTATCCGGCGTACCCGCCTCCGCCGTACCCACCGGGCTCGCCGTACCCGGGCCCGAACAGTTCCCGCAGCTGGATCCGGCGCAGTTCGCACCCTTGCAGGGGCCGTCCGACGAGGGTGTGGCGCGGGCCTTCCGCCGGTCCGAGCACCAGGGTTCCCGTTTCGAGCCGGCCGAGGAAGTGCCAGTGCCCCTGGTTTCCGGCGTCGACCGCGAACAGGTCCATCGCCCCGCCCACGACGAGCCACAGCACATGGGGCCCCTCCAGGCTCATGCTGCGGGCGCCGGCGCAGTCGACGGGCTGTCCCAGACCGCCGAGGGCACCGACCACCACATCGCCGGGCACGGCGCCCGGCACGGCGTCGGCGATCACGGGGTGCTGGACGGATGTCATCTCAGTGCTCCCTGACGAGCTCGGCGTACGGCCCCCCGGCCGCGACCAGGTCCTCGTGCCGACCGCGCTCCACGACCGTGCCGTGGTCGAGCACGACGATCTCGTCGCTGTCGCGCACCGTGCTCAGCCGGTGCGCGATCACCACGCAGGCACAGCCCCGCCGCCGCAGATTGTCGATGATCACCTGCTCGGTCTCGGCGTCCAGGGCGCTGGTCACCTCGTCGAGGACCAGGACGCTGGGGCGGCGGACCAGGGCCCGGGCGATCTCCAGCCGCTGCCGCTGGCCGCCGGAGAAGTTGCGGCCGTCCTGCTCGACCCGGCTGTGGATACCGCCGGGACGCCGGGCGACCGTGTCGTGGATGGCGGCGTCCTTGAGCGCGGCGATGACGTCGTCGTCCGGTATCGACGGATCCCACAGCGCGACGTTGTCCCGGACGGTGCCCTCGAAGAGGAAGACGTCCTGATCGACGAAGGAGACCGAGGCGGACAGCGCGCTGCGGGAGATCTCGTCGAGCCGCTGCCCGTCGATGCGGATCGCGCCCTCCCACGGGTTGTAGAGACCCGAGATCAGCCGGGACACCGTGGACTTGCCGCTGCCGGAGCCGCCGACCAGCGCGACCTGCCGGCCGGGGCCGACCGACAGCGAGAAGTCGGTGAGCAGCGGTTTGTCGAGCGGGCTGTAGCCGAAGGTGACGTTCTCCAGTGTCACGTGCCCCTTGAGCCTGCGGGTGCTCGCGGCCGGCTCGCTGCGGGAGTACAGCCCGTCCACCGGGAAGCTCTCGACGTCCTTGAGCCGGGCCACGTCGGCCGCGAAGTCCTGGATCCGGCCGGCCACCCCGTTGAGCCGGGTGACCGGTGCGGTGAAACTGGTCACCAGCGCCTGGAAGGCGACGAGCAGACCGATGGAGATATGGCCCTCCACCGCCCGCAGCCCGCCGATCCACAGGATCAGTGCGCTGTTGAGCGCAGCGAGGGTGGGCGCGACGACGGCGAGTACCGCGCTGGGCACGCCGAGCCGCTGCTGCCCGTCCAGGGTCGTGGCGTGCTGGCCGGCCCAGCGGCGGAAGTAGCCGTTCTCGGCGCCGGTCGCCTTCATCGTCTCGATGAGCTGGAGCCCGCCGTACGAGGTGTTGGTCAGCCGGGCGCTGTCGGCACGCAGCTTCTGCGTACCGGTGGCGCGGATCCGTACCACCACGCGCATCGCCGCGACGTTGAGCAGCGCGATCAGCACGCCGACGACCGTCAGTTGCGGATCGTAGGTCCACAGCAGGACCGCGTAGAGCACCACGACCACGGCATCCACCCCGGCGGCGGCGAGGTCCCTGGCCAGGGTCTCGGCCACCGTGTCGTTGGACTGCAGGCGCTGGACGAGGTCGGCCGGGTTGCGCTGGGCGAAGAATGTGACCGGCAGCCTGAGCAGATGCCGCATGAACCGGGCGCTGCCGAAGGTGGACGAGATGATGCGGCCGCGCAGCAGGTTCGCCTGCTGAACGGCGGTCAGCACGACGGTCAGCACGACCATGGCGGCCATCGACCCGAAGAGCACCGGCAGCAGCGACGTCTGATTGCCGAACAGGAACAGGTCGATGTACGTACGGCTGAGGGCCGGCGCCGACGCTCCGACGACGACGAGCAGGAAGCTGGCGATCAGCGCTGCCGCCATCGTGCCCGTGGTGCCGCGCAACCGGGCCGGCAGGGCGCTCATCACCCCGGGCTTGCGGCCGCCGCAGCGGAACCTGCCGCCGGGCTCGAAGGTCAGCACGACGCCGGTGAAGCTGGAGTCGAACTCCTCCCACGACACGAAACGGCGGCCCCGGGCCGGATCGTTGAGGTGGATCCCCCGGCGGCCGAACCGCCGTCCCATCCCGTCGAAGACGACGAAGTGGTTGAACTCCCAGAACAGGACGGCCGGCGCCCGCACCTCCGCGAGGGCGGCGGGCTCCATCTGCATGCCCTTGGCGTCCAGACCGTATCTGCGGGCCGCCTTCAGCACGTTGCTGGCCCGGGAGCCGTCACGGGACACACCGCAGGCGATGCGGAGTTCTTCGAGAGGGACGTGCCGGCCGTGGTGGCCGAGCACCATGGCGAGCGAGGCGGCACCGCACTCCACGGCTTCCATCTGCAGAACGGTGGGACTGCGGACGGTTTTCCGGCTCTTCGGCCTCCTCGGCTTCTGCTGCTTCCGACGCTTGGGCGCCGGCGTCGGTCCCGGCGCACGCATCGGCTCGGGGCGGTGCCGACCGCGGCCTGCCGGGGTCGGGCGGTGCTGCGCGCTCACGGAAGGACCCAATCGATCGGATGCTGCGCGGTCAGGTGGATGGCGCCGCTGACCAACGTCGTGGAATCGATCGGGTACGGCGGTCCGTGCGCCGACGACCAGGTGAAGCCGGATGTGGTGCCGGCCGACCGTTCCAACTGGACCATGACCGCCACCGGCGGGCCCTGCGCCGAGAACTGCTCGCCCAGCTGGCGGTCCCCGAGGAAGTTGCTGATCTGCTGCCGGGTCTCGGGAATCCGGCCGATCGCCAGAACGCGGCCCCGCAGTACACCGAACCGCTGCGCCGGCACCGACTGGACGGTCAGCTCCACCGAAGCGCCCACCGGGATCGTCGGCGCGCTGCCGCCCGGCGCGTACAACACCGCCACCAGTGGGTCGTCGGGCTTGTCCATGCGCTCCACCGTCGCCAGGTCCGCGCCGGTGGCGACGACGGCGCCGGTCCTGGCCATGATCGCGGTCACCCGGCCCGCCGCCACCGTGCGAACGGTCTCGGCCTTCCCGTCCGTGCGTACGGTCAGCAACGGAGCGCCCGCGGGCAGCGTGTCGCCCTCTTTGGCGAGGGTCGCGGTGATTTGGCCGGCGACCGGACTCTGCAGAAGGTAACTGCCTTCCGCATGCGTCAGGATTCCGGGTGCGTTCAGCTTGGACGACACCGTGCCCGTCACCGCCCAGAAGCAGCCGACGGCCATGACGACCGCTGTGACGGTCAGCACGAGCCAGCCCTGCGGCCGGGCGAGAAGCACCGGTACGTCGAGGTCCTCTGGCGATTGCAGCTTGGACAGCGCCCTTTGGCGGAACTGCACGGAAGTATTCCTTCAACTGCATTCGGGTGCGGCATTCATAGGCCCCGGAACGAGGGGTTCCGGGGCCTATGTCCAGCCTTACGATGCGTCAGAAGCACCGCTGGGCCGGGTCTTGCTGACGCTATGACGTCTCGTGGCGAACCTGACGGTCAGAGACCGGCGGCCAGACCGTTGACCTGCGCCGGGAGAAGACCGGTGACCGTCGAGAGCGGCAGCGAGACCGGCAGGACCGACTCGACGGTGCCCACGATGGAGCTGGCCGACAGACCGTCGACGCCGACACCGACGCCGACACCGCCGGAGACGTTGTCCAGGTCGCTGTCGGCAATTTCGCGGGTCTCGACCTGGGGGGTGAAGTCGTTGCGCATGACTTGCGGTTCCCTTCATAGCGGTGGGGGGTTCATGAATAGCGTCGGCCGGTTCGGCGGAAAGCCGGTCCGGCCGGTTCAACGGTCGTCCGATGCCCGAATAATTCGGAAATCCGTTTCGCAACTCCCGTATGTCGCAAGACACAACCACGTCAACGCGCTGCCGGGCCACCTTGCCCGTCACAGTGTTTCGGTCGGCGTTTCGGTACCGCGAGACGTGCACCGACGGCATTGCCCACCGAATGCCGACGACTTCTTCACATGCCGGAAACGGGCCATTCGCACGGGCCGGTCCTGCCGTCGATCCTGAACGGACATATCCGCGTTTAGGGTTCGGCGCCCGTCCGGGGCGGCGTGATCCCGCCGGGCCGCTGTGCGTTTTCCGCGTGCGCGCTGTGCAGGATCACCGGGGGCGGCGGGGTGTCACGGATGGTCGCCGCCGGTTCACCGGGAGTCGGCGAGTGCCGTGGGCATGCCCTGCAGGACCGCGGGAAGCCGGTCGCGTCCGCCGATGCCGAGTTTCCGGTAGGCGTTGGTGAGATGGATCTCGACGGTGCGCTGCCCCACCGACAGGACCTCGGCGAGCTCCCGGTTGGACTTGCCCTCGGCGGCGAGCATGGCGGTACGCAGTTCGGCGGCCGTCAGCGCGGCGACTCCGTCCGTGTGCGAGGACTTCGGCGGGCGGCCGCCCGACGCGGACAACTCGATACGGGAGCGGGTCGCCAGGTCCTCGCAGCCGCACTCCTCCGCCAGGTCGAGCGCGGCACGCAGCGCCCGCCTCGCCGGCACCGGACGCTTGTCGCGGCTGAGGGCCGTGCCGTACTCGGCCAGGGACCGTGCGAGCTCGAACCGGTCGGCGGAGCGCTGCAGAACGGAGACCGACTCCTCCAGCGCGGCCAGCCCCTGCGGCCCGCCGACAGCGGCCCCCAGAGTCCGGAGCGCGACCCCCAGCGGACCGGGCGCACCCCATCGGCGGGCCAGTTCGACCGCCTCCGTGGCCTTGCGACGCGCCCCGGCGGTCTCACCGAGCGTCAGCAGGGCCGCCGCGCTCTCGGTCTGCCACGCTGCGACGGCGGGGTTCAGCACGTTCCAGGACGGCAGCCGGCGGCCGGCGGCCAGCAGGTCCCGGAGCCCCTCGGCCGGGTGTCCCGCGACGGCCCGCAGCCGGCCCCGGGCGAGCAACAGGGCGGTGCCGCCCCAGGTCTTCGGCAGATCGCCGCACAGGTCCGACAGTTCGACCAGGCTCTCCGCCTCGTCGTACGCGCCCAGGTCGACCAGGATCTCCACCCGCCGGGCCAGGAGTTCCACCGCCGCGCCCGTTCGCCGTGGTGCCCCGCAGCCGATGAGCATCTCGAACGCGATCCGGGCATCCTCGGCCGCGGGGGGCAGCCGGCCGAGCCGGTGGGCGACGACACCGCGCAGCGACCGGGCCGCGGCGAGGGCGGGCCGGTGCTGCCAGCGTTCGGCGTGACCGACCATCGCGTCGCAGAATTCGTGGGCCTCCTCGGCCCGGCCGGCCTGGGCCAGCACCAGGACGCTGCGCAGGATGGGCCGCATCGCGTCGGGGGTGAGGGGCAGGACCATCAACGCCTGCTGGGCGAGGGCCACGGCGCGGGAGCGGGACCTGCCCGCCCACCCGGTCCGCAGGGCGAGCAGGCTCAGATAGCGCCCGTCGGCCGCGCCGCCCTGGGGGGCCGGCCTGGGCAGACGGTGCAGTTGCCTGGCCGCCGACTCGGCGGTCGCCTCGCAGTCGAACCGCAGCTCCACCGAGCAGAGCGCCATGTCGGTGGAGCCGGAACCCGCCTGCGTGCGGACGAGTTCGACGGCGGCCTCGTGGCGTCCTGTCATGGCGAGCAGCTCCGCCAGCTCCCGCACCACACCCGGCCGGCCCTCCGGCTCCGCCGGAGGGGAGGAGACCGCGGTCAGATGGCGGATCGCCGCGCCGAAGTCCAGATACCCCTCGGCCCGGCCCAGCGCCCTCAGGAGCGGTACGCGGTCCTCGTCCGGGACCGGCTCGCCCAGCGCCCTGGTCAGATACGCGACGGCCATGTCGGGCTCGCCCCGGCCGAGGGCGGATTCGGCGGCATCGCGCAGCACGGCGACCACCCACGGTTCGGCCGGTGCGGGAGTGGCCATGAGCTGTTCGACCACCCGGTCCTCCGGGGCGCCGGTGTCCCGCAGGATCCGGGCCGCCGCGCCACGCAGGGTCCGCAGTTCCGCGAACGGCAGGTGCTGGATCACCGTGCCGCGCAGCAGCGGCTGCGCGAAGGACAGGAACCGGTCCTCCACGCGCAGCAGTCCCGCCCGCCCGAGTGCCGTCGTCACCTCCATGACCACCGGCGGCTCGACACCGCAGACGGCGGCGACGCGGCCCACGTCCGCATCGTCGCCGAGGACGGCGACGGCCCTGGCGACATCGAGCGCGTACGGCGATATTCGGCGCAGCCGGGCGTGCAGCCGGGAGGCGAGCCGGGGTACCGCGATATCGCCGAGCACGGCTGCCGGGCCAGCGGTGGGCGTGACCGCCCGGTCCTTCAGGACCGCGGTCAGCTCGGTCACGCACAGCGGGTTGCCGCCGGTCTCGCGCAGGAACGAGGCGACGAACGACGCGTCCGGCGGGGCGGCCAGGGCGCGTTCGACGAGCGTCGCCACGGCCGGGGCGCCGAGACTCGCCGGGTGCAGCTCCACCGTGCTGACGGCCAGCAGCTCGTCGAGGGCCGCGGCATCCGTGCAGGGCTCACCGGGGCATACCGTCAGCAGCACCGCGATCCGGGCATGTTCGACACGTTGCGGGAGGGTGCTCAGCCAGCGCAGCGACTGCCGGTCCAGCCACTGCAGGTCGTCCACCGCCACGAGTACCGGAGCCCGGGACGCCAGATGCGCGAGCCCGCGGTGCAGGGCGTAGAGCTCGGTCAGCGACGCCTCGCCCGCAGGCCTGGTGACCGGCAGCTCCCGGGCCCGGGACACGGAGCCGGCACAGGTGACCAGGCCGGCTTCCACGAGGTCCGGCAGCACGGGCTCGAACAGTCTGCTCACCAGTCCGAAGGACAGGTCGCGTTCGGCCGAGCTGCCCCGGGCGGTCAGCACGGTGAAGCCGCTCCGCCGGGCGCGGCGGACCGCGTCGTCGAGCAGAGCCGTCTTCCCCGTCCCGGCACCGGCGCTGACCACCACTACGCGGCCGGCCTCTTCGGCCGCTCCGGCCAGCATCGCCTCGACCTCGGCGATCTCCGTGTCGCGGCCGACCGGACCTGACGTGGCCGTGTTCATGGACTACCCATTTCCTGCGGCCGGGCGTCATGACGCGGACGTGCCGACGAGCGGGCCCGGCAGGGACGGCGTGCCGCGTCGGCGCTCACGCCGTGCGGCTCCCGCCCCGCCGGGGGACGACTGCCTCCTGCTCTGCCCGGTCGGCCACGCCGTCACCCCCGGCCCTGCTCGTTTGAGGGACCAACCTGGTGCGGACGTTCCTCGTCGGGTCTTCGGCAGTTGAGAGCGAGCACCCCGACCGCGGCCGGCCATCCATGGGAGCACGACGGACGCTCGCCGGGTCGCGCCATGTTCACACACCGCACATCAGAGGGGACGGATCGGATCGGGCGAGGCCCGGCGGGCCACTGTAGTGGTCCCGGGATCCCGCGGGAGCCGGCGGCCGGAATCGGGCCGTCCGGTTCGGTCGGGCCCCCAGACCGTATCGGCCATCGTTCGGGTTCGCCATGCCTCAAGTGTTCGATCGGGACACCGCGAGCGGGCTACCGCTCCCCCGCACCCGACCCACAGCCCCCATCAGGCCGACGGGCGGACCGACTTCGGGCCCGCGCTCACGTCGCCGCCCGTTCCGGCCGCCGGAGCAGATAGACGGCCGCGGTCGAGACCAGGACCGCCATGCACGCGATGAACACCAGCCCCGCACCCTCCAGACCGATCGGACCGGTCAGCACCCCCACCCCGATCACCGGCACCGAGATACCCGCGTACGCCACCACGAACAGCGTCGAGATCACCGACGCGCGCCGGTCGGCGGGAGACGCCGCGGCCACCGCGGACAGCGCCCCGCGGAACGCCAGCCCCTGCCCGGCACCACCGACGATCGCGCTCAGCACCACGAGCAGGAGCAGGTCCCACCGCAACGCGCCGGCGAGCAGCGCCAGCCCGGCGAAGAGCCCGGCGCAGCCCAGCGGCAGCGATCGCTCCACCCCGACCCGGCCGACCGCGAGCTGCCCCGCGGTCGACGAGAAGAAGGCCAGTGCGACGACCAGCCCGCTCACGGCGTGGTTGTCCACTCCGAGGGACTGCGAGAGGAAAGCGGGGCTGACCGATGTGAACACCCCGAACAGGGCGAACCCCACGAACGAGGCGATCGCCGCCGGCCCGAACACCGCGCGCACCTGTTGCGGCAGTCCCGGCCGCTGCGGCCGTACAGCGGCCAGCGGTCGCCGCTCCCGTACGGTCTCGGGAAGGCGCAGCAGCGCGGCCGCCGAGACCGCCACCAGCAGGAGGTGCACGATGAACGGCAGGTACAGCGGCCAGGCGGCGTACTGCGCGAGCACTCCGGCGAGCAGCGGGCCGCAGCCGAGTCCACCCATGTTGGCGGCCGTCGCCACGAACGTGGCCCGGGAGGTGCCACCCTCCGGTGCCAGCTCCATCACGTAGGCCGTGGCGGCCCCGGTGAACAGTCCGGCGGAGAGTCCCGAGAACAGCCGGCCGGCATAGAGCCAGCCCAGCCCCACCGCGCACAGGAAGCAGACGGCGCTCGCCACCGCGAATCCCAGGCCCGCCAGCAGCACCGGCCGCCGGCCCACGACGTCCGAGGCATTGCCCGCCAGCAGCAGCACACCGATGACCCCGAGGGCGTAGACGGCGTACACGACCGTCACCGTCAGCTCGGAGAACCCGAACTTCTCCTGGTAGAGACCGTAGAGAGGGGTCGGCAACGTGGTGCCGGCCATGCACACGGCGAACACCGCCCCGCCGAGGAAACACAGGCGCCACCCTTGGCGATCACCGACCATGCCACCGACGGTAACCGCGCGCCCCGCCCCGGGCCTGCGCGGCAAGACCGACACGCCGCGCCGCCGCACCACTCGGCGGTTGTCAAAGAGTGAGTGGTCGTGAGTCCCGTGCGGACCGGCCGCGTAGGACCACGTAGCAACCGTCGACGGTGTTGCGGGGCAGCACCGTGCCGGACACCCGTGGGCGTTCTTCGTGATCCAGCTGGAGGTCAGCGAGATGAGCCACCGACAGGCGAACAAGCGGTCCGAAATCATCGCCGGCACCGCGGCGGCCGTGCTCGCGGCGACCGTGATCCTGCTCCCCAACGCCGACGCGAGCACCGACCGGCCGCACTCCCCCGCGCCCGCTTCCTCCGGGACGGCCAGTCGCCCGGGAGGCCTAGCCCCGGATGCGGGGACGGTGGCCCGGCCTGCCAATGGAAGGTAGCGGCAGGCTGGCCGCACTTGCCTTTGGAGCGCTATGAGCACCCCGCCCGCGACGCCCATGCCCGATCCGCCGGCAGCCGACCGGACGGGGGGCTCGCGCGCCGGACGGATCGTGAAGAGCACCCTCTCGATCGTGCTGATCACGCTCACCTGCATCCTCGTGCCGGTCTCACTGATCGCCGTCTGGGTCCACGACATCGCGCTGGACACCGACCGGTACGTCTCCACGGTCGCCCCGCTCGCGGAGAACCCGGCGATCCAGGACGCCGCCGTGAACCGGATCGGCGAGGCCGTGGGCGTCCGGGTCGACGGCAGGCAGGTCGCCTCCGACCTGGCCGCCTGGCTGGAATCCCAGGGCCTGCCGCCCCGCGCCGGTGATGCTCTCAAGGCGCTCGGTCCCAAGATCGACGACGCCGCACAGCAGGTCGTCGAAAAAGTGGCGGGCAAGTTCGTGCGGAGCGACAAGTTCGCCACCATCTGGACCAACACCAACCGGCGTGCCCACTCCTCCATCGTGCACGCCCTCACCGGCGAAGGGCGCGGTGCGGTCGGCGTCGACGACGGCACCGTCACCCTTGATGTCGGCGCCGCCGTGGACAGCGTCAAGCAGGAACTCGTCGACGCCGGCCTCGCACCGGCTGCGAAGATCCCCGACGTCGACAAGCAGATGGTGCTCCTGCAGTCCGACAAGATCGCCAAGGTCCGCGGTGCGGCCCATCTGCTCGACGTCGTCGGGAACTGGCTGCCCGCGCTCACCGCCCTGCTCGGCACCGCCGGGGTGCTGCTCGCCCGCCGACGCCGCCGCGCACTGGTGACCGTCATGCTCGGCGCCGCCGGCATCTGCCTGATCTTCGCCATCGGCCTCGCCGTCGCCCGGCACTACTACCTCGACCACCTGCCCGCACAGGTCCAGTCCCCCGCGGCCGCAGCGGTCTTCGACACCCTCCTGCACTTCCTGAAGGTCAGCATCCGCACCGCGCTGGTCCTTGGCGTGGTCGTCGCGCTCGGTGCCTACCTGTCCGGCATGGGGCGGCTGCCGCGTGCCGTCCGTGGCACGGCCGAACGCACAGCGGACTCCGCCGCGCGCTGGGGCGCCGCCCACGGAGTGCGCACCGGCCAGGCCGGCACCTTCACGGTGCGCTACCGGAAGTGGCTCACGACCGGCGTGCTGCTGCTGCTCGCGCTGATCTTCGCCCTCTGGAACCACCCCACGGTGCTCACCGTCCTGCTGCTGGTGCTCATCCTCCTCGCCGTACTCGCCGCACTCGCCCTGCTGGCCGCGACCGGCCGCACCACCGGCGCGCGCCCGGACGACGCCGGGCATCGAGCAGGCTGAGTCCGTCCCACGCCTGGCCCGACCACTGGCCCGACGCCTGGCAGTCCTTCCGGAGGAACGGACAGATCACCCGACTCGCATCTGTGGCGCCAAGGCCGAGTCGTACATCGCTCCGGACAACGACACCCCGATCCGCCGCACCGACCGCGCGGGCCGGCGCTGCCACTGGATCCTGGAGATCCATCTGATCGACGAGCAGCACGGTTTCGGCGGTTTCTACGAGCAGCTGCTCGACCTGGCGTGACGCCGGTGGTCCTCCCTCATGCGCCGGTCGATGCGTCGTGGCTCGTGCGGTGCAGGCGCAGCGGAATCGGGGTGGGGCGCAGGGCCAGGCCGGGGACCGGGCGGACAGGGGAGCCGGGCAGGGGGTTCAGGTGCCACCGGTCGATGACGGTTGCCAGGGTGAGGGTGGCCTCGGTGAGTCCGAAGTCGTTGCCGATGCACTGCCGGGCGCCGGCGGAGAAGGGGATGTACGCCCCGCGCGGCAACCGGCTCGCGGGGGTGGTGAGCCAGCGGTCGGGGTCGAACCGCTCGGGGTCGGGGAACAGTCCTCCCTGACGGTGCATCTGATAGGGGCTGAAGATCACCGTGGTACCCCTGGGAAGGACCGTGTCGCCGAGTCGGCTGTCCTGAGTCACCTTGCGGGTGAAGATCCAGCCGGGCGGGTACAGACGCAGCGCCTCGGAGATGACACGGCCGGTCAGCTCCAGCCGCGGCAGGTCGTGCCACTCGGCTGCCCTGCCGCGCAGCACGGTGTGGACCTCGGCGCGTACGCGCTCCTGGATCCCGGGGTTGCCGGCCAGGAGGTGGCAGGCCCAGGCCATGGTCGATCCGGTGGTGTCGATGCCCGCCATGAGGAAGGACATGACCTGGTCATGGATCTCGGACGGGGCCAGGCCGTCCGTGCCCTCGCCGTCCGAGCCGTCCCGGTCCCCGTCCGAGCCGTCCCCGTCCCTGGCCTCCAACAGCAGGGACAGCATGTCCTCGTGGCGCTGGCCGCGTCGGCGGTAGTCGCTGATGATCCCGTCGATCGTCGCGTTCAGTGTGGCCTGGGCCCGCGCGCAGCGCCGGCTCCACGGGGCCAGCTGCCTGCCGAGCGGCGCGAACATGTTCCAGAACCCGGCTTTGACGATGATGTCGATGCACCGCACCATCTCCGCGATCGCCGCTTCGTCCGGCCCGGCGGCGAACAGCGTCGCGGTGGCCACCCGCGCCGAGTTCGCGTGCATGCACGAGAAGGCGTCGATGGTCTGCCCGTCCGTCCATGAGCGGGTCATGGTGTCGATGTGCCCGGTCATCGTCGCGGCGTAGGCCGGCAGGCGATCGCGCCGGAAGGCGGGCTGCAGCAGGCGTCGCTGGCGCCGATGGGCCTGGTGGGGACAGGTCACCAGGCCCTCTCCCAGAGTGCGCTTGCTCTGCTCGTAGATCGGTCCGGCCTTGTCGAAGGTCCGGTCGTCCATCAGCACCCGGTGCACCAGGTCCGGATGGCACACGACCAGGCCGTGCCACGGACCGATGCCGATGCGGACCAGGTCCGCGTGGGCGGACAGCGAGGTCAGGAACGCCAGCGGATCCTTCATGATGCGCGGCGCGTGGCCCAGGAGCCACCACCTGCCGGGCGCCGTGCCCGTCGTGTAGGCCTTCGCCTCCTGGTGCCCGCCGTGTGCCGCGCCGGTCACGCGAGCACGCGGCGGGCCGGAGCCGGCGACATTGCCGTCCGCGGTGCCGCGTGCTCGGCACTGCGGGTCCGGGGGGCGGTGCGGTGGTGCTGGGACATACGGTTCCTCGCGGCGGGAGCCTTCGGACCGACTGCGGATCGGTCGGACGAGGTGAGAACTCTCCAAGGAAACCGAAGTTACGTCGCCGGGCCGCAGAGCACTCGAAGGAGGAGGAACCCCTGACGGTTCACATCACGAGGGGCAGCAACGGTCCGTCGGCCTTGGTGAGTTCGCGTAGCCGTGGGATGTCCCGCCAGGAGAGGCCGAGAACGCGCGCCGCGTACCGGAAGGTGACGCAGCCGGCTCCCGGTGCGGACTGCCAGAGCGTGTACAGGACTTGGTCCCTGCTGGTGGGTACGGGGACCGCTCGCGAGGCGGGCGCGGTGGCCGAAAGGCGTTCGGCAGCCTCGCGTTCGCGGGCCAGTTCCGAGAAGCCGCACGTCCGCAGAGCGAGGCGTTCCGCGTCCTCCAGGCTTCCTGGCTGTTCCTGGTACAGGGCACGGGCCAGCGGGTTGTGGGCGAGCGCCTGGTCCAGGGTGAGATGGTGGACCTGCCCGCTCGCCGGGGTGAGCCGGACCTCGTCGCCCACCGTCCGTACCGTGCCGCGCCGGCCGGTGGCCGCCGCGGCGAACAGGGCGGAGGCTTCCGAGGGATGCCAGGCGAGTGCCGCTGCCGCGGCCCGGACGTCCTGGTCCGTCGGCGTCAGGTGTCCGCCGGTGAGCCGAGGGAGGAGAACCCCTTCCGGGATCTCACCGTCCAGGCCGGGACCCGCGACATGGACGCTCGCCGTGACCCCGGCGGTGGCGCAGGCGGCCAGCGTCAGTGCGTCGGGAAGCGGGCTCTGCAGGGTGGGTTCGTCGCCGTGGGTGAGGATGTCGCCTCCGATGTCCACGATCCTGACCTGCCCGCAGCCGGAGGCGTCGGCCGCACGGCGGATCTGCCGGGCGAGTCCCGGCACCCCCTGGTACGGATCGAGCAGGAGGAGCGACGGACCGAGGCTCTCCGACAGGCGCGGCAGGGTGGAGCCGGCCGGTGGAACGGCGGTCGTCCGCCCGGTGAACCGGTGTCCGCCGGCGCTCCCTCTCCACCCGGTGAAGGCGGCCGGCCCCAGCGGGCCGGGCGTGGGGTCGACCTCGAGCCGTTCCCATGCGTAGGTCGCGATGACCGCGTGCGGGTCGCGGGAGGTGGCGGCGTGCACGATGGCGGTGCCGACGGGATCTCCGCCGCCTCCCGCGGCGATCAGCAGGTCGCTCAAGCGGACTTCTCCCGCTGCTCGTTCTTCTCCTGCAGGTTCTCCTGCGGGTTCTCCTGCGGGTTCTCCTGCGTGGTGACGCCGGTGATCCGCACGGGAGTGCCCATGTTCCTCTTCGCGCGGCTGTTCCTGTCGTGGAGGTTCTCGTAGTGCTCGCGGTCGAGTTCGATGACCCGGTCGGAGAAGAACGACCACGACAGGATGTCGCGGTACTTGAACCCCTTGGGCGTGAGCTGGATCCTGCGCGGTCCGACACGGTGGATCAGCCCGTTGGCCTCCGCCGCCTCCAGGACGGGGTCGATGCGGTCGCGCAGCCCGGCGAGCCCGATGGCGTCCAACTCGCCCAGATCCAGGTCGAAGCTGTCCAGGACCAGGCGCTTGCGGACGATCTCCTCCGGGGTCAGCGCGAACCCGGTGGTCGGCACCAGGGAATGGTTCCTGGCCTGCGTGATGTAGTCGGCGACCTCACTCATCGACGGCTTGACCGAACCGGTCATGTAGTCGAGCACGCCGGTGTAGGAGCGGGCTCCCACCCCGAGCCCGAGCAGCGGCACCCCGTGGAACGTCAGCACCTTCTGCACATAGCCGCCCCGGCCCGGTGTCTTGTACCGGACGGAGCCTTCCTGCACATAGCCGTGCTCGGTGAAGACCTCGCGGGCGTAGTCGTAGCGGTCGTACAGTTCCGGCTTCCACATGTACTGGTACGCACCGGTCCTCGAGAACCAGGCGTCGGGCCGCACCGTGAGGAAGTAGGTGCTGATCGTGGTGGGCGCCAGCGCCGCGAGCTCGTCGACCGAGTGCCGCCAGCTCTCGTCGGTCTGTCCGGCGAACCCCATGATGAGGTCCGTGGACAGGTCCGGCAGCCCCTTGTCCTGGACGATCCGGATCGCCTCGCGGATCACGTCCTGCCCGGCCTGGCCGCGCCCGGCCTCGCGGATCTCCTGGGGCACCAGCGACTGGATGCCGATGTTCGCCCGGGTCAGCCCGAGGCGTATCAGCCCCTCGAAGCCGTCCGGGTCGGCGACGATCGAGTCCGGCGTGGCCTCGACGGCGACCTCTTCGACGGTGCTGCGCCAGTTGGGGTAGATCTCGGCGATCGTGGCGAATATCTGCTCGAAGTGCCGCAGGGACAGCAGCGCCGGGGTGCCGCCGCCGATGTAGACGGTCCGCAGGCGGCGCGCCTGGATGATCTCGGCGTGGTCACGGATCTGGGTGCACAGCGCGTCGGTATAGGCGTCGTAGAGGTCCTGATCGGTGGAGATAACCGTGTAGAGATTGCAGAAGCCGCATTTGTAGCGGCAGAAGGGCACGTGCAGGTACAGATTGAGCTCGGGTACCTGATATTTCGTCAGATCCTGTGCCCACAGTTCCTGTAGATCCCACTGGCCGGGAGCCAGCGGGCGATAGGTGGACCGCGGCGGATAGGAGTAGTTGTAGGGCGGAATCACACCTTGGGCTATGCAGTCGGCGAGCTGGTCGGTCGGATTGCTCACGGATTCCCTCTCCTGGGCGTGAGGTCATCGAAGTTGACCTTGTGCGCTCCACTCCACCTCACCGGCGACCGGTTCCTCCATAGGCGGCATGGCCCAACTTGGCCTGCCCTACTGGCGAGTTGTTCATAGGTATCTCCAACAACCCCGGTCGGACGAGCACGATCTTTCGGACGACGTCCCGATGGACCGCCGGACCGCATCCCGGTTTTAGTGGTCCAATGCACCGCACCTGGGGGAACGCCACAGCAAAGATCTTCGTCGTCGAGCCGCTCGGCAGTTCCGGCCGCTTTCTCACCGCGGCCGCCCGGGACCTCGGCGCGGTCGTCCACGCGGGTACGCACAAGGACATCTACGACAGCTACCCGGCCGGTCTGCGCGCGGAGCTCGCGGGTGTCTGCCGCACCGATCTCGCCGACCCCGACCGCGCCCTGGACGAGATGGAGGCCTACTGCCGGGCCGAGGGCGTCGACGCGGTGGCCGCCTGCTGGGAGTTGCTCACTCCGCTCGCCACCCGGCTCGCGCACCGCCTCGGCCTCCCCGGCAACGACCCCGACCGGGCCGAGGCATCCCGGAACAAGATCGCCATGGCCGCCGCGCTGGAACACGCCGGCGTCTCCGTTCCCCGCACCGTCGTCGCCGGGACCGGCGACGAGGCACTCGACCTCATCGGCGCCGCGGATCTCGCCTTCCCTCTGGTGATCAAACCGGCCGAGCAGGGCGGTTCCTGGGGCGTGAGCGTCGTCGGGGGTCCTGACGAGGTCCGGGCGGCCGTCGACGCCGCCCAGCAGTACACCGTCGCGGCCCCGCACGGCCTGTCGCTCGACCCCCGCGTCATCGTCCAGGAGTACGTCGACGGCCCCGAGTACAGCGCCGACACGGTCGTCCAGGACGGCCGGCCGTTCCCGTTGCCGGTGGTCCGCAAGCACACCACCGTGGACGCGTATCGGATCGAGATCGGGCACACCTGCCCCGCACCGCTCCCCCACGCCGCCGCGCACGAGATTCAGGCCGTCGCCGCCCGCGCCGCGCTCGCGGTGGGGATACGCGACGGCGTCGCCCACACCGAACTGAAGCTTCCCCCCGGGAGCGGCCGCCCCGTCGTCATCGAGACGGGGGCACGGCTGCCCGGCGGGAACATCTGCGAAGTGGTGGAGCACGCCACCGGCATCAGCGAGGCCCGGGCCTATCTGCGCGTGGTCCTCGGCCAGGCCCCGGAGACGACGGCCCTGCGGGATGCCGCCTGCGCGATCCGTTTCCTCGTCCCGCCCCGAGCGGGCATCCTGCGCACCCTGCGCACCGCCGATCTCCCAGGTGTGTACAGCGAGTTCACCGTACGACCCGGCGATCCGCTGCGCGCCCCGGTCGACAACTCCTGCCGGATCGGCCATGTCATCGCGACAGCCCCGAACCCCGCCCAGGCCGAACTGCTGGCCGACCGGGCGATATCCCAGACGACTATCGAGGTGGCCTGACCCATGCACAAGATCGCGTTCCTGCGCTCCGTCGACATCCAGCGCGCCGACCCCTACATCCAGCAGGCCGTCCGCGAACTGACCGCCGACGGCATCGAATCCCGGCTGTTCCGCACCCACGGCACGTGCGGCCCGGCCGACTTCCCCGCCGGGGGTGAGCACCTCGACCCCGCGGTGACACCCCTGGAACTGGCCGACGCCGTGAGCGCGTGGGGAGCGGACGCCGCCGTCTCCGTCTCGCTGCCCTGCGAGAACGCATTGCGCGACGCGACCGCCAAAGCACTCCTGGACGCACGCGGCATCCCCACCGTGATGACACCGCTGGCCGCCACCTGGCTGCTCTGCGACAAGTGGGAGACGAAGCAGGCCCTCATCGCCGCAGGACTCGAGGTCGCCCGAGGGATCCGGGCGGACAGCGATCTGACGGCCGGGCGCGGTCTGCCCGTGCCCGCCTACCGTCAGAGCCTGCTCGTCGCCGCCGGTGAGATCGGCTACCCGCTGCTCTCCAAACCGCTGTGGGACTCCACCAGCATGGGCATCCGCTTCCTTCCGGACCGCGCCGCGCTCGACGCCTATCTCGCCGACCCGCCCCCGGTCAGCGCCGTGCTGGAGGAGTGTCTGACCGGCGAGCTGTGCTCCGTCGACATCGTCGGCGCGCCCGGGAACTACAGCGTCCTGCCGTTGTGCTGGACCGGACAGGCGGGCGGCGGGGCCGCGTTCACCTTCGCCGACCTGCGCTGGTGCGGACCGCGCCCGCAGGCGGACGCCGACTTCGCCCCGGTCGCCGAGCGTCTCGTCGGGCTGTGCGAGAGCCTCGGCGTGTACGGCTCGGTCAACGTCGACATGATCCACGTCAACGGCCGCTACGTCGTCCTGGAGATCAATCCGCGCATCGGCGGAGCCACCACCTTGTCCTGCGCCGCCTCCGGCACCAACACCTTCGCGACGCTCGCCGACATGGCACGCGGCCGGTACCCGGACGCCGCGCGACCCGACACCCGGCGCAAGCGCTGGGCGATCGAGTTCCTGGCCGACCGGCCCGTCGGACAGGCGGCGGACGAACTCCGCGACCGCCTCGGCCTGGTCACCGCGCACGAGTTGGTCATCGACGGCACCAGCCACGGCGACATCGTCACCTTCACCTGCGAGGAAGGTGACGAGCAGCGCGCCGTCAAGGAACTCGACACGATCAACTCCCACTCGGGCATCCTCGCCCCCGTCATGATGGACAAGGTCCGCGCTCTGCTGTGCGGCCCGTGACCGGAGCGACCGGCCGCCGTGCCCGCCGCCGCCGGGCCGCCCGGATCGCCGGTGTCGCCGGTCTGCCCGAGCTGCGCGGACGAGGGCGGTTCGTCGTCGCCCACGTCATCGACTCCATCGGCAACGGGCTGCTGCTGCCGCTGGGGCTGCTGTTCTTCATCACCGTCCGGCACATCCCGGCCGCGACGGCGGGCGCGGCGGCGAGCACGGGCCAGTTGGCCGCCCTCCCGCTCACCGCCCTCGCGGGCCGGATCATGGACCGGGCCGGACCGAAGCACCTCGCCGTCGCCTCCAATCTGGTCTGCGCGGCGGGCTTCGGCGGCTTTCTCGTCGCGGAACGGCCGTGGCAGATCGCGGCCGCGTACTTCACGGTCCAGGCGGGCATCAACGGCTACTACACCAGCCAGCGGTCGCTGACCCTGCTGGTGGCGGCGGGGGACGAACCGCGTACCTGGTTCGCGTTCACCTCCTCGCTGCGCAACACGGGTCTCGCCGCCGGAGCCGCGATCGCCGCCGCGGCCCTCGCCCTGTGGGGCACCGGAGCACTGACCGCTCTGGTGGTCGCCGACGCGGCGAGTTACTGCCTCGCCGCCACCTTGTTCGCGACCCTCAATGTGGCGTCCGGACGCCCCAACGCACCTCCTGGACGCACGACATGGTCCATCGACCGCCGTTACCTGGCCCTGGTCCTGTTCAACCTGCCCTATGTGTTCGCCCAGGCGATCCTGTCGGTCCTGCTCGCGCTCTACGCCACGAGCGCTCTGCGGCTGTCCGCCTGGTCCGCCAGCGTGCTGCTGCTCGTCAACACCGTGGCCGTCGCCCTCACCGCGACAGCGGTGACCGCACACCTGGCCCCGCGCGCCGCCCGGCACGCGGTCTCCGTCGCCTACGCCGTGCTCGCCCTGTCGATGGCCGCGTTCGCCGCACCGGCCCTGCCGGGCCTGCGCCCACTGGCCTGGCCCGCGCTGGCGGTCGGCATCGTGCTGTTCACCGTCGGGGAGATCCTCTGCTCACCGGCCATGGCGGAACTGTCCACCACGCTCGGTCCGGCGGCCGCCCGGGGATCCCACCAGGCGCTGTTCCAGATGTCGTGGTCCGTGGGCGGCGCGGCGGCGCCCGTGCTCTTCACCGTGCTGCTGCACCGTTCGTCGCTGTTGCCGTGGGCCTTCGAGGCGATCCTCTGCGTCCTCGCCGCCCTGGCCGTCCTCCCGTTGGTCCCCTCGGGGTCAGCGTTCCCGTCCAGCCGCCCCCGTCGAAAGCGCAATCGGTGAACCTCGAGACCGTCCCCACGCTGACCGCCGTCCCCGCCGCCGAGTGGGACCACCTCGCCCGTGACACGAGCTTGTACCTCTCCCACCGCTGGCTGGCGGGCGAGGAGACCGACCCCAGCGCGACCTGCACCTACCTCCTCGTCCGGGACCCGCACGGCCGGCTGACCGCCGCCGCCCCCCTGTACCTGGTGCACGACGAGCCCAATACCAACTACCGGCCGGAGCACCATCTGGACGTGGGGCAGGACGAAGCTCCGCGCGTCATCGCCGGAGCCAGACGCGGGTACCACAACGCCCCTTTGCTGGCCCCCGGGTTGGACGGCCGGCAACGTGCCGACTGCCTGACGATGCTGCGCGACGCCGCACGTGAGCACGCCGCCCGGTACAGCACCTGGCACTGGTGGCCCTACCTCACCGACCGGGCCGCCACGGAACTCGGCGATTCCTATGGCACGGCGCCGCGCCGGATCGAGGACGACGCCACCATCTCGCTGCCCGGCACGGGCTTCGACGACTACCTCGCCGCGCTCCCGGCCAAGCGGCGCAGCGGCATCCGCGGCGAACGCCGCGCGTTCGACGCCCGGGCCCTGACCGTGCGCACCGAACCGCTCGCGAACTGCGTGGACGACGCCGGACGGCTGCTGGCGATCCTGCAGCGCCGCCACGGCCATGTCACCGACACCGCGGCCATGACCGGCGTCATGCGCCGCCAGGCCCAGGCCATGGGCGAGGACGCCCAGGTCACCGCAGCCTACGACGGCCCCGCCATGGTCGGCTTCTCTCTCGTCTACCACTTCGGGAACACCGCGTGGCTGCGGGCCGTCGGCCATGATCCCGAGCACACCGGGGACGCGTTCGAGTACTTCAACCTCGCCTACTACCTGCCGATCGAGGACGCGTACCGGCACGGCTGCACACATCTCCACGCCGGGATGAAGTCCCTGGCCGCCAAGCGCGCCCGTGGAGCACACACGTCGCCGCTGTGGGCGCTGGCCGACCCGCCACGCTGACCGGGCGATCCAGGGAGGCGGCTGTCCGTACGGAAGGACCTCTGCCGGACCGTCGCGCGACGGTCCGGCAGAGGGGCAGTGAGGGCCTGAGTGATCAGACGCGGTCGGCGGCGATGAGGAGGTACTGGAAACTGCCGTCCTTGTAGGCGGTGAGGAACGGGTCCTCGATACCGGTGACCAGCGACGACTTGGCGCGCAGCTCCCAGTACGGGATCGTCGCGGCGGTGAGGTCCACGACGCTGATCGGGACGAGGCGGTTGGCCGCCATCTCCTTGAAGTACGTGCTGCGGGGGTGGATGTCGCAGATGTAGTGCGCGTTGATCTGACTCACCGCCCGGGAGGGCAGTCCATAGGTGTCGTTGTAGCAGCCGGTGATGGTGACGTACCGCCCGCCGCGTGCCAGCAGCCGGGAGTGCTCGGCGAACAGCTGCGCCAGATCGACGTACATGGTGCTCTCGTTGTTCCAGATCCCGCGGAACGTACCCGAGTCGAAGCCGGTGCTCAGCATGTTCTTGAGGTGGAACCGCACCTTGTCGTCCACACCCCGCTTGACGGCCTGGTCGTTGGCGAAGTCGACCTGGGACTGGGAGATGGACACCCCGTCGACGGAGCACCCGAACCGCTGGTTCGCGACGATGCTGCCCCCGCCGCGGCCCGATCCGGCGTCCAGCAGCCGGTCCTCGGGACCGATCGCGCCGAACTGGTCGAGCAGGAACTCGGTCTGGTTGCACTCCAGTCGGTGGAGTTCCTTGGTGACCAGGTTCTCGCGCATGTCCTCCGACGCGTCGAGGACCGACCAGTCGACGTCACCGATCCCGTAGTGGTGGTGATAGATGCCGTCCACGTCGCCCAGGCGCAGGTTGACCGGGTTCTTCTCAGCGTTCCAGTAGGCGGCGACGGACCGCTGGTAAGGGCTGGTGTTGAGGAGAGGGGCGGGGGCGGTGATGTGGTCGATGGTCATGTGCGGGCTTGCTCCTTTGATCGTCAGGTCACTTCAGGGGCTGAGCTCAAGGTCTGGGCTCAGCGGCTCGGCTCAGGGGCCGGGCAGGCTGGGCAGGACGCATGCGGGAGTGCGGCGTCGTTCGTCGGGGCGGGTTCCGCTCTCAGGGCGAGGTGGCATACCGGCCGCCGACGTGGCCGGCGTGCCATTCGTGGTTGCCGCCCATCCAGTTCGAGAGCCCGGCCACGTACCGGGCGGCGACCGGATGAGCCGTGAGCGCGGCGGCCTCGGTCTCGAACGCGCGCACCAGCTCGTTGTGCACTTCGATGGCCTTCGTGAAGGCGTCCTCGATCGCGCAGTCCTCCTCCTCCGCGATGACGGTCGGCAGGCTGTAGTGGAAGCGGCCCGACGCCTGTTCCTTGCGCAGGGAGTACAGGTCGTTGAGGACCGTGGACGCGGTGGAGGCGAGCGCGGTCGCGCGCTGCACGGACGGCAGGGCGAACAGTTCCGCGGGCAGTTCGTAACCGCCGATCGCGTCCGTGATCGCCAGGCACGGGCGGAAGGAGTTGAGCTGGCGCTGCACCAGGTACTCCCATACCCGGGGGGTGCGTTCCTCCTGGACGCAGGCGGCTTCGGCCTCGTAGCCGAGGTACAGGCTGGCGATCTCATGGCGGTACCGGTGGGACTGTGCGGGGGTGGCGAGCTGGGTGAAGGACTCCATCGCCGAGTGCATGGCGCGCAGCGCCGGATGCGCGGCCAGGGCCGCCCGCCAGTCGGCGTCGTAGGGGGCGGGCATGTGGCTGGGGTCGATCGCGGACTGGGCGACCGCGAGACGGGCGCCGAGGCCGTCGGGTGTGCCGCCCAACTCGGGTTCGCAGAAGTAGTCGTCCACCGCGTTCTCGCCGGCCAGGAGCTTGGCGGCGGTCAGAAGGTGGCCGGTGGTGGGGGCGTCGGGGTGGCACAGCACGACGGAACGGCCCGGGTCGAACTGCAGCAGACCGGCGCGCAGGTCCGGAGACCGGAACAGGTCCACGTCGTCGGCCCATTGGAGAAGTTGCTCATTGATCAGGTCGGCGAGCGTTCGGTCGTCGCGGACCGCGGGCGGGCAGTGCAGGCCCTCGATCCGCGCAGGTGCAGGTGCCGACGTAGGCGTTGGGGCCGGGGCGAGTGCGGGTGGCTGTGCCGTCGCAGGTGCCGGGTGGGCCGGCGCCGTTGCCGGTGGCTGTGCCGGGCGGGCCGGGGGGTGGGGCGGACGTGCGAAGCGGCTGGCGGCGCTTCCCAGACCGGTCGGCCCGGCGAGGACTCGTTCCAGCGCTTCGGCCGGGGGCTGACCCCGGCCGGTGGTGGTCATTGCGTGGCTCTCCCTGCCTGACGTGGCGATAGGTTCGATGCCGTTCACGCGCCACGCCGGAATCCTTCGCGGTAACCCAATGAATAAGTTGATTCTGAGCCATGTGGGCGCAGCGCCTGGGCTGAATCATTACCGTCATGGCTGCATCTGACACTCACTCGATCGAGTGATAGCGCGGCGGAGGAAGATCAGCAATACTTCAACCGGCGAGTTCCCCTGCAATCACGAGAGTTGGGCCGAAGACGGCACCAGGTCGGCCGCCGGCCCCGGCGACAGGAATTCCTCCGAGTCACCACGGCATACGCATTCAGGAACTGACGCCGTACTTCGTGTGGGAAAAGCAATCCACGGACATAAAAGAACGCCACGGCAAAGGACTCCATCCATGTCGATCGAAGCCCGTCCGGAATCCGCGCCCGCTCAGGGAAACAGCCCGTCCCATACGAGCCTTGATACGGCTGCTGCCCGGAATCTGGCGACCACCACCAAGTCCGCACCTCAGATGGCGGGAATCTCCTCCCGCTGGCTGCTGCGCATGCTGCCCTGGGTAGAAGTCACGGCCGGCACCTACC
>NZ_JAAGLX010000229.1:0-398 GCF_010548325.1 Streptomyces sp. SID13666 | reverse complement strand
GACGACGACGATCTCCATCGTGTTGCTCCACTTCGTCGTGAGGCCGCCCACTTCACGAGCGGCCCGGGTCTGTCCGTCTGGGCACCCCGTCCGGGGCACCGTGCTCGGCACCACCTCCCGGGTCGCCGGACGCGAGTCCGGACAGCTCGTGGGTCGCACGGGCGAGCGGCCCGGACCGAGGTCTCGGGGGCGTCTCGCCCGCGTGGGACCCCCAGGCTAACCCCCTCTCGCGTGCCAGGGATACCGGTGGCGCGAGGAGGTTCCTCACCTCTTTCGTGACGGCCCCGGGAGGCGGGGTGGCGGCCAGCACGAGGGCGCCGAGGACGTCCGCGCCGACGTCCTCGAGGGCGCGTTCCGCGGCCGCGAGCGTGGAGCCGGTCGTGACCACGTCGTCGACG
>NZ_JAAGLX010000228.1:0-400 GCF_010548325.1 Streptomyces sp. SID13666 | reverse complement strand
CATGGGAGACACGCTAGTACCCGCCATGACCTGCCGCGTCGGCCCGTGCCCCGGCAGTGGACGGCGGCCGCCGCCGGTTGCGGGACGAGGTCGCGAACCCACCCGGTCACGGTCGGTGGCCTCCCGGACGACGTCGTCCGGGAGGCCCAGGGCTGGTGGGCGACGGGGTCAGCCGGTTTGACGTGCGTGTGCATGCGTATGTGGCATGGCGGGGGCGCGGCCCGGGGGCGGAGAGCCCGGCGGGCGTAGGTGGCGTCGTTCGCCCCGCTCCTGCACGCCGCGTCATGACGTTGCCGATCACCGACGGAGCGAGCCCCGCGGCGACCGCCGGGTCATCCCCGTAATCGCGTAGTTGCCCTTCCGGGCGGAGCCGGGGTGACCTCGTCGACGAACGCCTGGA
>NZ_JAAGLX010000227.1:0-401 GCF_010548325.1 Streptomyces sp. SID13666 | reverse complement strand
ATGACTGGGGTGAAGTCGTAACAAGGTAGCCGTAGGGGAACCTGCGGCTGGATCACCTCCTTAATCGACGACATCAGCCTGCTGATGAGCTCCCACACGAATTGCTTGATTCATGGTTGAAGACGATCAAGACCCTATATAGGTCTGTAGCTCAGTTGGTTAGAGCGCACCCCTGATAAGGGTGAGGTCGGCAGTTCAAATCTGCCCAGACCTACCAATATGCGGGGCCATAGCTCAGCTGGGAGAGCGCCTGCCTTGCACGCAGGAGGTCAGCGGTTCGATCCCGCTTGGCTCCACCACTTGCTTTACTTGATCAAACTCAGAAATGAGCATTCGCATCGAATGTTGATTTCTGACTTTTGTCAGATCGTTCTTTAAAAATTCGGATATGTGATAGATAT
>NZ_JAAGLX010000226.1:0-401 GCF_010548325.1 Streptomyces sp. SID13666 | reverse complement strand
GCTCCACCAGCCCGTCCGTGTAGAGCAGGAGCACGCCGCCCGGGACCGTCGGGCGGGTGAGCGTCGTATAGCTGCCGAATCCGGTGCCCAGGGGCGGGCCGACCGGGATCTCGACGAGGCCGACCGTGCCGTCCGGGGAGAGGAAGGCGGGCGGGAGATGGCCGGCGTTCGCGTAGGACACCGTCTGCCGGACGGGATCCTCCAGGGCCAGCAGACAGGTGGCGACCCGGTCGAACCCGGAGTCGGCGACCGTGCGGTCGGCGTGCGTGAGCAGCAGGTGCGGGGCGAGGCCCGCCATGGCCAGGGCGCGCAGCGCGGAGCGGTAGTGGCTCATCGCGACGGCGGCCTCGACTCCGTGCCCCATGACGTCCCCGATGACCAGCAGCTTCCGGCCGTCGGGC
>NZ_JAAGLX010000225.1:0-401 GCF_010548325.1 Streptomyces sp. SID13666 | reverse complement strand
ACAGGAACACCACCAGCAACGACAGCGCCATCAGCATCGGTGCCTGGCTGCCGGACAGCCGTTCCTGCAGCGACAGGCCAGTCCATTCCAGGCCGGCGCCGGCCGGTAGCTGGGCCACCAGGCGCTCGATTTCGGCCATGGCTTCGCCCGAACTGTAGCCGGCTGCCGGCTCGCCGGAAATCGACACCGCCGGGTAGCCGTTGTAGCGGGTCAGCTGTACCGGGCCGCTGACCCACCTGGCCTGGACGAATGCGCCCAGTGGCACCATCTTGCCGCTGTCGTTGCGCACGTGAATCTTCAGCAGGTCTTCGACCTGACTGCGCTGGTCGCCTTCGGCCTGCACCACCACCCGCTGCATACGGCCCTGGTTGGGGAAGTCGTTGACGTAGCTGGAACCTACG
>NZ_JAAGLX010000224.1:0-402 GCF_010548325.1 Streptomyces sp. SID13666 | reverse complement strand
AGCGCGGGCCGGGTTGTTTCAGCCCGTCCGGCGCTTGAGGACGAGGCCCGTTCAGGGCCGAAAGCGGGGGTCTGGGGGCGCAGCCCCCAGGGACAGGATGGGACGGGTAGGGGCGGCGGGGGCGAGGAACCCCTACTTCAGACGGTCCCGTACCCGTTCCCTCAGCCACTGCATGGTGAAGCCCCGGGGATCGATCTTGCCGGCCTGCCGTTCGAGGTGGCCGATCACCGACCGTTCCGTCCACCCGTGATGGCGGCACACCGCCGCGGCGACCTTCTCGATGGCGTCGAGCTGGACCTGTGGCCAGGGATCCTCCCCGTCGCCGAGGTTCTCGCACTCGAAGCCGTAGAAATGCCGGTTGCCGTCGGTGTTGGCCTCGTTGTCCAGCGGCAGGGCCTTCTC
>NZ_JAAGLX010000223.1:0-403 GCF_010548325.1 Streptomyces sp. SID13666 | reverse complement strand
TGTACCAGTCGTTGCCGTTGGCGACGATGGCCGGGACGTTGCACAGGGTTTCGACGTTGTTCACGCAAGTCGGCTTGCCCCACACGCCAACGGCAGCAGGGAAGGGTGGCTTGGAACGCGGGTTGGCGCGGCGACCTTCCAGCGAGTTGATCAGTGCGGTTTCTTCACCGCAGATGTAGCGGCCGGCACCGGTGTGCACGAACAGCTCGAAATCGAAGCCGCTGCCAAGGATGTTCTTGCCCAGCAGGCCGACGGCCTTGGCTTCCTCGATGGCGCGGTTGAGGTGCTTCGCTGCGGTGGTGTATTCGCCACGCAGGAAGATGTAGCCACGGTAGGCCTTCAGGGCACGGGCGCTGATCAGCATGCCCTCGACCAGCAGATGGGGCTGTTGCTCCATCAGCAT
>NZ_JAAGLX010000222.1:0-403 GCF_010548325.1 Streptomyces sp. SID13666 | reverse complement strand
GTACCTTCAGAGAGTGAACCGCCTTCAGCCATGGGCGGGGACACGTGTCCACCACCGGGTGTGCGGACCCGGTGACGGGCTGGGACCGGCGGGTGGCACGGCCTGTCAAAGCATCGCCAATGCGCGCATATAGGCTGCCTGTCTGCACCTTCGTAGTCCGTCCAGCCTTCCCGGGAGAGTCACCTGTGACCGTAGCGATCGCCCCGTCCGAAACGCCGGAGATGCCTGAGCCTTCCGAGACACCCGAGGTGGCCCCCGTGTCCCCCGTGGCCGAGGAGTTCGACGGGTCCGAGTGGTCCGAGCCGTCCGCCGAACCCGTCGAGAGCGTCGACGCAGCCCTCGACGCCGCCGATGTGTCCTCCCTCGTGGCGCGCGACGCACAGGAGTTCGGGGCCTACGCGCG
>NZ_JAAGLX010000221.1:0-404 GCF_010548325.1 Streptomyces sp. SID13666 | reverse complement strand
GGACAGCCCTCTTGCTAGCGGCGAGGTTGGGTTGCTCGCTGGTGGGTTCGCCGGCAACACGAACAGCAGTCCCGCTATTCGGTTTGACAACTTCGAGATCACTGATTCCCAGGTTTTCACTGTGGTGCGCTCGCAGAACGGTGTGACCAAGGCTCAGTCAGCAGGCACAGCAATACGTCTTGCTAAGCCTTCGATCACGTCCCTTTAGGAGGATCCGTCTTGTCCACTCCAGTGAACATGTGGCGCCCAGGTATGGACATTACGGGTGGCCGGCTTCAGTACATGCTTGAGAGGCTGAACACGTCGTCCACTGTGAACGTTGAAACCTTCGGCGCAGTGGGCGACGGGGTCACTGACGATACGCTGGCGATTCAGGCTGCCCTTGACCTTGCGCACGACAGCGG
>NZ_JAAGLX010000220.1:0-404 GCF_010548325.1 Streptomyces sp. SID13666 | reverse complement strand
AGGCAATGCAGACTGCTTGGCAATCGTATCGAGGAACGGTGCGAATGGCTCCTTGAGCGTCCAGACAATCGTTTTATCGTCGTTTGCTTTGAGCGAATCTGTGATGTCCATGATCAGCTGGCCACCCGTATCACGCTTGGCCCAGCGTTCAAGCGAAGCGACAACGTCAGCAGCCGTTACCGGCGCACCATCATGAAATTTGAGACCATCGCGTAACGTGAAAGTATAGGTCTTACCGTCATCTGAGACAGTCCACTCTGCCATTTGTGGCTGAGGTTTGAAGTTTTCATCAACGGCAATCAGCACATCATAAATCATATAGGCATGATCGCGCGTAATGTGCGCGGTGGTGATCACCGGATCAAGCATACGCAGATCCGAGTGCATAACGGCAGTTAGTGTTG
>NZ_JAAGLX010000021.1:0-141172 GCF_010548325.1 Streptomyces sp. SID13666 | reverse complement strand
CGGCCGGGGTGGTCAGCCGAGCGCGGCCCGCTGCGCCGGGTCCAGCAGCGCGGCCGGGCCGCGCACCGCCAGCGCGCTGAGCGGGCCGGGGCCGTCCGGAACGGCGCGCAGCGCGTCCTGCCCGGCAGGGGAGGCCCAGCGGGTGTACGGATGGACCTCCACGCGGGCGATGATCCAGCACCCGGTGGTCAGCAGCAGCGGCAGCGCGAACCAGGCCTGCGCCTGGCCACCGTCGGGCTGCCCGCCCGCCGACAGGACCAGGGCGGCGCCGGCCATCAGCAGGTTCAGGAGTATGGCGCCGCGCACCTGCCGGATCCCGGCGGTGACGCTCTCCCGGGCCGCCGCCGGCACCGCGAGGCCGTCGCCCACGAGCCGTTCCCCGAGGGCGCGGATGGCGCCGGCCGCGGCGTGCGCCACCCGTATCGCGGCGACCGGGGACTGGCCGTCCGGCCCGATGGAGGCGATCAGCGACCGTTCGAGATCGTCACGGCCCTCGGCGTCGACCACTGTCGCCCACCCGGTGTGCGCGAGCAGCAGCCGCCGCTCGCCCGCCATCGAGACCAGCGTCAGATCGGTGACCCGGCGCGGTCCGCCGGACAGGAACGCCGTCTCGTACAGACCGAGTCCGGCGACCTGGGGCCGGCCGCCGGGCCCGGCTGCGGGCAGAGCGCCCGCGGCGATCGCGGCCCGGCACAGACGCGCGCAGGAGACGACCGCCGCGACGCACGCGACGAGAAGGAACAGCATCCACATAAGGGATTTCTACTCGACGGTAGTGACACTCCGCCGGGAATTTCGCGGATCGACCCGTGCGGCGGCCGGCCCGTTAAGAACTGCTGCTGCCGCAACTGGATCCCGAGCTGGATCCGCAGCTGGAACCGGAACTCGAACCGCAGCTCGACCCCGAACTCGAACCGCAACTGGATCCCGAGCCACCGCCGCAGCTCGACGCGGATCCGCCCCCGCCACCGCAGCTCGACGACGACCCTCCGCAACTCGAAGCGGAACCCCCGCAGCTGGTGCCGCCGCCGGCCCAGCCGCCCGCGGCATCGCCCCACGAGCCCGGGTCGGACGCGTCGGACGACGGCTGCGAGGACTGCGCCAACTGGTCGCGCAGGACGGTGTCCTGGATCGAGGCGGCACCGGCCAGCGCGAACAGCATGGTGGCGTCCGAGCCGGTGGAGGCGGTGCGGGAGGCCAGCAGCGGACGGTTGCTGAGCCGCAGCCCGTGCAGCACCCGCTTGCCGGCCGGTGTGAGCCGGCCGCGCGGCGCCGAGCACGTCAGGAGGACGAAGAGCCCGACGGCGAGCCCCGGCAGCACCCGGACGAACAGCGGCAGCCCTGAACCGACGACGAGATGCGGCATCACCTCCGCCAGCGACAGGAACAGCAGCAGGCACCAGACGGTCTTGTGCAGCGTCGACACCCGCCGCCATCTGCGGTGGACCTCGGGCTGGAAGAACAGGCCGCGGCGGGCGAGCCGGTCGCCGATCGACTGCACCGGAGATCCGGTCAGCACCGCCGTACGGACCTGGCGCAGGCCGCCGCCCCACTCGGCGCCGCAGGCCTCCAGCAGGGCGGTCTCGACCGGATTCGATGCGACCGGCCGGAGCACGGTCAGCTGTCCTGAAGCGTCCACGGCGATCCGGCCGTCCGCGTGCATCGCCCCGATCACGGTGTCGGCGACCCGGCCAGGACCGCCGGCCAGGAAGGCGGTCTCCAGCGGATCCCGGGGGATGTCGCCGTGGTACGGCCGGGTGAAGCGGCGGGCGCGGATCTTCTCCCCGACGAGGTACGCCGAGGTGGCGGCGATCAGCAGGTACACGGTGAGCATGAGGCCGGTCATGACGTTCATCGAGGTCACCTTCCCGGCAGCGCGGTGCGCGCGGCGTCCATGATCCGGCCGAACCGTCCGGTCCGCGCGAGGCGGCCGGGGCGGGCGGCCGCGGACAGCGGCGCGGGACCCGAGCGCTCCCGCCACCAGCCGTCCAGCAGACGGCGGGTGGCGTCGTCGAGCGCTTCCGCGTCATCGTCCAGCACATGCTCCGCGAAGCACAGCGCGTCGAGGCGGTAGCCGCCCTGCAGCGGGTGCGTGGCCGCGTACCGCAGGAAGGCGGGACGGTAGCGGTCGCCGAGGATCTCCGGCAGTTCCGGGGCCACCTTGGCGGTCACATCGGCGCGCTTGGCCGCGAGGGCCCGCGACTGGACGCCGATCCGGCCGCGGTCGAAACCCTCCGGGACGGGGGTGCCCGCCACCAGCGCGGAGAGCAGCGCCGTCTGCGCGAGCGCGAGCCGCTGCCGTGCGGCGGCGGCCCTGTCGACGTCAGACACAGTGCGCCTCCTGGGGCCGCTCCGCCGACGGGACACCGCGGATCGCCGCGAGTTCCGCGGCGAGTTCGGCCGCGGACGGGAAGTTGTCGTCCCGCTCCAGCAGGACGCCCGGCGGCCGGATCCGCTCGCGCAGCGCCGCGAGCACGTCCAGCACCGGCCGGGTCACCGGATGGGCGTGCGTGTCGTGCCAGACGCCGTCCTTCTCGGTCCCGCCCGCCACATGGACGTAGGCGATGGCCTCCAGCGGCAGTTCGTCGAGCACCGCGACCGGGTCCTCGCCCCGGTTCACATGGTTGGTGTGCAGATTGGCGACGTCGATGAGCAGCCGTACGCCGGTACGCTCCACCAGCTCGTACAGGAACTCGCCCTCGCTGAACTCCTCGTCGGGCCAGCCGAGCAGCGGCGCGATGTTCTCCAGCGCGAGCGGCACGGGCAGCGCGTCCTGCGCGATGCGGACGTTCGCGCAGAGCACGTCGAGCGCGTCGCGGGTGCGGGGTACGGGGAGCAGGTGCCCGGCCTCCAGCCGCGGCGAACCGGTCAGCGGTCCGCCGGCCCGCACGAACGCGATGTGCTCGCTGACGAGCGGCGCCCCCAGCAGCCCGATCCGCGTGGCGAGCGCCGCCAGCCGGCCGGGGTCGGGGCGCTCAGCGCCGCCCAGGCCCAGCGAGACCCCGTGCGGGATCACCGTCGTGCCGTTTTCGCGCAGCCGCCGCAGCGGTTCCGGGAGGTGATCGGCGCAGAGGTTCTCCGAGACGACCTCCACCCAGTCGACACCGGGCAGCTCCGCGATCGCGTCCGCGATCTCCGGCCGCCAGCCGATACCTGTACCCAAGTCCTTCATGCCGTCCCCCTCCGCGTTTCCCGCACACGCCGTGCCGGGGTGATGGCCCCGCCGGGACCGGGCGAACCCTGTGGGTGGCCGGTTCAGAGCTTGATTTGAGGTTCCCGTGCCGGTGCGGGCCCGTCGCCCGCCCGGTGTCACGCGCTGGTGGTGCGGCGCAGCGGGAGGTAGTCGGAGACGACCGTGCAGGAGCCGGGGACGATCTCGGTGAAACCGGCGTCGCGCACCACGGGCAGGCCGGAGCCGGTGAGCGCCGGCCATTGGGCGGGTGCCGGAGTGCGGACCGCGAGCGGGAAACCGGCGTCGCGCCACGCGGTGCGTTCGGCGTCCGTCAGTTCCCACCAGGCGAGCTGTGCGCCGTGGCCCGCCTGGGCCATGGCCTTGCCCGCGGACATGTCGAGCTCCGGGTTCATCCAGAGCACCGGCAGCCCGGCCTCCGCCACGGGCGGGGGTTCCGGATCGTCCAGTTCGGTGCCCGAGACCTGAAGCTTCGCCAGCACCTTGGGCCAGCCGTCCAGCGGGACCGGCGGATAGACCCGTACCTCGGCCTCCAGCCCGGTCACGGTGATGCCCGGCAGATATCCGGCCCGGCGCCACTCCGAGCCGCGCGCCCGGCGGACGACCTTGCGGATCCGGGCGTCCTGCCAGTCGCGTACCGCCTCGGCCCATTCGCCCTCGCCCGCGGCCCGTTCGTCGGACAGCAGGGTGAGCACGGCGCGCGCCGCGGTCTCCAGGGCGTCGGTGCGCGCCGGCGGGTCGTCCTTCTCGATGCGGACGACGAGCGGGAGGACGAACTGGGGCGCCGCGTCGCGGTCGATGCTGGTCACGGCCACAGTCTGCCACCGAGCAGGGCGCCGGACGCGTTCGGTCCGCCGGGGCTCGCCGCCGCGCCCGCCATCGGGTCCGCCCCGCCGGGAACCGCCGACGATCTACGATGACCGGGTGGATACGGCCGCGATACGCGTTCCCAGCGAGCTCGACCCGGTGGCACGGGTCGAGCGGATGGCGCTTCCCGCCCCCGGCGACCCGCCGCGGCTGTGGCTGGTGAACGCGGCCCGGCACGCCGACTTCGCGGCGCGGCTGGCGTCCGACGTCCTCGACCCGCAGGAACTGCGCAGCGCCGCGGCCTTCCGCGCCGACGCCGACCGGGACTGCTACCGCGCCGCGCACGTCGGACTGCGGCTGCTGCTCGGCGCCCAGCTCGGCAGCGCCCCCGGAAACGTACGGCTGGTCCGGGAGGACTGCCCGGGGTGCGGCGGGCCGCACGGCCGTCCCGCCGTGGCGGGCGGCGGTGTGCACTTCTCGCTGTCGCACAGCGGCAGCTTCGCCCTGCTGGCATTCGCCGCGACCCCGGTGGGGGTGGATGTGGAGACCGTCCCGTCCGATGACGCGGTGGCGGACATCGCCTCCGTGATGCACCGGGTGGAGATCGCCGAACTCGCCGCCCTGGAGCCGCCGGAGCGGCCCGCCGCCTTCGCGCGGGCGTGGGTGCGGAAGGAGGCGTACCTCAAGGGGCTGGGCATCGGTCTCGGCCGCGACCCCTCGGCGGACTACGTGGGGACCGGCGAGACGCCCGCGGCCGGCCCGGCGGGCTGGTCCATCGCCGACGTGGCCGTGGGGGAGAACCGCGCCGCCGCGGTCGCCGTGGCCGACCCGGGCGCGGCGGACATCACGCCCCCCGCAGCCACCGCGCGCTGAACCGGCGCTCCGTTCTGGACGGGACCGGCGTCCTGCTGGTCCTGGGCCGTCTCCACCTCGGGAGCCGGCTCCGTCTTCGGGGCGTCCTTGAGGATGAAGTACGTCGCCAGGAAGCCCAGCGCCACGAACCCGGCGGAGAACAGGAAGGCCAGGCTGTAGCCGTCCCGCAGTGCCGAGATGTTCTCCGCGCCCTTGTCGAGCAGGGAGTTGCTGCGCGAGGGGCCACGGTCGCCAGGACGGCGAGGCCGACGGCGGCACCGGACTGCTGGGCGGTGCTGTTGAGGCCGGAGGCGAGACCGGTGTCCTCGGGAGCGGCACCGGACATCGCCCGCATGATCACGGCCGGGACCGCGAGACCCATACCGAAACCCTGGATGACGAGCGTCGGCATCACGTGCTGCCAGTAGTTGCCGTCGACCGGTGCGCGGCTGAGCAGGACCAGGCCGATCGCGAGGGCCGCGAGTCCGGTCAGCAGGACCCGGCGGGTGCCGTAGCGGATGGTGAGCTTCACGGAGAAGAACAGCGACATCGTGCCGATGACCAGCGGTGCGGGCAGGAAGGCGAGTCCGGTCTGCATGGAGTCGAAGCCGAGCACCCGCGCGGCCCCGCTGCGCTGCCGGTGAGCGCCGCCTCGGGAAGGGCGTCGCGCAGGGCGTCCACGAGAGCGGGCGTGCCCTCCGTGTCCGCGGTGCCGCCGAAGACGTAGAAGTCCGGGCGGACCAGGACGGCACGCGCCCCGATGCCGTTCAGATACGCCGTGTACGTGCCCTCGGTGTCGACGACCGCGCCGCCGCGCGCCTGTTCGGCCGGCGTGCCGGGCGGCAGCGCCGCACCAGGTGCGCACCCACCCTCTGCAGCGGGTGCCTGTGCGGGCCATGGGCCCCAGGGCCTTGGCGGGGAGGGGGTCGGCGGGCGAGGATGGCGATCATGAACAGTGACCTTTTCGCGGCCGAGAACATGGCCAAGCCGGCCACCGAGCCCGGTATGACCCTGGAGAACGCCAAGTCCGTCAAGTACGCGGTGAACGGCGAGTGTTACGCCCGCCAGGGCGCGATGATCGCCTTCCGCGGCAACCTCCAGTTCGAGGTGAAGGGCCAGGGCGTCGGCAAGTTCCTCAAGCGCGCCTTCACCGGCGAGGGACTGCCCCTGATGTCCGTACGCGGCACGGGCGAGGCGTGGTTCGCGCACGAGGCGGCCAACTGCTTCATCATCAGCCTCGATCAGGGCGACGCCATCACGATCAACGGCCGCAACGTGCTCTGCTTCGACACCACGCTCGACTACGAGATCAAGGTCGTGAAGGGCGCGGGCATGGTCGGCGGCGGCCTCTTCAACAGCCTCTTCACCGGTCATGGCCGGCTCGGCGTGATCTGCGAGGGTAACCCCATCATCATCCCGGTGAGCCAGCAGTCGCCGGTCTACGTCGACACCGACGCCGTCGTCGGCTGGAGCGCCCATCTGCAGACCTCCGTGCACCGCTCGCAGAGCTTCGGCTCGATGCTGCGCGGCGGTTCAGGCGAAGCGCTGCAGCTCATGCTGCAGGGCGACGGGTTCGTCATCGTCCGGCCGAGCGAGGCCAGGCCCGTCCAGCCGGCCGCCCACTGACATGAGGCTGGAGCGCGTCGGCCGGCGCTACGGCCTCGGCGGGCCCTGGGTGCTGCGGGACGTGGATCTCGACGTGCCACCGGGTTCGCTGCTGCGCGTCCAGGGCGCCAACGGCAGTGGGAAGTCGACGCTGCTGCGCATCGTCGCCGGCGTCGACCGGCCGTCCACGGGGCGGATCACCGGCCGCCCCGCGACCGCGTACGTGCCCGAACGCTTCCCGCCCGCGCTGCCGTTCGACGCCCATGGCTACCTCGTCCACCTCGGCGCGATCCACGGGCTGCGCCGCACCACGGCAGGCCGGCGCGCGGGGGAGTGGCTGGAGCGGTTCGGGGCCGCCGGCCACGCCCGCACCCCGATGGACGAGCTGTCCAAGGGCACCGCCCAGAAGATCGCCGTCGTCCAGGCGCTGCTCGCCGAGCCGCGGTTGCTGGTCCTGGACGAGGCGTGGACGGGCCTGGACGAGGCGGCCCGCACGGTCCTCGACGACGCGGTGCGCGAACGGGTCGCGGCGGGCGGTGCCGTCGTCTTCGTCGACCACGACGCGCGGCGGCTCGCGGGCGAGCCGTCCGGCGTCCACCGGTTCGCGGACGGCCGGCTCACCGCCGTCGCGGCGGCCGGCGCGGAAGCGGACGTCCCACGGGTGGTCGTCGAAGCGTCAGGCCCCGGTGAACCGCCCGCCCTTCCGGGCACTCCCGGCTACGGGCCCGCCGCACCGGGCCGGATCCGGATCACCGTCCCGGCCCATGAGTCCGACGCGGTCCTGCGCGCGCTGCTCACAGCCGACCCGCCCTGGCACATCCGGGCCGTCCGGCCGGAGCCGGGACCGGGGGCCGCGGGCCCGGAGGCCGGTCCCGGCTCCGGGACGGGGTCCGCCGACACCCGGGGAGACACCGGATGACCGCCCTTGTCCGCTACCAGGCCGCGCTGCTGATCCGCTCCCAGCGCTGGCTGCCGCCCGTGCTGCTCTACGGGGTGATCATGGCCATCGGGATCTCGTCGGGGCAGCCGCTGCTCGACTCGCTGGCCTTCGCCGCCGCCGGAATGCTCCCCGTCGCCGCCTGGCTGGTGCGGGTGTGCGTCACCAACGAGCCGCCCGCCGCGCGGGCCTGTGCCGCCGCGGCGGCCGGACCGGGCCGCGTACATCTGTCGAGCGTGCTGACGGCGCTGCTCGCGGCCGGTGCCCTCGGCGCCGCCGGGGTGTTGGTGGTCGCGGTGATCAGCGACGCCCACACCGCCGATCGCCGGCACGTGGTCCCGCTCGGACCGGCGGTCACGGCCGGGCTGCTGGCCGTGCTCGTCTCCGCGCTGCTCGGCCTCGCGGTCGGCGCGCTCACCAACCCGCCGGTGCTGCGCCGCGCCGGCTGGGCGATCCCGGTCTCCGGACTGAGTGCCCTGCTGGTGCTGGTCATCGGCGGCTCGCCCGCCAACGCCGCCGTGTCGGGACTGGTCAGCGGCTCGCAGACCGGCACGGTCGGGCTGCCGCTGCTGCCCCTGTGCCTGGCGGCAGTCGCGGCGGCCGCGGCGACCGCGGTCGCCTGTGCGCTCGGTTCACGCCGCTGACGATCCGGCCTCCAGCCGCCGGCCGGGCCCGGGGGGCGGGCCGTGCCGGTCCGGCGGGCCGAACTCCGGCCCGGTCACCGCCCGCTGGGCCGCCCGTGCCAGCGAACGGCGGTCGTGGTGGGCACCGGGCGGGATCGGGGGCAGCACGCTGACCTCGGCGACGAGGCCGCGGGCGGCGGTCACCCGGAGCAGCGAGGCCACCAGGGTGTCCTCGCCGACGAACGCGGCCGCCGTGGCCGGACCCGCGCCGAGCCGGTACCGGATCAGTACGGGCTGCACCGCGACCCTCGCGTCCAGCGCGGCCTGGAACACGGCGGGACGGAAACGGCCCTGCCGCCGGCCGCACCAGGTGCTGCCCTCCGGGAACACGACGACCGGGGTGCCCGCGCGCAGCACCGAGGCGATCCGGGCGACGGTGCCGGGCAGCGCCCGCAGCCGGTCGCGTTCGATGAACAGGGTGCCGCCGCGGGACACCAGAGCCCCCAGGAAGGGCCAGGACGCGACCTCGCTCTTGGCGAGCATCCGGGCCGGGCGCACGGCGGCGACCAGCGGGATGTCCAGCCAGGAGATGTGGTTGGCCACCACCAGCACACCGCCCGCGGGGACGCCCCCCGCCGCACCGGACACCCGGATCCGCACCCGCACCCCGAAGGCGGCGGGCACCGTCCGGGCCCAGGCTCGGGTGAGCCGGCCCCGCAGCGCCGGACGGCAGCAGCGCACCAGCGGCGCCAGGGCGAGCCCGACGGCCACCAGCGCGATCCCCGCCGCGCAGCGCGCCGCCTGGCGTGGCCGGCCGACGGTTGCGAAGGTCCCGGCCAGACAGTGCCCGGGGGTGCAGGGCGCACTCGGCAGCCAGTGCGGGACACCGGTCGGCGGCACCGCGGGGGGAGGCGTCGCGGCGGGCAGCGCCGCCGGGCCGGGCGCCGGGCGCGTGAGGAGTCTCATTGCGTGGGGGCGAGCGAGAGGAAGTGCCGCAGATAGCGCGGGTCGGTCCGGCGCAGCGACAGCAGGATGTACAGGTCGGCCACGCCGAAGTCCGGGTCGTGCGCGGGCTCTCCGCAGACCCAGGCACCCAGCCGCAGATAGCCGCGCAGCAGCGGCGGGAGGGCGTTGCGGCCACCGGGACGCGGACGCTCGATGCCCGTCGGGTCCCAGGCGCGCAGCGGGCGCACCCGGTACTCCTCGGGCGACAGGTGGCGGGCCCGCACGGTGTCCCACACCCCGGCGGCGGAGGTCCCGCCGTCGGCGAGCGGCACCGAGCAGCAGCCGGCCAGCCAGTTGTGGCCGGTGCGTACCAGATAGCGGGCGATACCCGCCCACATCAGGCTGATCACCGCTCCGTCCCGGTGGTCGGGGTGGACGCAGGACCGGCCGACCTCGACCAGGTCACCGCGGATCGCAGCGTGCCGGGAGAGGTCGAACTCGCTCTCCCCGTACAGCCGCCCGGCCGCGGCGGCGCGCTCCGGCGGCAGCAGCCGGTAGGTGCCGACGACCGCGCCGGTGGTCTCCTCGCGGACGATCAGGTGGTCGCAGTGGGCGTCGAAGGAGTCGATGTCCCAGCCGGGCTCGGGGGAGTCGAGCAGTGCTCCCATCTCACCGGCGAAGACCTGGTGGCGCAGGCGCTGCGCGGCCCGTACGTCCGCCGCGTCCCGGGCCAGCGACACGGAGTAGCGCGGGCTCACGGCGGTGGTGGCAGAGGCGGTGGGAGGGGTGGTGGAAGTGGCGGGGGAGTCGGGGACGGCGGTGGCGAAGGATTCCAGGGTCGTCATGGGTACTTCATCGCCGCGCCGGCTGGACTTGACGTGACCATTGCGAGGCGTCGTGATGTGAGGTGCCTGAATGCCTGCCTGCCACGGCTCGAAGCACGGCGGCAGCCGGGCCGCGCACCCCCTGGATGCACGGCCCGTGCCCGCGGGATCACTCCCGGTGGGTCACTCCCGGGAGGTCGGGATCACTCCTGCGGGGCCAGCCGCAGCGAGATCGAGTTGATGCAGTAGCGCTGATCGGTGGGTGTGGCGTAGCCCTCGCCCTCGAAGACATGGCCGAGGTGGGATCCGCACTTCGCGCAGCGGACCTCGGTGCGGACCGCGCCCATGCTGCGGTCCTCGATCAGCTCGACGGCGGCGGAGTCGGCCGGGTCGTAGAAGGACGGCCAGCCGCAGTGCGACTCGAACTTTGTGTCCGAGCGGAACAGCTCGGCGTCGCAGGCACGGCAGGAGTAGACACCGGTGGTCCTGGTGTCGGTGTACTCGCCGACGAAGGGCCGTTCGGTGCCGGCCTCGCGCAGGACCGCGTACTCCTGGGGGGACAGCTCCTCGCGCCACTGCTCGTCGGACTTCTCGACTTCGTACGGCATGCCGTTGCTCCTCAGTTCTGGCTCTCCAGGCGGGACAGGATGAGCGGACCGAGGTCGGTCACGTCGCCCGCGCCCATAGTGAGAACAAGGTCGCCGGGCTTGGCCATTCCGGCGATCACGTCCGGGATCGCGTCCTTGTCGTGCTCGGCCGTCACATCGGCGCCCGCGGCGGTGGCAGCGGCGGTGATCAGGGCGCTGGTGACGCCGGGGATCGGGTCCTCGCGGGCCGGGTAGATGTCCAGCACCACGGAGGCGTCGGCCAGCGCCAGCGCCTGGCCCATCTCGACGCCCAGCTCGCGGGTGCGGCTGAACAGGTGCGGCTGGAAGACCACCAGTACGCGTGAGCCCCCGGCGGCCCCCTTGATGGCCTCCAGGTCGGCGGTCATCTCGGTGGGGTGGTGGGCGTAGGAGTCGATCACCTGGACCCCGGCGGCCTCACCCTTGAGCTGCAGCCGGCGGCGGACGCCGGTGTACTTGGCGAGCGCCGAGGCGAGATTGCGCGCGGGCGTGCCGAGCGCGATACCGGCGGCGAGCGCGGCCACCGCGTTGTGCGCGTAGTGCCGGCCGGGCACGGAAACGGTGAACGTGAGCATCCGCCCGGCGAGCAGGACGGTGACCTCGCTCGTCAGACCCCGCTGGTTGATCTTGGTGATCCGCAGGTCGGCGCCCTCGGACTCCCCGACGGTGACGATGTTCAGCCCGCCGATGTCGCGGACCCGCGAGGTCAGCTCGACGGCGCCCGGCTGGTCGGCGGAGATGACGAGCGTGCCGCCGGGCCGGATCCGGCCGACGAACGTCTCGAAGGAGTCGTAGATCTCGTCCATCGACGCGTAGTTGGCGTGGTGGTCCAGCTCCACGTTGAGGATGATCGCGACCTCGGGCGCGTACTTGTGGAAACTGCGGTCGCTCTCGTCCGCCTCCGCCACGAAGATCTCGCCGCCGCCGTGGTGGGCGTTGGAGCCGGGCGCGTCCAGGTCGCCGCCGATGGCGTACGAGGGGTCGAGGCCGAGCGCGGTGAGGCTGACCGCGAGCATCGAGGTGGTGGTGGTCTTGCCGTGGGTGCCGGCCACCGCGATCGGGCGGGTGCCGTCCATCAGCGCGGCGAGCGCGTCGGACCGGTGCACGACCGGGATACCGCGCTCGGCGGCGGCCGCCAGCTCCGGGTTCTCCGCGCGGATGGCGCTGGAGACGACCACGCAGGTGGCGTCGGCGGCCAGATGCCGGGCGTCATGGCCGATGCGCACCGCGACCCCGAGGGCCCGCAGCGCCTCGGCCGTCTCGGAGTCCTTCGCGTCGCTGCCCGCGACCTTGGCGCCGCGCTGCGCGAGGATCTTGGCGATCCCCGACATTCCGGCTCCGCCGATGCCGATGAAGTGCGGTCGGTCCATCGTGGAGGGAATGGTGGGGCTCATACGTGGATCTCCCGGGACGTCTCGAACGGCTTGCCTGCAGCCCCGATTCTCGCACCTTCCTCTACTCGCTCGGCGCAGCGTTGTCAGCACCGAAGACGGGTCCCTCAGGAGGCCCGGATCAGGCCGCTGCTCAGGCCCGCCGCGATGGCGCCGGTGCGGCTGTCGACGTCGAGCTTGTCGTAGATGTGCACCAGATGGGTCTTGACGGTGGCCTCGCTGATGAAGAGCCGGCGGGAGATCTGCTTGTTGGCCAGCCCCTCGGCGAGCAGCTGCAGGATCTCGGCCTCGCGCGGTGACAGGGTGGGCCGCCCCGACCGGACCCTGCCCAGCAGCCGCGCGGCGACCGGCGGGGCCAGCACGGTCTCGCCCCGGGCGGCGCAGCGCACGGCGGCGGCGACCTCCTCCGGAGGTGCGTCCTTGAGCAGATAGCCGGTGGCGCCGGCCTCGACGGCCGCCAGGATGTCGGCGTCGGTGCTGTACGTGGTCAGGATGAGGACGGCGGGCGGGTCCGGCAGCGCGGTGATCCGCCGGGTGGCCTCCACCCCGTGCATGCCGGCGCCCATCTGCAGATCCATGAGGACCACGTCAGGACGCGCTACGGTCCCGCCGGCCAGTAGCCGCAGCGCCTCGGCGCCGTCGGCGGCCTCGCCGACCGCCTCCAGCTCCGGCAGGTCGTCGACCATGGCGCGCAGACCGCGCCGTACGACGGGGTGGTCGTCGACGATCAGGATCCGGATCACCTCGGCACCGTGGCCGGAGCCGGCTGAGCGTCCGGTTCCGGGGCGGCCGCGTCGGCCGCGGGCACCGGCAGTGCCGCCGCGACCGCCGTGCCCTCGCCCGGCGCGGACTCCACGGTCAGGGTGCCGCCGAGCCCGGCGATGCGCTCGCGCATGCCGTGCAGGCCGAAGGAGACACGCTCGCCGGCCGCGGGCGGGGCGCCGGGGTCCTGCGGGGTGAACCCGACCCCGTCGTCGTACACGTCCAGCGTCACCTGGCCGTCGAGGAAGACCAGCGTCACGGCGGCATTGCGGGCCCGTGCGTGCCGGGCGACGTTGGCCAGCGCCTCCTGGGTGAGCCGCAGCAGGGCGACCTCCGCCTCGATGGGCAGCGGGTACGGATCGCCGTCCAGCCGGAAGACGATCTCCGGCGCGGGCTGCGCGGACGCCTGCGGTCCTGAGCCGAAACCGGCCGTGATGCGGCGCAGCGCCTCCGGCAGCGCGGCGTCCTGGAGGGCGGGCGGCGTGAGGTCCTGTACGAAGCGACGGGCCTCGGCGAGGTTCTCCGACGCCGTGCGCCCGGCCTCCTGGATCCGTTCGCTCGCCGTACCGGGGCCCGCGCCGCCGGGCAGCAGCGCGCTGTCCGCGGCACGGGCCAGCAGCACGATGCTGGACAGCCCCTGGGCCAGCGTGTCGTGGATCTCCCGGGCGAGCCGCTGCCGCTCGGCGAGCCGGCCCGCCTCGCGCTGGGCGGCCGCCAGTTCGTCCCGCGTCCTCGTCAGGTCGTCGATCAGCCGCTGGCGCTGCCTGCTCTCGCGGTACAGGGCCGCGTACCCGAACGCGGTGAGCACGGCGACGGCCGCGCCCGCGGACGGTCCGATGACCTTCGCGGCGGTGAGACCGTCCGGCCCGTGCGACTGCGCGACGACGATCAGCGCGGTCGCGGCGCCGACGGCCGGCAGCGACCAGCGCCGCGGCAGCACGTGCAGATACAGGAAGAACAGCGGGAAGACGACATAGCTGAAGTCCCGGTCGGCGAGCAGCAGTCCGATCCACAGTGCGGTGACGGCGGCGAGCCAGCCCAGCACCCAGGACCGCGAGGGCTCCCGGCGCTCGCGCAGCACGCCCGCGCCGTAGACCAGCCCGAGCACCAGGCCCGGCACCAGCAGTGCGGCCGGCCCGTCGCCGAACGCCACGGGGCCGAGCGCCACGGCGAGCAGCACGAAGAACGTGCCGTGCAGGGCCGCGCGCATCAGGCGCAGTGCGGGGGTGTCCTCGGGCGTACGGGAGCCGGTGGGCCGGCCCGGGGACAGGGATATGCCGGAGTTGCTCACATCTACCGAGGGTACGGGGAGCCGGACGCCCTCAGCGGGGGCCTGGCATCAACCTTTCGATGGATTCCGGTACCGCTCCTCTCCCTGATGGCAGCGGCGGCCCGGCCGGACAGCCTTGAGGGAGAGCCGGGAGAAGGCGCAGCCGGACGACCCGGCGGAACCGAGCAGTCCGACCCAGGAGGGTCCAGAAGGTGTTCGTCGCACTCCGTGACATCAGATTCGCCAAGGGGCGGTTCGCCCTCATGGGCGTGGTCGTCACGCTCATCACCACGCTCGTCGTGTTCCTCTACGGCCTGACGGGCGGGCTCGGCCGCGACGCCTCGTCGGCCGTCGACGAGCTGCCCGTGACCGACATCGTGTTCGGCGCCCCGGCCGGGGCCGCCGCCGAGGTGTCGTTCAGCAGCAGCACGATCAGCGCCGCCCAGGCCGCGGCCTGGGCACGCACCCCCGGGGTCGGCTCCGCCGAGCCGCTCGGCGTCGCGATGACCCGGGCCGCCGGCGCCACCGCGGCGGGCTCGGTGAGCCTCTTCGGCGGCTCGGCGGACCTGCTGCCGCCGCTGCTCTCCGGCAGCGCCCCGCGCGACGGCCAGGTCGCGGTGAGCCGGTCGGTCGCGGACACCTACGGCGTCGGCCCCGGCGGAACGCTCGGGCTCGGCACCGAGAAGGTGACGGTGTCGGGGATCACCGCCACCCGCTCGTACGGGCACGCCGCGACCGTCTGGACCACCCTCGCCACCTGGCAGCGGATCAGCGGTCAGCGGCAGCCCACCGTGCTCGCCGTCCGCCGGTCGGGGGCGGACCTCGGGGCGGCCGACGCGGCGCGGGGGACCAGGACCGTCGCGCGCGGCGACGCGCTCGTGGGGATCGACGGCTACCAGGCCGAGCACCTCAGCCTGCAGATGATCCAGGTGTTCCTGTTCGCGGTGAGCGCCCTGGTGACCGGCGCGTTCTTCACGGTCTGGACGGTGCAGCGCAAGCCCGACGTGGCGGTGCTCAAGGCCATCGGCGCGAGCAGCGGCTACCTGGTGCGCGACGCGCTCGCGCAGGCGCTGGCCGTGCTCGGCGGCGGGGCGCTGCTGGGCGGTGCGATCGGGGCCGGGGGAGGAGCGGTCGCCGCGTCGGCGGTGCCCTTTGCCGTCGGCCCGGCCACCGTCGCCGTGCCCGTCGCCGTCATGGTGCTGCTCGGCCTGGCCGGCTCGGCCCTCGCGATCGCCCGCATCACCTCCGTCGACCCGCTGACCGCGCTGGGAGCCAACCGATGACCGTCCTCGCGCTCGACTCCGTCCGGCTCACCTATCCGGACGGGGACCGCCGGCTGACCGCGCTCGACGCCGTGTCCCTGGACGTCGCCGCCGGTGAACTGCTGGCGGTGGCCGGGCCGTCGGGCTCCGGCAAGTCCAGCCTCCTCGCGGTGGCCGCGACCCTGTCGCGGCCCGACTCCGGGCAGGTCGTGGTGGCCGGCCGGGACACCACCCGGCTGAGCGACAAGGAGCGCACGGCGCTGCGCCGCGAGCACATCGGGATCGTCTTCCAGCAGTCGAACCTGCTCGGTTCGCTCACCGCGCTGGAGCAGTTGCTCGTCGTCGAGCACCTGCGCGGCGGGCCGGTGCGGGCGGCCCGGGAGCGGGCCGGGGCGCTGCTCGACTCGGTCGGCCTCGACGCGGCGAAGCGCGCCCGGCGGCCGCACCAGCTGTCCGGCGGGGAGCGCCAGCGGGTGAACATCGCCCGCGCGCTCTTCGGCCGCCCGGCGGTCCTGCTGGTCGACGAACCGACCTCCGCCCTCGACCACGAACGCGGCGCGCAGATCGTCGACCTGCTGGCCCGCGTCACCGCCGAGCACGGCACGGCGACCGTCATGGTCACCCACGACCGAGCCCTGATGGCCCGCGCCGACCGCCTCCTCGACATGACGGACGGCCGCCTGGCCGTGGTTCCGACGCCGGCCGTCCGGTCGTGAGAACAGCGCGCCCCCCGGCCGTTCCGGCCGGGGGGCGCGCTGTTCCGTCGATTCTCAGTCGTGCTGAGCGAAGAGCTTCAGGACCGGGACCCCCACCTTGTGCCGCGCCCGCGACGTCCAGTCGCGGTGGAAGAACTCCTCCACGAAGTGCGGAGCGGTCAGCACGATCACCTCGTCGGCATGGGTCTGCTCGACCACCGACTTCAGCAGGTCCAGCGGGTGGTCCTCGACCACCTCGCCGATCGCCTCCACGCCGGCGGCGCGCAGCGCGGCCAGCGAGTGGCTCAGGGCCCGCTCGGCCGGAAGGGTGGCCTCCTGCCCCTCGGGCACCTCGCGTTCCTTGGTGGCGTCGTCCAGGTAGCCGAGGGCGACATCGTCCACGGCCCGCAGAAGCCGGTCCTGGTCGCCGCGCGGCTGCATGAGTACGACGAAGGAGACGGGCTCGTCGCCGTGGAGTGTGGTCACGAGCTCCACATCGGCGGGGGCGAGCGGCTTCTCGATCATGAGTACGGTCGTGAACACGGACGCGTCCTTCTTTCTCGTGGGCCACCGGGCCGGCACAGGAACCATCCTGCCCCGACTCCGTACGGGGCACGCGGTGTAAGTGTTCCCGCACGACAGCAAACGGAACGACATATTCCGCAGATTGTCAGCCGCGGGTGTAACGGGTGAACAGGAAACCGTCCTCTTCGAGGATCGAGGTCGGGGAGAAACGTTCCGGCACGGTGACTCCGGGACCGTTCATGATCCGCGGGGCATCCCCCGCGGTCAGGAGTGGAGCGATGGTCAGACACAGCTCATCGACTACCCCGGCCGCGGCGAACTGTGCCAACAACCTTGGACCGCCCTCGTGCAGCAGCCTGGTGAGCCCCAGTTCCGTCAGTTCGCGGACGGCCCGCACCGGATCGGCGCCGGCCCCGTCGCCCGCCGTGACGACGTGCGCGCCGGCCTTCTTGGCGGCCGCCACCCGGTCGCGGGGCGCGGTGGCGCCGGTCAGGATCAGCGTCGGGGTCAGCGGCGCGGTGAACAGCGGCAGCGTGAAGTCCAGGTCCAGGCTCGCGGTGACGACGGCGATGACCGGCGCCGGCGACTGGCCGGCGGCCGCCCGCCGCTCCGCGAACGCCTCCCGCGCCTTCGCCGGCCGGTAGCCCTCCTGCCGGACCGTCTCCGCGCCGACGACCACCACATCGGCCAGCGCCCGCAGCGTTCCGAACACCCGCAGATCGGCCGCCGAGGACAACCCCTGCGACTTCCCGTCGTGCCACGCGGCACCGTCCAGGGACGCCACCATGTTCGCCCGCAGCCACGGGCCTCCCGCCCGGTCCGGATACGCGTACGCATCCGCGAGCGCGTCGAGGGAGTCGAGGGTCTCATCGGCCCGGAGCACGGGATACAGGCGGCGCATGTCCCGCAGTCTGGCACGCCGGCGGCCGGATCAGCCCGCCCGTCACCCGAGGCGGAACCCCCGCCCGTCCGTCGTCCGGGAGCAGCCCCCGGCCCGGATTCAGCCGGCCCGGCACTTGAGCGGAACGGTCCGATCCGGCCGGCGATCGGGGCCGGGACCGGCCCGCCCGGCCGGCCGGGGCCGGGAGTGGGGTCCGCCACACTGCCGTGGCACTGCGTGCCGGAGGGACTAGGCTGAATGGTTGTGTCAACCCCTGTCTCCGCCCTCGCCCAGACCGCCGGTTCCGCCTCCGTCGCCGGAGGCCCGGCGACCCTGTGCGGCCGGACGCCCCAGGTACCCGCGGACCGGCTGGTCGCCGAGATGGTGCCGCCGCCGCGCTTCGACACCGTCCGGTTCGACAACTACCTCCCGGACCCCGATCAGCCCAGCCAGACGGACGCGGTGAAGACGCTCAGCGGCTTCGCGGCGACCCTCGGCGGCGCGACGGCGGTCAACGGCGGCAAGAAGCGCTGGTTCCGCCGCGAGACCCAGGCATCGGCCGGGCCCGGCGGGGTCTACCTCGACGGCGGGTACGGCGTCGGCAAGACCCACCTGCTCGCCTCGCTCTGGCACGCGGCCCCCGCGCCGCGCGAGCTGAAGGCTTTCGGCACGTTCGTGGAGCTCACCAACCTCGTCGGGGCGCTCGGCTTCCAGCAGGCGGTGCAGGCGCTGAGCGGCCACCGGCTGGTCTGCATCGACGAGTTCGAGCTGGACGACCCGGGCGACACCGTGCTGGTCTCCTCCCTGCTCGGCAAGCTCTCCGACGCGGGCGTGAAGCTCGCCGCGACGTCGAACACGCTGCCGGGCAAGCTCGGCGAGGGCCGCTTCGCCGCCTCCGACTTCATGCGGGAGATCCAGGGGCTGTCCTCACGCTTCCTCCCGTTGCGCATCGACGGCCAGGACTACCGGCACCGCGGGCTGCCCGAGGCCCCGTCCCCGTACTCCGACCGGCAGGTCACCGAGGCCGCGGACCGTACGCCGGGAGCCTCGCTCGACGACTTCGGCCCGCTCCTCGACCACCTGGCACGGGTCCACCCCAGCCGCTACGGAGCCCTGTGCGACGGCGTCGACGCCGTCTTCCTGCGGGACGTGCGGCCGGTGACCGACCAGGCCACGGCGCTGCGCCTGGTGGTCCTCGCCGACCGGCTGTACGACCGCGAGGTGCCCGTGATGGCCTCCGGCACCCCGTTCGACCAGATCTTCAGCGAGGACATGCTGGCCGGCGGCTACCGCAAGAAGTACTTCCGCGCCATATCCCGGCTCACCGCGCTCGCCCGTGACGCGAAGCAGCTCCCCGGCGCTGGCGCCACCGCCTGATCCGTCGCAGGATCGAGGCATGGCGAAGGACGGCAGGAGCGACAAGGCCGGCAAGCACGGCAAGGACGAACCCGGCTCGAAGAGCGGCAAAAGCGGGAAGAAGGGCGACGCGGACGCGCCCGTCGCCGACCTCCGCTCACTCCTGCGGGTGACACCGGGCAGCGGCCCGGTCCGGCTGAAGGCGCACGACACCTCCGGCACGCCCGGCGGGCCGTCCGGCAAGAAGCAGGCGCTCGCCGAGACCGCGGAGATGGGCGTACGCCTGGCCGAACTGCAGGAACGGCTCTTCGCGCAGAGCACGGCGGGCGACCCGCGCGCCCTGCTGTTCGTGCTGCAGGGCATGGACACCTCCGGCAAGGGCGGCACGGTCAAGCACGTCGTCGGCCAGTTCAACCCGTCCGGGCTGCGGACGCGCGCCTTCAAGGCGCCGACGCACGAGGAGCAGCAGCACCCCTTCCTCTGGCGGATCCGCCGGGCGCTGCCGCACCCCGGTGAGGTGGGCATCTTCGACCGCTCGCACTACGAGGACGTGCTGATCGTCCGGGTCCGGAACCTGGTGCCGCGCGCCACCTGGTCCAAGCGCTACCGGACCATCAACGCGTTCGAGGAGTCGCTCGTCGACGACGGAGTCACCATCGTCAAGGTCTTCCTGCACATCGGCCACGACGAGCAGCGCGACCGGTTGCTGGAGCGGCTCGACAACCCCGAGAAGCACTGGAAGTTCAACGTCGGCGATATCGAGGAACGGGCCCTGTGGCCCGACTACCAGCGGGCGTACGAGGTCGCGTTGGAGAAGTGCTCCACCGACGCCGCGCCCTGGTACCTGGTCCCCGCCGACCGCAAGTGGTACCGGAACTGGGCGATCAGCAAGCTGCTGCTGGAACACCTGGAGCTGATGGACCCGGCCTACCCGAAGGCCGATTTCGACGTCGAGGAGTGCCGGGCACGGCTGCTCGAATCCTGACCGCGAGTCCTGTGCGGAGCCAGGGCCTGTCGTTCCCTAGCCGGAACAGGCGGTGCGCTGCGCCTCCTGCCATTCGCAGACCGGGCACATCGTCAGGCCGGGCAGCGAGGCCGGATACTCCGTCGGCTTGCCGCACAGCACACAGGCGGCGCGCGGCCCGTGCTGGGTGAGGGGCGGGGCGGGGGCCGCTTCGGGTTCGCCGGGGTCGGCGTAGCACTCGGTCACCCGTCCACCGTACTGCGCAGGACCACGGCCGCGCGGGCGGCCAGGTGCAGCACACCGTCCGGGCCGGGCGGCTCGCAGGGAGGCCAGGCCGCGGCGACCGCGGTCCCCTTCGGCTCGGCGGCGAACGGGCCGGTGAGCGGGACGGCCGCCGGAGCGTCCGAGAAGTTCACCGCGGTCAGGAAACGCCCGCGGCGCACGGTGAGCACCGCCCCGGTGATGCCGATGTCGGGCGGCGGCGTCAGGAGCCCGGCGCCGGACAGCTCCGGCTCGGCCCGCCGCAGCGCGATCAGTTCGCGGTACCAGCCGAGCAGCCGGGCGTGCGGATCACGGTCGGGCTCCGACCAGTCGAGGCAGGACCGCAGGCGGGTGGCGGGGTCCTGGGGGTCCGGGATGTCCTCGGCGGCCCAGCCGTGCCCGGCGAACTCCCGGCGGCGGCCCCGCGTGATGGCCGCGGCGAGCTCCGGGGCGTCGTGATCGGTGAAGAACTGCCAGGGCGAGGCCGCGCCCCACTCCTCGCCCATGAAGAGCATCGGGGTGAAGGGCGAGGTGAGGACGACCGCGGCGGCGAGGGCGAGCTGCTCCGGGGTGAGCCGGTCGCCGGTGGCGCGGTTGCCGATCTGGTCATGGGTCTGCGAGTAGCCGAGGAAACGGTGTGCCGGGGTCGTCGCACGGTCCACCGGCCGGCCGTGGCGGCGGCCGCGGAAGGACGAGTAGCTGCCGTCGTGGAAGAAGACGCGGGTCAGCGTCTTGGCGAGCGCGGTGAGCGGCTCACGCGCGAAGTCGGCGTAGTAGCCCTGGGATTCACCGGTCAGCGCGGTGTGCAGACAGTGGTGGAGATCGTCGTTCCACTGCGCGGTCAGACCGAGCCCGCCGGCCTCGCGGGGGGTGGTGGTGCGCGGGTCGTTGAGGTCGGACTCGGCGATCAGGAACAGCGGACGGCCGAGCGAGTCCGACAGCGCGTCGACCGCCGCCGACAGCTCCTCCAGGAAGTGCAGCGCCCGTGTGTCGACGAGCGCGTGCACGGCGTCCAGCCGCAGCCCGTCGAGGTGGTAGTCGCGCAGCCAGGCCAGCGCGCTGCCGATGAGGAACGCGCGCACCTCGTCGGAACCCGGGGCATCGAGGTTGACGGCGTCGCCCCACGGGGTGTGGTGCCGGTCGGTGAAGTACGGGCCGAACGGCGGGAGATGGTTCCCCGACGGGCCGAGATGGTTGTGGACCACGTCCAGGACCACCCCGAGGCCGTGCGCGTGCGCCGCGTCCACGAAGCGCTTGAGCCCGTCGGGCCCTCCGTAGGGCTCGTGGACGGCCCACAGCGAGACACCCTCGTAGCCCCAGCCATGGGTGCCGGGGAACGGGCAGACGGGCATCAGCTCCACATGGGTGATGCCCAGCGCGGCCAGATGCGGCAGGCGCCCGATCGCGGCGTCGAAGGTGCCCTCGCGGGTGAACGTGCCGATGTGCAGCTCGTACAGCACCGCGCCCGGCAGCGGGCGGCCGTCCCACGGCAGCGTCCAGTCGAAGGCGTCATGGTCCACGACGGCGCTCGCGCCGTCCGGGCCGTCCGGCTGGCGCCGGGAGCGCGGGTCCGGCAGCGGTGGGCCGCCGTCGAGGACGTACGCGTAACGGCCGTCCGGGCCGGCCGGCGCCTCGGTACGCCACCAGCCGCCGCGGGCCGGATCCGGCGCCAGGGGACGGGTGCGGTCCCCGGTCAGTACCTCGACGCGCGCCGCGTTCGGCGCCCACACCTCGAACAGCACTGGCGGCTCCTCGGATCGGTCCCTCGGGGACGTTCTTCGGCCTTCGCGGACCTTCGCACCCTAGTGTCCGGCGGGCGGCCGGGCATCAGGGCCCGGCCGCCCGGCACGCCGCACCGCCCTGTGGAGCCCAGCGCTCGCCGACGGGATCAGATGAAGTTGATCCGCTCCTGGGAGACGGGGTAGCCGGCCTTCGCGAAGTTCGCCGCCATCGGGAAGTTGCCCTGGTCGGTGGCGGCCGTGATACGGTCCGCGCCCTGCTCCACGAGGTCCTGCGTGCACTCGACGAGCAGGTCGTAGGCGTAGCCGTGGCCGCGCTGCTCCGGGACGACGCCGATGAAGCCGATGGTCGGGCCCGCCGGGTTGTGGGCCGGGATGTGGAGGCCCGCCAGCTCACCCTCGGGCGTGAAGGCCAGCCGCCACCAGTCGCGCGGTGAGGGCAGCCAGTTGAGCCAGCCGAGGAAAGCGCCGGCGGCGGCCTCGCCCCCGGCCTTGTCGATCTCCTCGCGGTCGTGCGCGTCGAGGGTGTCCTGCTGGATGCGGCGCACGACGTCCAGGATCACCGCGTCGTCGGGCTCGGGCCGGTACTCCAGGCGACCGGTCCGCGCGGGGAGCGGGTCGCCTGCGGTCCAGGTGTAGCGGTAGCGCTCGACGAGCTGCTTGAGGCCGGCCGCGGTGACGGCGTCGATCCGGGACTGCGCGGCGGCCAGCAGCTCCGGCCGCTCGCGCCAGCCGGGCGGCAGCAGCAGGTCGTACTCGCCGTACAGCGGGGCGGTCCTGAGCAGCCGCACCCCCGCGTCGGCCTCGCCCTCGGCGAAGTCGAACCAGTCGAGCGCCTTCGGCTTCTCGTCGTCGGCACCCGCCCACCAGGCGGCGCGAGCCACGACGACACCGTCGCGCAGGGCGACCCAGGTCCATTCGGGGCGGTAGTCGCCGCCGTCCCCGACCATGCTGTACGGGTCGCCGAGGATGGCGCGGCCGACGAGACCGGGATCGGCGAGGGAGGCGAAGAGATGTGCTTCGCCCGCGAGGAGCGGACGGATGACCAGATCGGACATGAGGTCCTTCGGGAGAGTGACGCGCTCCCGGTCAGATGTGGGACGCCCGGTGGTCAGGGCGGGAGCGCGGGGAGGTCGTGACGGACATCGCTCTTGCCTACTTCCGTGATCATCTTGGGCGTGCGGACACCGTAGCCCGGTCCCGGAGAGGCTGTCCAGGGACTATTTTGGCCGGATGATCCAGCGCCAGGAAGTACCCGTCGTCCGGCATGCCACCAGGTCCGACCTGCCGCGCGTCGCGGAACTCGCCATCTCCCATGCCGCCTACGAGCAGGCCGACCCGCCCGCCGCAGGCTTCGCGGAACGGCTCGCCGACGCGCTCTTCGACCGTGCCGAGCCCCGGCTGATCTGCCTCGTGGCGCAGCTCCGGGACGGCTCGCTGGCCGGCTACGCGACCTGCACCCCCGAGTTCGCCACCTGGTCCGGCCATGAGTATCTGCACATGGACTGCCTCTTCCTCGACGGCGAGCACCGCGGCCTGGGCCTCGGCCGGCTGCTCATCGACGCGGTCGCGGCCGAGGCGGCGGCGCTCGGTCTGCAGGAGGTGCAGTGGAACACGCCGGTCTGGAACGAGGGCGCCATCCGGTTCTACGACCGCCTCGGCGCCACCTCCCGGGAGAAGCGCCGCTACGCCTGGACGGTGCCGGCCGACGCGGGCGCGCTGCGCGCGGTCAGCTCCTCGTAGCCGAAGCACAGACCCAGCACCAGGACGGCGCCGCCGACCTGGGCGAGCGCCGTGAGGCGGGTGCCGAGCGGGACGGTGGCGGCGAGCAGGGCCGCGGCGCAGAGCCGGGGGAGGAGCGGCCCGAGGCGGATGGCGCGGCGGATGGCGGTGTCGGCGGTGAGGAAGAGCGCGATGCCGCCCGCGAGCGCCCAGGCCTGGGCGTCGCCGAGCTGGTCCCCGGCGTGGCCGACGGCGGACTTCACGCCCGCGGCGAAGAGCAGGACACCGAGCAGCAGGCCGTAGTGGCCGAGGTTGTAGATCCGCACGGCCGCGAAGTTCCGCTGCCGGGCGGGCAGTTCCGCCAGGGCGCGCTCGCCCCGCTCGTCGTCCCCGTGCCCGAAGTACGCCCACCACAGCCCGAGGCAGACACAGAGCATCAGGACGGCGGCACTGACCCGTCCGGCGGTCAGCGGCGCGTCGCCCGCTCCGACGCCGATCGCGATCACGGACTCGCCGAACGCCACGATCATGACGAGGCCGTGCCGCTCGACGAAGTGGCCGCAGCGGATGGTGAATTCCCCCAGGCCCACCAGACGGGGCGTGGAGAGCTGGATGACGAGGGACACCGCCCACAGCGAGAGCTGCGCACTGCCCTCCAGATAGCCGCCGATGACGACGAGGGCGGCGTTGAGGACGTTCAGGGCGCCCATCCGGGCCACCGAGCTCAGGTCCACCCCCGAGGCGGCGAAGGTGCCGGTGTGCACGGCTATGACGAAGAGATAGGCGAGGCCGAAGACGACACCGCTGCCGTCGAAGGCGTGCGGGATCGCCAGCGAGATGATCAGGAAGCCGGCCATGCCGGCGAGCATCAGCCCGCGCCGGCTGTGGGTGGTGGGCGGCATCGCGTTGGTGAGCCAGATGAACGCGTCGTACATCCACCAGATCACCGCGAGCATGATCACGACGCGCAGCAGCCCGCCCCCGTCGAGATGGTGGGCGAGGCTGGCGGTGAGCTGGGTGATGGTGAAGACGAAGACGAGGTCGAAGAAGAGCTCCAGCGGGCTGACCCGCAGGGTCTCCTGCTCGGCGGAGTCGATGAAGTCGGTGGTCACGCCGGTGAGTATGAGTGATCGCCGAGGTGTTCGAACGCGGAACGGTGGAGTCCCTGTACGGCACCGGCCGTTACCGGGACTCCACCGTTCGGCTGTGGGTCTACCGGCGGCGCAGTCCGGCGAAGACCAGGGCCGAGCCGGCCAGCACGATCACCGCGTCGACGAGCAGCGCGGTGTGGATGCCGCTCAGCACCGAACCGGTGGCGGTGGTGCGGGCGGTGGCGATCGCGCTGAGCACCGGGATGCCCATCGTGATGCCGACCTGCTGGGTCATCGAGGTCAGCCCGGTGGCCAGGCCCTGCTCGTCGTCGGGCAGACCCGAGGTCGCGGCGACCATGTACCCGACGATCGCCGCGATATGGCCGAACGCGCCCGCCGCGGAGGCTGCCAGGAGCAGCGTCAGGGCGCTGCCGCCGTCGGTGCCCAGCCAGAAGAAGGCGGCGGTGGCGAGGGCCTGGACGAGCAGCCCGCAGGACAGGACGGTATGGGTGCCGTGGCGGCCGATGAGCCGCGGGGCGGCCATCCCGCCGACGAAGGCGGCGACACCGATACCGCAGAACGACAGGCCGGTCCGGAGCGGTGAGTAGCCCAGCACCTGCTGCATGTACAGCGTCAGCAGGAAGACGACCGAGCTCTCCATGGTGAAGGTGATCAGGCCGCCGAAGTTGCCCCACTTGACGGTGTGCCGGGTCAGGACCCGCAGCGGGGCGAGCGGGGCCTCGGCGCGCAGCTCGATGCGCCAGAAGGCGAGGAACAGGAGAGCGGCGGCGGCGAGGCAGCCCAGCGCGGTGGTGTCGGTCCAGCCGTGCTGGCCGGCCAGGGTGACGCCGTAGACCAGGGCGAGCAGCCCGCCGGTGACGGTGATCGCACCGGGGACGTCGAGCTTGGAGCGGGCGCCGCGGCTCTCCTCGATCACGGCCGGGGCGGTGAAGAGTATGACCAGCGCGACGGGCACGTTGAGGAAGAAGGCCCAGCGCCAGCTCAGCAGGTCGGTGAGGATACCGCCGAAGATCGCTCCGATGGTGAAGCCGGCCGACAGGAGGGTGCCGTTCAGGCCCAGCGCCCTGGCCCGCAGCGGGCCTTCCGGCAGCGAGGTGGTCAGGAGCGAGAGCGCGGCGGGGGTGGCCATCGCGGAGGCCAGACCCTGGGCGACGCGGGCGCAGAGCAGCATCTCGGGACCGGTGGCGAGCCCGCCGGCCAGTGATCCGGCGGCCAGCAGGCCCATGCCGGCCAGCAGCATCCGGCGGCGGCCCACGAGGTCGGCGAGCCGGCCGAAGAGCAGGGTGAACCCGGCGGCGGGCAGCATCATCGCGGTGGCGATCCACTGCAGGTTCGCGAGCGAGAAGCCGAGGCCGTGGCCGATGTCGGGCAGCGCCACGTTGAGGATCGAGAAGTCGACGGCGAGCATGAACTGCGAGCCGAGGAGCAGCAGGAGGACGAGGCGCTGGCGGGGGGTCATCCGGGGGATGCCGTCCTGGCCGGCGGCGGCCCCTGCCTCGGTGGCGGGTGACTTGGTGAGGGTGGTCATCACTGCTGTCCGATCGTGAGTACGGCGTTGCCGGTGATCCGCCGGTCGCGGAGGTCGTTGAGAGTGGCGGCGGTGTCCTGCCAGCCGGTCAGGCGCCCGATCTCCGGGTGCAGCCGGTCGTTCGCCACCAGCCGGACGAGGGCGGCCAGGTCGGGGCCGAACGCCTCGTCGAAGTGCTCGTAGTGGAAGTGCCGCACGGTGCCGGAGCGGGGGCCCTTGAAGAACCCGAAGAAGCTCAGCTCGGCGGGCTCGCGGGACGCCTGGCCGAACCAGATCATCGTGCCGCGCGGCCGCAGCAGCGCCAGCGCCCGGGCGGTGGTCGCGCCGCCCACCGACTCCAGCACCGTGTGGAACGGCCCGCGGGCGTCGCCCAGGTCATGGACGACGGTCGCGCCGAACTCGGCCAGCCGCTTGCCGCGTTCGGGCGTCGCGGTGACGGCGGTGACCTCGGCGCCCGCGCCGATGGCCAGTTCGGTGAAGTAGTGGCCGACGCCGCCGGACGCGCCGGTGAGCAGCAGCGGATGCCCGGACACACAGCCGGTGGTGCGCAGCAGCCGCAGCGCGGTGAGCCCGGCCAGCGGCAGCGCGGCGGCGCGGATCGAGGAGACGCCGTCCGGCAGGACGGCGAGCGCGTCGGTGCGGACCGCCGCGTACTCGGCCCAGCCGCCGCCCACCGGATGACCGACGACCCGCTGTCCGGCCCGCGGCCCGGACCCGTCGGCCGCGGCCTGGACGACCAGGCCCGCGATGTCCTTGCCGGGCCGCTGCCCCGGCTGCGGGGTGTGCAGCCGGAAGACCTCACCCCGGTTGACGGAGAACGCCTCGACCTTGACCAGCGCCTCGTCCGGCGCGGGCCGGGGCTCCTCGGTGTCGCCCAGGACCACCAGGCCGTCGGGACGCCCGGTGGGCAGCAGTGCCTTCATCGTCTGTTCCTCGATCCGGCGCGGTGCGGGTGTGCCGCGCTGAGATCAAGAAAAGCCGCAGGTCAGAGGGTGTGTCCAACAGCCTTTTGGCGGTCTCGACAACCGTCGGTTGTCAGTGCACTCCAGGGGACGTCACAGGGTCCGGACGGCCGGCTCCGTGATCCAACTGGCGAGCAGCGCCAGCCGCTCGGCCGTCTTCGAGCCCGGCGCGACGGTGTACGCGACCAGCGTCTGGTCCGGATCACCGGGCAGCGTGAGCGTCTCGTAGCCGAAGTCCAGCTCCCCGACGACGGAGTGGGCGATCCGCTTCACCCCGTAGGTCTTCTCCTTGACCAGATGATCGGCCCACAGCCGCCGGAACTCGTCGCTCTTGAGCGACAACTCGCCGATCAGCGCGGCCATCCGCTGGTCGTCCGGGTGCCGCCCCGCGTCCAGCCGCAGATACGCGACGGTCTCGGCGGCCACCGCGTTCCAGTCCGGGTACAGGCCGCGGGTCTGCTCGTCCAGGAACACCGACCGGGCGATGTTGCACTCGCCGTCCGGGTATGCGGAGAACCCGCAGACGGCGTCACCGAGCGCGTTCCACGCCAGGGCGTCCATCCGCCGCCCCAGGACGAAGGCCGGCCCGCCCATCGAGTCGAGCAGCAGCCGCAGCCCCGGCCGTACCCGCCGGCTGCCGCGCGACGCCGTGCGGGCGGTACGGGCCGGCCGGGCCAGCGCCCGCAGGTGCTCCTGCTCGGTCTCGTCGAGCCGCAGCACCCGGGCGATCGCGTCGAGGACGGCGTCGGACACGTTCTGGCCGCGGCCCTGCTCCAGCCGGATGTAGTAGTCCACGCTCACCCCGGCGAGCTGGGCGACCTCCTCGCGGCGCAGCCCCGGCACCCGCCGCCGGCCGTGCGAGGGAAGGCCCACGTCGTCCGGCTGGATACGGGCGCGGCGCGACTGCAGGAAACCGCTCAGATCACTGTCCATGGACAGCAGCCTAGAGCGCTGCCGGAAAGCCAGCCTGGTACTGCCGGACCCAGGAAAAGCACAGCCCTGGGTGGCCCTCGCGATCGGTCGCAGAGTGGAGCCCGTCAGCAGGACACCCCCGCACCACCACTTCAGGGAGCACTTCCTCATGAGCTACGACAACCTCGCCGGCCGCACCGCAGTCGTCACCGGAGCCGCCAGCGGCATGGGTGAGGCCACCGCCCGGCTGCTCGCCGCGCACGGCGCCCGGGTCGCGCTGCTGTCCCGCCGCGCGGACCGGCTGGACGAGCTGGCCGGGAAGATCGCCGCGGCCGGCGGCCAGGCGCTGGCCGTACCGGTCGACGTCACCGACGGCGCGTCCGTGGACGCGGCCGCCGACCGGATCCACCAGGCGTACGGACCCGTCGACCTGGTGGTGAACTCGGCCGGCGTCATGCTGCCCAACCCGCTCGACGACGGCCGGATCGACGAATGGTCCCGCATGATCGACACCAATGTGACGGGCGTGCTGCGGATCATCCGCGCCTTCACCGCCGACCTCGTCGCCGCCGCGGCCGAGCACCGGCCCGCCGACCTGGTCAACATCTCGTCGATCGGTGCGCACCTGATCTTCCCCAACTACGCCGTCTACGGGGCGACGAAGGCCGCGCTCACCCATCTGTCGGCGCTGCTGCGCTCCGAACTCGGTCCGCGCGACGTCCGCGTCACCAACATCGAGCCGGGGCTGACCGACACCGAGCTCGGCCACCACATCGACAACCAGGAGCTGTCGGCGCAGCTCGGGGGCATGTACGAGGCGATGGGCACGCTGTCGTCGGACGAGATCGCCGACATCATCGGGTTTGTCACCAGCCGCCCCGCGCACGTTAACCTGCGCCAGGTGATCGTGCAGCCGACCCGGCAGGCATGAGCCGTACCGGAACGGGGGAACGTCGGCGGTGGATCTCGATCTCGCGCAGGTCAGGGCCTTCGTCGTCACGGCGCAGCGGCTGCACTTCGGACAGGCGGCCGCCGAGCTGTTCCTCAGCCAGCAGGCGCTGTCCAAGCGCATCGCCCGCCTGGAGGACGCGCTCGGCGTGCGGCTCTTCGACCGCACCGGGCACAGCGTCGGACTGACCCCCGCCGGGCAGCGGTTCCTCGGGCCCGCCCAGGACGTCGTACGGGCCGGGGAGGCGGCGGTGGCGGCCGCGCGGCACAGCGAGCGCCCGCTGCGGGTGACCGTGTGGGGCCATATGTTCGTCCCGCTGCGGACGATCCGGCTGGTCGTCGGGGAACAGCCGGACCTGGACATCGAGCTGAGCCTGCGGCCCGGATTCGTGACGGCGCTGGCCGGTCTGCGGGCCGACGAGATCGACTTCGCGCTCGGCCGCACCCACGGCCTGGACGAGCCGTGGCCACGCACCCTCACCCGCCGGCTGGTGCGCCTCGACCCGGTCAAGGCGGTGCTGAGCCGGGACAGCCCGCTCGCCACCGCATCGGCGCTGCGGCCGGACGATCTGCGGGCCGGCCGGCTGTGGTTCCCGGCCGCGATGGAGAAGCTCGAATTCCTCCGGAGCTTCGTGGAACGCTTCGACATCCCGGGGGACTTCGGCGGGATCAACCTCGGTCTCGAACCCTTCCTCGGCCACCTGCGCGGCCGCCCCGACCTCTTCTCGCTGCTGCCCACCGATGTGGAGATCCCGCCCGGCACCGGCCTGGTCGAGATCCCCGTCGTGGACCCGACGCCGCTCTACGCCTGGCACGTCATCTGGCGTGCGAGCGAGAGCCACCCGGCGCTGGCACCGCTCCTCGACGCCTTCGCGCGCACCGCGCGGACCCACGACTGGCTGGCCTACGACCCCGCCAGGCACTGGCTCCCCGACACCGACCGGGGAGCTCTCGGAGCCGGTGGCGCTACGCCGTGAGCAGCGCCACCGGATGCGTCGCGAACAGGTCCGCGACGGATACGGTGCCGCGGTGGTGAGTGCCCGTCAGCCGGTCGGTCCAGTCGCCCGGCGGCAGCGCCAGCTCGGTGTCACGCCAGCCGCCCGCCTGCTCCAGGCCGTGCGAGAGCCGGGTGACGGCGGTGATCGAGCGGCCGGTCCTGACGAAGGCGACACAGTGGGCGGCGGCCGGACCGGTGGCGTGCAGGGGCTCGTACGTCGCCTCGGGGCCGAACCAGCCGGGGTGCTCGCGGCGCAGCAGCAGCGCCGTCGTCGTCACCAGCTCCTTCGGTCCGTCCGGCCCGCCCGACCGCCGGACGCCCGGCCGGTACGGGCGGCGGTTGTCGGGATCGACGAGGAGCAGCTGGGGGTGTTCGTCGCCCTGGTAGATGTCCGGCACGCCCGGCATCGTCAGATGCAGCAGCACCGCGCCGAGCCGGTTGACCTGTGAGGGAGCCTCGATCGCGCGGGAGATATCGGCGGTCGCGTAGTAGGTCGGCCCGGTGATCAGCTCGCGGGTGAAGGTGTCGAGCCGCTTCTCGTACGCCGTGTCCTGCTCCGTCCAGCTGGTGCGCAGCCCCGCCTCGCGTTCCGACTTCAGCAGTGTCGCGGCGACCACGTCCTCGGCGCCGTAGCTGCAGAAGACCACGGCGTACTGCCAGGCCAGGTACTCGGCGTGCCGGTCGACCAGCGGAATGCCGGCACGGGTGAAGTAGCTGCGCAGATGGTCCGATTCGCGGCGCAGCCAGGACCGCCACAGGGCCGGGTGCTCCGAGATCGCGGCGAGCCGGGCGCGGACGTCGGCGCTGCGCTTGGTGTCGTGGGTGGACAGGACGGTGCCGGTGGCCGGCCAGTCGCGCTGGAGGCGGGCGCAGAAGGCGTGGAACTCCTCCGGAGCGGTGGTGGGGTACGCGGGGTCCCGGCCGACCTCGTTGAGCGGCAGCAGCGGGTACCAGCGGTAGAAGGCGGTGTCCTCGACGGCCTTGGCGTGCAGCGCGGAGGCGACCTGGGCGAAGCGGACCGCGAACCCGGCGTCCGCTCCCAGCGCGAGATCACGGATCTCCGCCGCGGCCGGCACCCCCGCCTCACGGGCCGCGGTCTCCAGCATCGTGACCGCCTCGGCCGGCGCGTCCTCGCCCGGCACGACGTACGGGCGGTAGACCGGCAGCCGGACCAGCAGCTCGCGGATGGCCCGGCGCAGCACCGCCGGATCCCGGTCCGGCAGTGCGCGGGCGGCGGTGCGCCCGAGCCGGCTCACCTCGGCGGCCAGGTCCCGTGTCACGATCTTGTACGCGGCGCGCCGCGCGGTCGGTGCCCACTCGCCGCCCCGGTCGGCGTCCTGGCCGGTGAAGTCGGCGTACCCCGCCGTGATCCGCTCCACCCCGGCCGGATCGGCGAACAGCCCGTCGACCCGGTCCAGGGAGTCGTACCCGGTGGTCCCGGCGCAGGCCCAGTCGGCGGGCAGCCGCTCGTCGTGGCCGAGGATCTTCTCCACCACGGTCCAGCGGCCGCCGGTCGCGGTGGCGAGCCGGCGCAGATATCCGGCGGGGTCGGCGAGACCGTCGGGATGGTCGATGCGCAGACCGTCCACGACGCCTTCGCGCAGCAGCTCCAGCAGCTTGGCGTGGGTCGCGTCGAAGACCTCAGGGTCCTCGACCCGGACCGCGATCAGATCGGAAATCGTGAAGAAACGCCGGTAGTTGAGATCGGTCCTGGCCTCCCGCCAGTGGGCGAGCCGGTACCACTGGGCGTCGAGCAGCGCGCGCAGCGGGAGCTCCTCGGTGCCGGCGCGCAGCGGGAAGGCATGGTCGTAGTAGCGCAGCACCGGCTCGCCGAGCGCCTTGTCGTCCTCGACGCGCAGCCGGCCCAGCACCTCGTCGAGCGGGGCCCCCAGGACCGGCATCAGCAGCTTGCCGTCCAGCGCCGCCCAGTCGATGTCGAACCACCGGGCGTAGGGGGAGTCCGTCCCTTCCCGCAGCACCGACCACAGCGGGCGGCTGAGGTACTCCGGAGCCGGCACCGCCATGTGGTTGGGCACGGTGTCCAGGACGAGGCCGAGACCGTGCGCGCGGGCGGTGCGGGACAGCGCCCGCAGCCCCTCCTCACCGCCCAGCACCTCGCTGATCCGGGTGTGGTCGACCACGTCGTACCCGTGCGTGGAGCCGGGCGCGGCCTGGAGCACCGGGGACAGATGCAGATGGGAGACGCCGAGCGCGGCGAGGCGGGGCACCACCGCCTCGGCGTCGGTGAACGTGAAGTCCGGTTGCAGCTGCAGCCGGTAGGTGGCAGTGGGCACGGCGGCCGTCGGCGGGGTCATGCAGGAGTGCGTACCCCGCCGCACGGTCCTACGATCACATCAGTCCATCGATTACGCCGGGCGTTGCAGCACCACCAGGCTCCGGTCGGTCAGCTGCAGCCGGTCGCCGGCCTTGACCTTCCGCCCGCTGCCCGGCTCCACACCTTCGGCCCGGCCGGTGTCCACCACCAGCTGCCACTCCTTGCCGTGGTTGACCGGAACCACGAACTCCAGCTCCTCGGCCTGCGCGTTGAACAGCAGCAGGAAGGAGTCGTCCGTGATCCGCTCGCCGCGCGCGCCCGGCTCGGAGATCGCGCTGCCGTTGAGGAACACCACCAGCGACTTGGCGTGCGCCGCCTGCCAGTCCCGCTGGGCCATCTCCTCGCCCTCGGGGGTGAACCAGGCGATGTCGGAGAGCTCGTCGTGGGTGCCCTCCACCGGACGGCCGTGGAAGAAGCGCCGGCGGCGGAAGACCGGATGGTCGCGGCGCAGCCAGACCATGGTGCGGATGAACTCGTGCAGCCGCTGCGCCCCCGTCTCGCCCGCCTTCGGCCAGCGCACCCAGGCCAGCTCGTTGTCCTGGCAGTACGCGTTGTTGTTGCCGCGCTGGGTCCTGCCGAACTCGTCGCCGTGCGAGAGCATCGGCACGCCCTGGGAGAGCATCAGGGTGGCGATGAAGTTCCGCAGCTGGCGGCCGCGCAGGGCCAGGATGCCCGGATCCTCGGTCTCGCCCTCCTCGCCGCAGTTCCACGAGCGGTTGTGGCTCTCGCCGTCGCGGTTGTCCTCGCCGTTGGCCTCGTTGTGCTTGTCGTTGTACGAGACCAGGTCGTTGAGGGTGAAGCCGTCGTGGCAGGTCACGAAGTTGATGGAGGCCAGCGGGCGGCGGCCGTCGTCCTGGTAGAGGTCCGAGGAGCCGGTCAGCCGGGAGGCGAACTCCGCGAGGGTGGCGTTCTCGCCCCGCCACAGATCCCGGACGGTGTCGCGGAACTTGCCGTTCCACTCGGCCCACAGCGGCGGGAAGTTGCCGACCTGGTAGCCGCCCTCGCCGACGTCCCACGGCTCGGCGATCAGCTTGACCTGGCTGACCACCGGGTCCTGCTGCACCAGGTCGAAGAAGGACGACAGGCGGTCCACCTCGTGGAACTGCCGGGCCAGCGTCGCCGCGAGGTCGAAGCGGAATCCGTCCACGTGCATCTCGGTGACCCAGTAACGCAGCGAGTCCATGATCATCTGCAGTACGTGCGGACTGCGCATCAGCAGCGAGTTGCCGGTGCCGGTGGTGTCCATGTAATAGCGCTTGTCGTCGCCCAGCCGGTAGTACGACGCGTTGTCGAGCCCCCGGAAGGACAGCGTCGGCCCCAGATGGCTGCCCTCTGCGGTGTGGTTGTAGACCACGTCGAGGATCACCTCGATGCCGGCGGCGTGCAGCGCCCGCACCGCCGTCTTGAACTCCAGGACCTGCTGGCCCCGGTCGCCCAGCGAGGAGTACGTGTTGTGCGGGGCGAAGAAACCGATGGTGTTGTAACCCCAGTAGTTGTTCAGCCCCGCGTCCGCCAGCCGGTGGTCCAGCACGAACTGATGGACCGGCATCAGCTCCAGCGTGGTGACGCCGAGTTCCACCAGGTGGCCGATGACCGCCGGGTGTGCGAGGGCCGCGTAGGTGCCGCGGATCTCCTCGGGCAGATCGGGGTGAAGCATCGTCAGGCCCTTGACGTGGGCCTCGTAGATCACCATGCGGTGGTAGTCGATCCGCGGCGGCCGGTCGTCGGACCAGTCGAAGTACGGGTTCACCACGACCGAGGTCATGGTGTGCGGTGCCGAGTCCTGGTCGTTGCGGGTCTCCGGCTGGCCGAACTGGTAGCCGTACACCGCCTCGTCCCAGTCGATCGACCCGCTCACGGCCTTCGCATAGGGGTCCATGAGCAGCTTCGACGAGTTGCAGCGGTTGCCCTTGGCCGGCTCGTACGGGCCGTGCACCCGGAATCCGTACCGCTGGCCCGGCATCACGCCCGGCAGATAGGCGTGCCGCACGAAGGCGTCGGCCTCCCGCAGCTCCACGGCCGTCTCGGAGCCGTCGTCGTGCAGCAGGCACAGTTCGATGCGCTCGGCTACTTCGGAGAAGAGGGCGAAATTGGTGCCCGCGCCGTCGTACGTGGCGCCGAGGGGATATGCCGTACCCGGCCAGACTTGCATGTCGCGACTCTTCCACTCCGGGACCGGATGACGGTAGGCCGCTCGCCCGGTCACATCGTTGTCAACGCTTTATCTTCGCGTAGATGTGGGAGCAAAAGTGCCATTTGCGAAGATCGGATCTTCGCCGGAAAGGGTTCCGTACGTCACCCGGTGTCCCAACGGCCAGCAACCGTAAGGGTGATGACGCGATGCGGTTGTAGTCAAGTAGGGTCGATAGGGCTGCGGTGCCACCCGGTGGGCAGTAGCCTTCCTTGATCGTGGACGGGGGAGGGAGGCGGTGGCGTGGTGACGTCGGGAGGCCTTGTGCTCCCCAGTGGCGGAGATCAGGGAGACCAGAGCGGCGCCACTGCCGACGGTGCGCCCGGCGCGGTGACGCTCGCGCAGCCGTTGGAGATAGGAGCGGAACTGGACTGGGGCGCCGACGCCTGGGCGGAGGTGCGCACCCGTGCCAGCCGCGCCGGGCGGGCATACGTCTGGCTCAACCTCGTCGAGCAGCGCCTGCGCGCCGTCGTGAACGCCGTGCTGCGCCCGATCTACGAGCCCGTGCACGGCGAGGAGTGGGTGGTCGCCGCCGCGGGCCCGGCCGGACACGAATGGGTGCAGCGCGCTGCCGCCGTCCGTGAGGTCAGCCGCCGCAAGGGCTTCCTGCTCGACCCCGCCGACGACAACATCCTCAGCTTCCTGACCCTCCCGCAGCTGCGGGAACTCGTCGTTCAGCACTGGCCGTGCTTCGAGCCGTACTTCGACGAGCGCCGCGATCTCGAACTCGCGCTCGACGAGCTCGAGGTCGCCCGGCATGTCGTCTCCCGCAACCGCGCGCTGTCCCGCACCGTCCTCGCGCAGGCCGAACGGGCCGCCGCCCGGCTGCTGGACATCCTCGGTTCCGGCTCCGGCTACGCCGCCGCCGACCGGCTCCCCGTCGACGTCGTCGAGGAACTGGTCGCCGACCGCTACGCCGATGTCGTCGGCGTCTACTCCGACCGGGTCCGGCTCCAGCGCCAGCTGCCCGCCGAGGACCTCTTCGGATCGGCGCACCGGCTGGACGCGATAGGCATCGGCCTGAACCTCCTCGTGCAGAACTACTCCGGCCGCCGGCTGATGCGGCTCGCAGAGTCCGGCTGCCGTATCCGGCTGCTCTTCCTCAACCCCGCCAGCAGCGCGGTCCGCCGCCGGGAGCGCGAGCTCGGGCTCGGGCGCGGCGAGCTGAGCCGCTCCGTCGAGATGAACATCATGCACATGCGCCGGGTCCGGGCCCGGCTGCGCGACCCCGCGGCCTTCGAGATCCGGGTCTTCGACGAGACCCCGCGCTTCACCGCGTACCTCGTCGACGGCGACAGCGCCGACGGCCTCGCGGTCGTCCAGTCCTATCTGCGCAAGGCCCGCGGGATGGAGGTCCCGGTGATGGTGCTGCGCGGTCCCTCGCGCCATGTCGTCAAGGACGACCGGCGCGGTGAGCACAGCGGACTCTTCGACGTCTACCGCGAGGAGTTCGAAGGAGTCTGGGCCGACTCCCGGCCGGTTTCCTGACCGGTGTCGTGACACCCGGGGCGGTCTCCTGACACCCGGGGGACCCACTGTCAGTGGTGCACGAGAGGATGGCAGAGCACACGGGGGACCAGTGGGAGGTAGGCGCATGGCATGGCATCGGGAGCTGCTGGTCGGCTTCGACCTGGAGACGACGGGGACGGATCCGCACGAGGCGCGGATCGTCACGGCCGCGGTCACCGAGGTCAAGGGCGGTGAGCCGATACGGCACCGGGAGTGGCTCGTCGATCCCGGCGTGGCCATTCCCGAGGGCGCGACCGCGATCCACGGCATCACGACCGAGCGGGCCGTGGCCGAGGGCCGTCCTGCCCGGGAGGCCGTCGCCGAGATAGCCCGCGCGCTGCGCGAGTACTGGGCGGACGGTGTACCGGTCGTCGTCTACAACGCCCCCTTCGACCTGAGCCTGCTCGCCGCCGAGCTGCGCCGCCATGAGCTGCCGGGCCTCGGCGGCGCCCCCGGCCCGGCCGTCGGACCGGTCCTGGATCCGCTGGTCATGGACCGGGCGCTGGACAAGTACCGCAAGGGCAAGCGCAATCTGGAGGCGGCCTGCGCGGTGTACGGGGTGGTGCTGGACGACGCGCACGAGGCGGGCGCCGACGCACTCGCCGCCGTCCGGGTCGCCCGCGCGCTGGGCGAGCGGTACGCGGAGGTGGGCGACGCCGACCTCTGGGACCTGCACCGCTCCCAGATCCGCTGGTACACCGACTGGGCCACCGGCTACCAGAAGTGGCTGCGCCGCGACCGCGACCCGGAGGCCGTCGTCGACGCGTCCTGGCCGCTGCGGCTGGACGCGCTGCTGCCGCAGCAGCGCACCGGCCCGTCCGACGTTCAGCTGCTGGACGAACCGGATGTTCCGGGCGGCCGCGGGTCGCGCTGACCGCTCGGCCGCCGAGGGGTCGTCGGGGTCGGGGCGCCGACGGCGCACCGGGCCGCGCCGGCATCCCGCGCGCGCCGCGCGGACTTCTAGGGTGGGAGCTGACCCGCGGGAGCTGCGCGGATCGGGGCTCGGGCTTCGGGCCGGACGGTCGGACGGGGTCGGCGTGCCGGAGCGCGTGGACCGGCCGGGGCTGTCGTCAAGGTTGCGGTCCGAAGGGCCCGTGCGTCAGAACGGGTACCAGCGGACCTCTGGGTCGCCGTCGCGCAGCGACGCGACGCGGCGGCGGAACTCGGCGAGTGCCGCGGGGTTCGCGGGCGCGTGCTGGGCGACCCAGGCGCAGCTGGCGGTCTCCCGCGCGCCGCGCAGCACGGCGCAGCCGTCCCACTCGCGCACGTCCCAGCCGTAGGCCGCCGTGAAGGTGTCGTAGGCGGCCGGGTCGAGACCGTAGCGGTCCCGGCTGAGCGCCATCACCACCAGATCGTGTTCGCGCAGATCGGTGGAGAACGTCTCCAGGTCCATCAGCACCGGCCCGTCGGGGCCGACCTGGACGTTGCGCGGCAGCGCGTCGCCGTGCACCGGGCCGCGCGGCAGCCGGGGCGTCAGCGCGGCGGCGGCCGCGGCGAATCCGTCCCGCCGGTCGCGCAGATACGCGGCGTCCGCCGGATCGATGGCGTCGCCCGCGAGCCGCAGCCAGCGTTCCACCCCGCCCAGCAGATCACGCGGCGGCAGCACCGGAGCGGACGGCCCCGACGGTTCCGGCAGCGCGTGCACCAGCCGCAGCAGTCCGGCGAGGTCGGCGGGTCCTGCGGGGCGTACCGGCTCGGGCAGCCGCACCCAGTACGTGACGGGATGGCCATCGACCAGCCGGGCCTGCGGCGTGGCGGCCCGGACCGCCGGCACGTCGTGCTCCGCCAGCCAGCCGGCGATCCGCACCTCGCGCTCGGCGCGCTCGAGCAGTTCGGCGCTGCGGCCGATCTTGACGACGAGACCGTCGCCCACCGCGAACACCGCGTTCTCGCCCAGCGCCAGCAGCCGAACCCCGGCGGCGTCCGGCGCCCCGGAGCCCGCCGGATCCGTAGCGGAGGCCGTAGTGGTGGCCGCCGCGGAAGCCGCCGCGGGCCTCGCCGCTGCCGCCAGGACGGCCCGTGCCCGTTCCTCCGTGAACGCCGTGCCCGATTGCCCCACGACTGCCCTCCGCCGTTCCCCGTTCGAATGATCACCGACAGTCTCGCACCTGCCCGCGGGCAGGTGCCCGCAGCCGCCGGCCCCGGAGCCGACGTGCCGTCACATGGTCTTGACGGGCCGCCCGGGGGTCCGGACCATGACGGGGCCCGCCGGGGTCGGCTCCGCGCCGGCCGGGCGGACCGTCCGACGGAGCCGCGCGAAGGAGCCCGCCTGCCGTGACCCTGGCCACCGCGCCACCCAGGACCCGCCCGCGGCGTCATGACCGGGGCGTGTGGTTCCTCGTCCTCCCGGCCCTGATCCTCGCCGCGGACGAGGCGCTGCGCGAACTCCCGCTGCTGAGCACCGGCCGGCGCGGCACCTCCGCCGCCCTGCTCCCGGCGCCGGAACTGCCGCCCGCCAGAAACGCGCTGGCTCTGATCGCCGTCGCCTGGACCGAACTGGTCATCACCGGCGAGGCCGCCCGCCTCAAGCGCTGCGCCGAGCACGCCTGCGCCTGGGTCTTCTGGGACGTCTCCAAGAACCGCAGCCGCCGCTGGTGCTCCCTGCGGGTCTGCGGCAACCGCACCAAGGCGCGGCGGTACGCGGCCAAGCACGCGGCCACCGCCGGCTGAGGGACCGGCGGTGGCAGGGGTGCGGCGCCCCTGGGCGCTGTGCGGAAGAGGACATGGGCCGGCCCGGTCTCCCCCGTGAGAGACCGGGCCGGCAGTGAGCGGGAGAAGGTCAGACGCGGGCCGCGTCGTACTCCTCGGCCGGGCGGCCGGCCGAGGCGGGCACCGGCGGGGCCAGCACGGCCTCGTCGTGGGTCATGTCCGGGAGCCAGCCGAGCCACTTGGGCAGGTACCAGTTGCGCTCACCGAGCAGGGCCATGACGGCGGGGAGCAGGACCCCGCGGATGACGGTCGCGTCGATGAGGACGGCCACCGCCAGGCCGACGCCCATCTGCTTCATGCTCTGCATGGAGAGCGTTCCGAAGATGGCGAACACCGCGACCATGATGACCGCCGCGCTGGTGACGACGCCCGCCGTGGTGGTGATGCCGTGCTGGATGGCGCTCTGGGTGCTGAGGCCGCGCATCTTGGCCTCGCGGATCCGGGAGACCACGAAGACGTGGTAGTCCATGCTCAGCCCGAACAGGATCACGAAGAGGAAGAGCGGCAGCCAGGCGACGACCGCGCCGGTTCCCGTGGCACCCACCAGCCCCGCGCCCCAGCCGTGCTGGAAGACGGCGGCGAGGACACCGTAGGCCGCGCCCACCGACAGCAGGTTGAGGACGATGGAGGTGGCGGCGATGGTGAGGGAGCGGAAGGACAGCAGCATCAGGAGGAAGGCGAAGACGATCACGAAGGCGAAGACCGGCGGGACGCTGCTCGTGATCTTGTTGGTGAAGTCCATCGAGCCGGCCGTCTGACCGGTGATGGGCGCTTCGAGCCCCGGGACCTTGCCGAGCGTGTCGGGCCGTATCTCGTCCCGCAGTTGGACCAGTCCGGCCTCGGCCTTGGTCTTGTCCGTGCCACCCGCCAGCGGGACGTCGATCTGCGCGATGTTCTCCTTGGCGTGGACGACCACGGTGACCGGGCCCTTGCTGGCGCCCTTCGAGACGGCCTCGGCCCGGAAGTCCTCGATCGCCTGCTTGACGGGTGCCGCGTTGATGTCGTCGGCCTTGACGACCACGTGCGCCGGGTCGGGGCCGCCGGGGAACGCCACGTTGATGCGGTCGTAGGTCTGGATGATCGGCAGGTCGTCGCCGAGCTCCTGGTTCATCGTGAGGTTCGCGGTGTGCAGCCCGAGCGCCGGGGAGGCGATGAGGATCAGCGCGCCGCCGGCGATGACGGTGGCGGTCTTCGGGTTGCGCAGCACGGGGGTGAGAACGGCCGTCCAGAAGCGGCTGTTGCTCGTGGCGGAGCGCTGCGGGGTGTTCTTCCGGGCGCGGTTGAGGAACGGGATGCGGCCCTTCTCGACCCGGTGGCCGAGCAGCGAGAGCAGCGCGGGAAGGACGGTCACGGAGCCGAACATGGCGACCGCGACGACCATCATGGTGGCCACGCCCATGGCCTTGAAGTCCGCGATGCCGGTGAAGAGCATGCCGGCCATCGCGACGATCACGGTGATGCCGGAGATGAGGATGGCGCGGCCGGACGTCGCCGAGGCGATCTTGATGGCGGTCTGCGCGTCGTGTCCCGCGGCCCGCTCCTCACGCTCGCGGCGCAGGTAGAACAGGCAGTAGTCGACGCCGACGGCCAGACCGACCAGCAGCATCACGGAGTTGGCGGTGTCGCTCATCGGCACCAGGTGGCTGACGACCGCGACCAGACCGGTGGTCGCCACGAAGGCGGTCACCGCGAGGAGGACCGGCAGCAGGGCGGCGACCAGTGCGCCGAAGGCGATCAGCAGGATGCCGAGGGCGACCGGGACCGCGGAGAACTCGGCGGTCTTGAAGTCGTCGCCGAACGCGTCACCGAGCACCTTCTCGGAGCTCGCGTCGCCGAACTCCTCGATCCGCAGGTCCTGGTACTTGGCCTGCGTTCCCGCGACCGCGTCGGTGACCTTGGTGACGCGCTCCTTGGCGGTCTTCTTGTCACCGGTCATCTCGAACCGGACCAGTGCGGACTTCTGGTCCGCGGAGATCGCCTTGGTGTCGTAGGGCGAGGTGATGTTGGTGGCCTGGCCGGTGGTCTTGACCGCGGCTATGACGGCGTCCACGGCGGTGTGGACCGCGGGATCCGTGACCGTGCCGCCGGACTTGACCTGGATGAGCACCATCTCGCCGGCGGCACCCTTGATGCCCGCGTCGTCGATGATCCCCGCCGCCTGGCTGACCTCACCCGGGAGGCCTTCCTCCTGGCTGGCGTCCACCCGGCCGGCCATCTGCCCGATGGCCAGCGCGAGGACCACGAAGACCAGCCAGCCGATGACGGCGGTCCAGCGGTGCCGGGCGCTCCAGCCACCCATTGCCGCAGCGATTCCCATTTTGCTGCCGTGTGCGCGTCCGCGACTCACGGTTCCCCCTCGTCATGGCAGCGGCACCGCACCGCTTGCTTCACCCATGACGCTAGGGGCTGAGGGGCGGCCGACCCATCAGGCTTCCAGGTGACTTGGCGGTGGGGGTTCTCCCCCATCCAGGGGAGGCTATCCCCACCCCCAGAGGACGCCGGTCCCTTACATCTATAAAGATCGCCTAAGGAAACCATCATCCAGTGCTCCGATGAATCAGCCAACTTCCCTGCAGTGAAGCGGTGATTGCTGCGTATTTCCTTGACCATGGACTGTCAGTGGTCGTATGTTTCCGGCACTTACGAGGCCGATCCCACGGGAGGGACCATGCCCGCACCCCTGAGGCCCGTTCGCCGCAGAGCCGCAGCCGTCTGCGCTTCGCTGGCGGCCGTCGCCGCGTTCGCCACCACCGGAATATCCCCGGCCGCCGGAGCACCGGCGGCCGCGTCTCGCGATGTCTATGTCTCCCCGGCCGGTGACGACCACGCCGCCGGCACCACCAAGCACCCCGTCCGCACCCTGGAACACGCCCGCGACCTCGCCCGCGCACGCGCCGGGCACCTCACCGCCGATCTGACCGTCCATCTGGCCCCGGGCACCTACCGGCAGTCCAAGCCCCTCGTGCTCGACGCCCGCGACTCCGGGAGCAACGGCCACCGGGTGATCTGGGACGGCGCCGGGTCCGCGGTCATCAGCGGTGGCCGCCAGGTGACCGGCTGGCACCAGGTCGCCGGCCGGCCGGGACTGTGGTCCGCGCCCGCGCCGAGCGGGCTCACCAACACCCGGCAGCTGTACGTCGACGGGGTGCGCGCCCAGCGCGCCCGTGGCCAGGTGCCCGTCGGACTGACCGCCACCGCCACCGGCTACACGGCCTCCGCCGGCACGCTCGCCGGCTGGCGGAACATCGGCGACGCCGAGTTCGTCTACACCAGCGGCGAGTCGCTGTGGAACATCGACCGCGACGGCCTCGGCCAGTGGACCGAGCCACGCTGCCCCCTCGCCTCCGCCACCGGCACCACGATCACGATGGCCCAGCCCTGCTGGGACAATTCCAACAGACGTGTTGAATTCCCCGACATCCCCGGCCGGACCGTCAGCATGGTCGGCCCCGGCAAGCTCACCAACAGCGGCCACGCCTCGTACATCGAGAACGCCTACGAGCTGCTCGACCAGCCCGGCGAGTGGTACTTCGACCGCAAGGCCCACACCGTCTACTACCTGCCGCGCCCCGGCGAGGACCCACGGCACGCCGATGTCGAGGCCCCGGTCGCACAGAAGCTGATCGACGGCGGCGGAACGGCCGCCGCGCCCCTGCGCGACGTCTCCTTCCGCGGGCTGCAGTTCAGCTACGCGACCTGGCTGACCCCGTCGGGTCCCGGCGGATTCTCCGAGATCCAGGCCGGCTACACGATCACCGGGCCGACCGGCTGGGCCACCCAGGGTCTCTGCCACTTCGTCGAGGGCGGTACCTGCCCGTTCGCCGACTGGACGAAGATGCCGGGCAACGTCTCGCTCGCGTACAGCCGAGGCGTCGAGTTCTCCGGTGATGTGTTCGCGCATCTCGGCGCGGCGGGACTGGAGTTGGGCACCGGGACGCAGGACGCCCGGGTCAGCGGCAGCATCTTCACCGACATCTCCGGCAACGGCCTGGAGATCGGCGGCGTCGACGGCGCCGAACCCGCCACCGGCGTCCAGGTCACCGACAACCACCTCTACGCGCTGCCCCGCGAATTCCACGGCGGGGTCGCGATCCTCAACGGCTACACCCAGCACACCACGATCGCCCACAACCAGATCGACCACGTCGGCTACTCCGCGATCTCGCTGGGCTGGGGCGGCTGGCCCGACAAGATCGGCTCGCCCGCGACCCCGAACGCCGGCCACGACAACGCCGTACGCGACAACCTCATCTTCGACTACATGCAGATGCTGGACGACGGCGGCGGCATCTACACGCAGGGGCTGACCGGCACCTCGATCGCCGACGGCGAGAAGGTCACCGGCAACGTCATCCACGGACAGTGGGGCCTGGGCAAGAGCGTCTACACCGACAACGGCTGCACGTACGAGACGGTCCAGGGCAACGTCCTCTACGGCGCCTCGTACGCGAACGTCGCCAGCCGCCACACCGACTTCCGCGACGCGCTCGGCAACAACGACCCGACCCTCGTCAAGGACAACTGGTGGGAGGAGGGCACCGGGGACGGTGACAACAAGGGACTCGTCACCACCGGCAACCGCATCATCGCCGCTCCGTCCGACGCCCCCGCCGCGATCGTCGCCAACGCGGGCCTCGAACCCGCCTACCGCGGGCTGCTCAACCGGCGGATCGGCGCACTCAGCACCCCTGAGGCACCGTCACGCGTCGGCACCAGCTCCGGTGGCACGACCGCGCTGGTCGTCACCTTCAACCCCACCTTCGCCGACGGGGGAGCGCCCGTGACGTCCTACACGGCGCATGTGTACGACGCCGCGGGCCATGAGGCGGCGACGGTGCCGGTCACGGCCGCGGAGTTCCGCACCCGCGGTTACCTCCGCGTCACGGGGCTGCGGCCCGGTGAGCCGTACACCGTCGCCGTGAGCGCGGCCAACTCCCGTGGAAGCGGGGCGGCTTCGCTGCCGTCGAATCCTCTGGTGCCCGCCGCCGTGACGACGCTGTCCGCCGCACCCACCGGGGCGAAACTGCGCGCCCAGGCGCACGCGGCGACCGTCGTCTGGACGCCGCCGGTGAACACCGGCGCCGCCGAGGTCACGGGCTATCTGATCACCGTCTCCGACGGCCGCACGATCGAGGTCGCAGGCCGGGACACGCTCGTCACCCAGCCGTCCGGCAAGGGGATGTTCCGCGTCATCGGCGGTCTCACCCCGGGCACCGCGTACCAGGTCACCATCGCGGCGGTCACCGCCGCGGGAACCGGTCCTTCGGTGACCGCGAACGGCACCACACCCGCCGCCTGACGCGTCAGGCCGAGAGCAGGATCCGGCGGGGGAGAAGGGCCCCCGCATAACGCTCCAGCAGCAGCTCGACGAGTTCCGGGGCCGCGCCCAGCACAGGAGCGAGGGCGTCGGCGCCGGACTCGCGGGCACCGCGGACGATGCGGTCGGGCAGGAAGCCCGGCGCGATGACGTACGGGGCGACGGCGATACGGCGGACGCCCTCGGCCCGCAGCTGCCGGACCGCGTCCTCGGTCCGGGGAAGGGATGCGGAGGCGAACGCAGGCCGCACGGCGCACCAACCGGTGTGCCGCCACTCCCGCGCGATTTCAGCGATCACTGCGATCGCCTCCGGGTCGGTGGAGCCCGCCGAGGCCAGGACGACCCCGGTCGAGCGGTCGCCGGGGGTGACCCCGGCCTCGGCCAGCCGCCGCTCCAGGGCGGCGGTCAGCAGGGGCGAGGGGCCGAGGACATCGGCCACCGCGACCCTCAGCCGGGGGTACGCGGCGGTCGACTCGCGCAGCACGGCGGGGATGTCGGCCTTCGCATGGAAGGCGCGGGTGAGGAGCAGCGGCAGCGCGACGATGTCGCGGACCCCTTCCGCCGCGAGGCGGTCGACGACCTGCGCCACGGTCGGCGCGCAGAAGTCGAGGTATCCGGTGACGACGCGGAGCCCCGGCCGGGCGGCCCGTACCTGCTCGGTCAGCGCGTGGACGGTCGCGGCATGGCGCGGATCGCGACTGCCGTGGGCGATGACGAGGAGGACTGGACCGTTCATTACTGGCTCCGGGACACCAGGCCGCGGGTGCGCAGCACACGGCGCTCCAGCGGGCTGAAGATCAGCAGGTCGATGGCGATACCCACGACGAGGATGAGGATGATGCCGAGGAAGATGCCCGGCATGTCGGACCCCTCGCGCATGTTCTCCAGGTAGCGCCCCAGGCCGGTACCGAGGTCGGGGGAGGAGGCGATGAGCTCGGCGGCCATCAGGGAGCGCCAGGAGAACGCCCAGCCCTGCTTGAGGCCTGCCAGGTAGCCGGGCAGCGCGGCCGGCAGCAGGATGTGCCGGGCACCGCTCACCCCGCTGGCGCCGAGCGTGCGGCCGGCGCGCAGATAGAGCGGCGGCACCTGGTCGATGCCGGAGATCAGCCCGTTGGCGATGGAGGGCACCGCGCCGAGCAGGATGACGGCGTACATCGCGGAGTCGGTGATGCCGAGCCAGATGACCGCGGCGGGCACCCAGGCCACCGACGGCAGCGACTGCAGGCCCGACAGGATCGGCCCGATCGCGGACCGGACGAACGGGACGCGGGCCACGACGAGGCCGACCGGGGTGCCGATGGCGACCGCGGCGAGGAAGCCCAGCAGCCCGCGCTCGACACTGGTCCAGATGATGTCGAGGAGCTGGCCCTCGTTCCACAGCGTCATGAAGCTGCTGCCGACCGCCCGCGGGGCGGGCAGCTTGGTCTCCGGCGCGAAGCCGGCCAGGACGGCGAGCTGCCACACCACGAGCACCAGGAGGACCGCCGAGACCGGCGGCAGGACCTTCTTGACCAGGACCTGGGTGAACGGGGTGCGCCGGACCTGGACCGCGTCCAGGGCGTCGAGCCCGGCCTCCAGACCCGCGAGGTCCTGGGCTCCCGCACTGCCCTTCTTATCGGCCGGAACGGTCTCAGTGCTGGCCATGTCGGCGGATCTCCCCACGCAGTTCTTCGGTGATCTCGATGGACAGCTCGGCGACGGCGGCGTCCTCGATACGGCGCGGCTGCGGGATGTCCACGGCCCATTCGCGGGCGACCCGGCCGGGCCGGGACGTCAGCAGCACCACACGCTCCGCGAGCCGGACGGCCTCGCGGACGTTGTGGGTGACGAAGAGGACGGAGACGCCCGTCTCGGCCCAGATGCGGGTGAGCTCGCCGTGCAGGACGTCCCGGGTGATGGCGTCCAGCGCCGCGAACGGCTCGTCCATCAGCAGCACGTTGGAGTCCTGGGCCAGCGCACGGGCGAGCGCGACGCGCTGCCGCATACCGCCGGACAGCTCGTGGACCCGCTTGCCGTAGGAGCCGTCGAGGCGCACCAGGCTCAGCAGCCGCTCGGCCTCCGGGCGGCGCTCGGCGCGCGGCACGCCGCGCAGCCGCAGCGCCAGTTCGATGTTCTTGCCGGCGGTGAGCCAGGGGAAGAGCGCGTGCTCCTGGAACATCAGCGCCGGACGGCCGCCGCCGGGCACGGTGATGGTGCCGGCGGTCGGCCGGTCGAGGCCCGCGACCAGGTTGAGCAGGGTCGACTTGCCGCAGCCGGAGGCACCCAGGAGACAGACGAACTCACCGGGACGGACGTCGAGGGTGATGTCGTCGAGCACCGCCTGGGCGGAGCCCGGACGGCCGAAGACCTTGTGGACGTGGTCGATGCGAACGGCGGGCGCGCCGTCTGCGACGGCGGTGTCCGCGCTGTGCTGCTCGGTGGTCCTGACTGCCGTGGCCATCCGGTCACCTCCTGGTACGTGGGCGGGCGGTGCGTGCTGCGGGCCGCCGGTGTCCGGCCCCTGCGGGCCGGACACCGGCTGCTTCCGGGTGTTTCCGTGGCGCGGTGCTGCTACTGCTTGCCGAGCCCTGCCGCGTCCACCGTGGGCTTGCCCGCGGCCGTGAGGACCTTGTTGAGCAGCGTCAGGTCGTAGATCCCGGCGAGGTCGGGCTTCTTCAGCAGACCGGCCTTGACGGCGTGGTCGGCCTCGGACGTCAGCGACTTGGCGAGCGGGTCGTCGAGGACCTGGATGCTCGCCCACGCCGGGTCGAGGATCTCGGCCGGCAGCGCCTTCTGGGTGTCCTTCTTGAGCTGGGCGTTCGCGGCGGCCTTGGCCTTGTCCGGGTTGGCCGTGATCCACGCGTTGGTGTTCACCGAACCGCGCAGCACCGCCTCGACGACGTCCGGGTGCGCCGACAGGAACTTCTGCGACACGATCACATTGGTGATCACGAACTTCTTGTCGGGCCACAGGTCGCGCTCGTCGAGCAGCACCTTGCCGCCCTCGGAGACCAGCTTGGACGCGGTCGGCTCCGGCACCCACGCGCCGTCGATGGAGCCGGACTTGTAGGCGTCGGGCGTGACCTTGTTGTCGGTGCGGAAGACGGAGACGTCGCCCTTGCCGCTCTGCGCGTCGACCTTCCAGCCCTTTTCGGCGATCCAGTTGAGGAACGCCACGTCCTGGGTGTTGCCCAGCTGCGGGGTCGCGATCTTCTTGCCCTTGAGGTCGTCCAGGGTCTTGATCTTCGCGGGGTTGACGACCAGCTTCACGCCGCCCGAGGCGGAGCCGGAGATGATCCGCAGGTTGGTGCTCTTGGACTTGGTGTAGCCGTTGATGGACGGCGAGGGGCCGATCCAGCCGATGTCGATGGAACCGGCGTTCAGCGCCTCGATCTCGGACGGGCCCGCGTTGAAGGTCTGGGTCTTGATGGCGGTGCCGCCCAGCTCCTTCGCGAACAGGCCCTGGTTGAGGCCGACGAGCGCGGTGGCGTGGGTGAGGTTCGGGAAGTAGCCGATCTTCACTTCGTCGGCGGAGAGCTTCTTCGCACCCGAACTGGCCACCGGGGCAGCGTTGCTGTCCTTCGTGTCGTCGGACTTCGAGCCGTACCCGCAGGCGGCGAGAGCGCCGAAGAGGAGCGGGAGGGTCGCGGCAGCGGCGATCGTTCGCTTCAGGCTGCGGGTGGTTGCGGCAGACACGGGAGGTGTTCCTCTCGGAGAGCCGGAGCGCGCCTATCTGGGCGCTGCCGGAAAGTCGTCAGGTCTTCGGTGGTACGGGCGTACTCGCCTACAGCTGCGGGGTTCAGCGGTTAGAGCGCACATCGCGCCACCCCGCCCGTGCCGGCGCCGAGGAGGCCGCCGCCGACGCGGCCGCCCTCCTTCGCGAAGCCCGAATAGGCATCGTTGACCATCAGAAGTCCCACCCCTCTTGTTCCTTCTCCACGGCGGACGCACCGGCCGCCGCGGGTTCGGCGAACGCCTCGCCCGCCATTCCCGCGGTCAGCGTCGTGCCGTCCGCGGGGTCGATCAGCAGGAAGGAGCCCGTCAGGCGCGAGTCCGCGTAGGCGTCCAGCGGCAGCGGCTCGGCCGTGCGCAGCACGACGGCGCCGATGTCGTTGACGTCCAGCTGTGCCGGCCCGGACTCGTGCGCGAGCCCGGCCGTGAGATTGATGCGGTACGGCAGCGCCTTGACGATGGCCTTCACCGTGCGCGTCGCGTGCTTGAGCAGCACCCGCGAGCCGACCTTCAGCGGCCGCTCGTGCAGATGGCAGACGGTCGCCTCGACGTCCTGGGTGGTCGCCGGCGCCGAGGCGGTCGGCGCGATCAGGTCGCCGCGCGAGATGTCCAGGTCGTCGGCGAGCAGCACGGTCACCGACTGCGGCGCCCAGGCGACGTCGACCGGCTCGCCGAGGGCGTCGATGCCGGTGATGGTGCTGGTCGCGCCGGACGGCAGGACCGTCACCTCGTCACCGACCCGGAGGATGCCGGAGGCGATCCGGCCCGCGTAGCCGCGGTAGTCCGGGTGCTCGGTGGTCTGCGGACGGATCACGTACTGGACCGGGAAGCGCGCCGGCGCGTCCGTCAGGTCGGTGCCGACCTGCACTGTTTCCAGGTGCTCCAGGACAGTGGGGCCGCCGTACCAGTCCATGTTCGCGGACGGCGTCACCACGTTGTCCCCGGCGAGCGCCGAGATCGGGATCGTGGTGATGTCCGGGACGCCGAGCGACGCCGCGTACGCCGTGAACTCCTCGGCGATGGCGGCGAACACGGGCTCCGCGTACTCCACCAGGTCCATCTTGTTGACGGCCAGCACCACGTGCGGGACGCGCAGCAGCGCGGCCACCGCGGCATGGCGCCGGGTCTGCTCCACGACGCCGTTGCGGGCGTCGACGAGCACCACGGCCAGCTCCGCGGTCGAGGCGCCGGTGACCATGTTGCGGGTGTACTGCACATGGCCCGGCGTGTCGGCGAGGATGAACCGGCGCCGCGGTGTGGCGAAGTACCGGTACGCCACATCGATGGTGATGCCCTGCTCGCGCTCGGCCCGCAGGCCGTCGGTGAGCAGCGCCAGGTCCGGCGCCTCCTGGCCGCGGCGGCGCGAGGCGTGCTCGACGGCCTCCAGCTGGTCGGTCAGGACCGACTTGGAGTCGTGCAGCAGCCGCCCGACCAGGGTGGACTTGCCGTCGTCGACGGAGCCGGCGGTGGCGAAGCGCAGCTGCGAGGTGGCCGCGATCTGCTCGGCGCTGGTGACGTCGCTGATGGTGGTCATTTAGAAGTACCCCTCGCGCTTGCGGTCTTCCATCGCGGCCTCGGACATCTTGTCGTCGGCGCGGGTCGCGCCCCGCTCGGTGAGCCGGGACGCGGCGATCTCCACGATGACCTGGTCGATGGTGAAGGCGTCGGAGTCCACCGCGCCGGTGCAGGACATGTCACCGACGGTGCGGTAGCGGATGAGCCGCTTCTCCACGGTCTCCCCGGACTTCGGGCCGCCCCACTCGCCCGCCGTCAGCCACATGCCGCTGCGGGCGAAGACGTCCCGCTCGTGCGCGTAGTAGATCTGCGGCAGCTCGATGCCCTCGCGGGCGATGTACTGCCACACGTCCAGCTCGGTCCAGTTGGACAGCGGGAACACCCGGACGTGCTCGCCGGCCGCGTGCTTGCCGTTGTAGAGCTGCCACAGCTCGGGGCGCTGGCGGCGCGGGTCCCAGGCGCCGAACTCGTCGCGCAGGGAGAAGACGCGCTCCTTGGCGCGGGCCTTCTCCTCGTCGCGGCGGCCGCCGCCGAAGACGGCGTCGTACGTGCCCTCGCCGATCGCGTCGAGCAGCGGCACCGTCTGCAGCGGGTTGCGGGTCCCGTCGGGGCGCTCGCGCAGCCGGCCGTCGTCGATGTAGTCCTGCACCCGCGCCACGTGCAGGCGCAGTCCGTGCTCGGCGACCGTACGGTCCCGGTACTCCAGCACCTCGGGGAAGTTGTGGCCGGTGTCCACGTGCAGCAGCGAGAACGGCACCGCGGCGGGCGCGAACGCCTTCAGCGCCAGGTGCAGCATGACGATGGAGTCCTTGCCGCCGGAGAAGAGGATCACCGGCCGCTCGAACTCGCCCGCGACCTCGCGGAAGATGTGCACGGCCTCGGACTCGAGGGCGTCCAGGTGGCTGAGCGCGTACGCGGAATCATTGGGTGCGGCGACGGTGGTCACAGTGCCAGTCCCCTCTCGACGAGCAGCGCTTCCAGCGCCGCGGTGGAGTCCTCGACGGTGCGCCCGTGGGTCTCGAGGCGCAGGTCCGGTGCCTCGGGCGCCTCGTACGGGTCGTCGACCCCGGTGAGACCGGAGATCTCACCCGCGGCCTGCTTGGCGTAGAGGCCCTTCACATCGCGCTCGGAGCACACCTCGACCGGGGTGGCCACATGCACCTCCAAGTACGGGGTGCCCTGCTTCCGGTGGCGCCCGCGGACCGCCTCGCGGCTGTCCGCGTAGGGGGCGATCACGGGGACGAGGACCTTGACGCCGTTGGAGGCCAGCAGTTCGGCGACGAAGCCGATCCGCTGCACGTTGGTGTGCCGGTCCTCGCGGGTGAAGCCGAGCCCGGCGGAGAGGAACTCGCGGATCTCGTCGCCGTCCAGCACCTCCACCCGGTGGCCGGCCTCGCGCAGCCGGTCCGCCAGCGCGAAGGCGACCGTGGTCTTGCCCGCGCTCGGCAGACCGGTCAGCCACACCGTGGCACCCGCCTGCCGCGGGCTCGCCGGCACGCTCATCGTTCGCTCCTGGGATATCTGAGTGGTCATCAGCCGTGCAGTCCGCACTCGGTCTTGCCGCGCCCGGCCCAGCGGCCGGCGCGGGCGTCCTCGCCCTCCAGCACCCGGCGGGTGCACGGCTCGCAGCCGACGGACGCGTAGCCGTCCATCAACAGCGGGTTGGTCAGCACCCCGTGCTCGGCGACGTACGCGTCCACGTCCGTCTGCGTCCAGCGGGCGATCGGGGAGATCTTCACCTTGCGGCGCTTCTCGTCCCAGCCGACGACCGGCGTGTTGGCGCGGGTCGGGGACTCGTCGCGGCGCAGCCCGGTGGCCCAGGCGTCGTACCCGGTCAGGCCCTGCTCCAGCGGCTTGACCTTGCGCAGCGCGCAGCACAGGTCCGGGTCGCGGTCGTGCAGCTTCGGCCCGTACTCGGCGTCCTGTTCTGCGACGGTCTGCACCGGGGTCAGCGTGATGAGGTTGACGTCCATCACCGCGCCGACCGCGTCACGGGTGCCGATGGTCTCGGGGAAGTGGTAGCCGGTGTCGAGGAAGACCACGTCCACGCCCGGGAAGGCGCGGGACGCGAGGTGCGCCACGACGGCGTCCTCCATCGAGGACGTGACGCAGAAGCGCGGGCCGAACGTCTCGGCGGCCCAGCGCAGGATGTCCAGCGGGGCCGCGTCCTCCAGGTCGCGGCCGGCCTGTTCGGCCAGACTGCGCAGGTCCTCGGCGGTGTGCTGTGCGGTGGTCACGACTCGCCTCCAGTCGGGGGGTTCTTCCGGAGTCCCTCGGTCAGCAGACCGAGGAACTTCAACTGGAAGGCCCGGTTGCACGCCCGGCATTCCCACGCGGCTCCCGATCCGTGCGGAACCTTCTCCTCGGACGGGCGCAGATCCTCGTCCCCGCAGTACGGGCAGTAGAACGGCGCGGCGCGCTCGGTCATGACAGTGCCTCCTCGGAGGCGCGGGCGGCCCAGGTGGCGAAGCGCTCGTCGTCCTCGCGCTCCTCCTCGAAGCGCCGCAGCACCCGCTCGACGTAGTCGGGCAGCGCGGCGGAGGTGACCTTCAGACCGCGCACCTTGCGGCCGAAGCCGGGCTCCAGTCCGAGGCTGCCGCCCAGGTGCACCTGGAAGCCCTCGACCTGCTCGCCGTTCTCGTCGGTGACGAGCTGGCCCTTGAGACCGATGTCCGCCACCTGGATGCGGGCGCAGGAGTTGGGGCAGCCGTTGACGTTGATGGTCAGCGGCTGGTCGAAGTCCGGCAGCCGGTGCTCCAGCTCGTCGATGAGCGAGGCGCCGCGCGCCTTGGTCTCGACGATGGCCAGCTTGCAGAACTCGATACCGGTGCAGGCCATGGTGCCGCGCCGGAACGGCGACGGCTTCACCTGGAAGCCGAGCGCCTCGAGACCGGCCACCAGGGACTCGACCCGCGCCTCCTCGATGTCCAGCACGATCATCTTCTGCTCGACGGTGGTGCGCAGCCGGCCCGAGCCGTGTTCGGCGGCCAGGTCCGCGATCTTGGAGAGCGTCGAGCCGTCGATCCGGCCGACCCGCGGCGCGAAGCCCACGTAGAAGCGGCCGTCCTGCTGGCGGTGCACGCCGACGTGGTCGCGCCACTGCTGCTCGGGGTACTCCGGGGCGGGGCCGTCGGTGAGCTTGCGCTGGAGGTACTCGTCCTCCAGGATCTGCCGGAACTTCTCCGGGCCCCAGTCGGCGACCAGGAACTTCAGCCGGGCGCGGGTGCGCAGCCGGCGGTAGCCGTAGTCGCGGAAGATGCCGATGACCCCGGCCCACACGTCGGCGACGTCGTCCAGCGGGACCCACGCGCCGAGCCGTACGCCGAGCTTGGGGTTGGTGGACAGCCCGCCGCCGACCCACAGGTCGAAGCCGGGGCCGTGCTCGGGGTGGTGCACCCCGACGAACGCGATGTCGTTGATCTCGTGCGCCACGTCCAGCAGCGGCGATCCGGAGATCGCCGTCTTGAACTTGCGCGGGAGGTTGGAGAAGTCCTTGGAGCCGATGTAGCGCGAGTGGATCTCGTCGATCGCGGAGCTGCCGTCGATGATCTCGTCGGCCGCGATCCCCGCCACCGGCGAGCCGAGGATGGTGCGCGGGGTGTCGCCGCACGCCTCGGTGGTGGACAGGCCGACGGCCTCCAGCCGGCGCCAGATCTCCGGAACGTCCTCGATCCGGATCCAGTGGTACTGGACGTTCTGCCGGTCGGTCAGGTCGGCGGTGCCGCGGGCGAACTCCTGCGAGATCTCACCGATGACGCGCAGCTGCTCGGTGGTGAGCCGGCCGCCGTCGATGCGGACCCGCAGCATGAAGTACTCGTCGTCGAGCTCGTGCGGCTCGAGGATGGCGGTCTTGCCGCCGTCGATCCCGGGCCTGCGCTGGGTGTAGAGACCCCACCAGCGCATGCGGCCGCGGAGGTCGGCGGGGTCGATCGAGTCGAAACCGCGCTGGGAGTAGATCGTCTCAATGCGTGTCCGCACGTTGAGACCGTCATCGTCCTTCTTCGTCTGCTCGTTGGCGTTGAGCGGCGTGAAGTGGCCCATGGCCCACTGGCCCTCACCACGGTGGCGTCCGGCCTTGCGGCGGGCCGTGGTGTCGGCTGGCTGATCAGGAGTGGAGGCCATGGCGATGCGTCCTTCGGGCAGGGGCGAATACGTCGGTGGTAGCGCGGATGCACCCTATGGCCTGCGGAAACCTGAAATCGATCAGGGCAGTTGGCGGCGGCGGGGCGCATGCGCGACCACGGCGCGAGAGGGTGGCGGGGGTGCCGGCGCCAACCGGCGCGGCGCGATCAGCTCGCCGGACAGATGGCGCTGGACACGCGGCAGAAGTCGACGTGCGGCCGACCTACCAAGGCGATTCCAGTGCGGGACATGTCGGAAGCGTGGCATGAGGGTCTTGGACGAGTCCACCGTCGTCCAGCATGTGGACCAGATTATCCCATTTGGTGAGACGCTGTGCTCTGCGTCACTGCTCCACGGGCCACGGCCCGGTCGGCACCGGCTGATCCGGTTCGTCCGCCGTCCTGGTGTCGAAGAGCCGGAACCCGCGCCGCTCGTAGTTCGCCATCGCGTGCGGCCCGTCCAGGCTGCAGGTGTGCACCCACACCCGCTTCGTCGCGGCCCGCCCCGGCCACCGGCCGGCCAGGTCCCAGGCGCGCGCGGTCCCGTACGACAGCAGATGGCCACCGATGCCGCGGCCCCGGAACGCCGGCAGCAGCCCGAAGTACATGATCTCCACGACGCCGTCGTCCTGCGGGTCGAGCTCCACGAACCCGGCCGGGGTGCCCCGGTCGTACGCCACCCACGTCTCCGAGCCCGGCCGGTCCAGATGCGCCTGCCAGCGCCCGTACGTCCAGCCCAGCCGGTCGGTCCACAGACAGTCCGCGCCGACCGACGCATAGAGGAAGCGGCTGAAGTCGGGCGACGGCACCTCGGCGGCCACGATCCGGACCCCCGACCCGGCGGCGGGCACGGCCGAGGGCCGCAGATCCGCCGGTGCGGTCTGTTCGAGGGACCAGGTGGTCACGCTGATGCTCATGCCACCAGCCTAATTCGCCGCCGCCGCACAGCCGCGACCGGATCAGCGCACCGCGCCCATCCGGGCGAAGACGACGACATTGCCGTCGTATCCGCCCTTCTCCGTGAAGCCGCCGCCACAGGTGATGACACGCAACTCGGCCGCGCCGGTGTCCCCGTACACCCGCTTCGCCGGGAACGCGTCCTTGGCGAAGGCCTCGACGCCGTACACGTCGAAGACCGCGGTGCGGCCGTCCCGGCGGGTCACCTCGACGCGGTCCCCCTTCTTCAGGGCGCCGAGACCGTAGAACACGGCGGGCCCCGCCAGATTGTCGACATGCCCGTCGATGACCGAGGTGCCGGCCGCGCCCGGCGTGGGGGAGTTCCTGAACCAGCCGGCCAGGTTCTTCTCCGCCGGCGGCGGCGAGCCCACCCAGCCGTCCTTGTCGAGCGCGACGGTGATCAGCGGGGCGTTCACCCCGATCGACGGAATCCTGACCCGGACCGGCGGCGAGGCCGGCAACGGCGGCGGGACCTTCCGGGCGGCAGGGGGGACGACACCCGGAATCGTTTCGACGGCGGCTGCCGCTGCGGGCTGCGGAGGAAGAGCCCGCTCCTCGGAACCGCTGCGGATCAGGGCCACCCCGACGACAGCGATCAGAGCGACGGCGACGGGTGCGGCGAGGCCCTTGCGCGCCGGCTGCTCCGTGGCCATGGCCTTCCTCCCGCTCGGGGCCCCGGGGGACCACCCTCCGAAACGCTAGACGCGGGGCGGGCGGGCGGCGACAGCTGGCAGGCGATCGGGTGGTGCGGGGCGCGCGCCCCAGGGCCGCCGGAGCCGGCCCCCTCCACGCCCTGCCGCCACCCGGCAGAGCCTCGTACGCTGTCCCGCATGTCCCGTACGAGTCCGAGCCGCCCCGTCGTCGTCCTCGGCGAATGCGTAGCCGACGCCTTCGCCGCCCCCCGGTCCGGCGAGCCGGCCGCCGGGCTCGACCTGACCGTCGCACCGGGCGGCGGCCCCGCCAACACCGCGGTCGCGCTGGCCCGGCTCGGCACGCCCACCCGGTTCCTCGGCCGGCTGTCGGGCGACGTCTTCGGCCGGCTCTTCCGCGAGCGGCTGGCCGGCTCCGGCGTCGACCTGACCGGCTGCCCCGACGCTGCCGAGCCCAGCACGCTCGCCGTCGCCGACCTCGACGAGGCCGGCCGGGCCCGCTACACCTTCCACGCCGAGGGCACCGCCGACTGGCAGTGGACGGCGGCCGAGCTGACGGCCGGGCTGCCCGCCGACCCGGCCTGTCTGCACACCGGCTCCCTCGCCCTCGTGCGCGACCCCGGCGCCGGCCGCGTCGAAGAGCTCCTCGACGACCTCCGCCCCCGCACCACCATCAGCATCGACCCGAACGTCCGACCGGGCCTCGTACCCCCCGACCGCTACCGGCAGCGGCTGTCCCGCTGGTGCGCGGCGGCCGACATCCTCCGCCTCAGCGACGACGACCTCGGCCACCTCCACCCCGGCACCCCGCTGGAAAAGGCCTGCGACGAATGGCACGCCCTCGGCGTCCCCCTCGTCGTCATCACCCTCGGCCCCGAGGGCGCCCTCGCCTCCCTCGACGGCGACCGACTCCACGTACCGGCCCAGCCGTGCGACGTCGTCGACACCGTCGGAGCGGGCGACGCGTTCATGGCGGGCCTGCTGCACCATCTGCACGGCGCGGGCCACCTCGGCGGCCGCCTCACCGCACTCACTCCTGCGGACGTCCAGAAGGCGGTCACCCTGGGGACCGCAGTGGCTGCCGCCACCTGCGCGGTACAGGGCGCGAACCCGCCCTGGCCGCATCAGCTCTAACGCTGCGCCGCGCGCCTCCGGCGGTGGTGGGGGTACGTCGGCGCCCGCAGCGCCGTTGCGCCGCGCGCCTCCGGCGGTGGTGGGGGTACGTCGGCCCCTGCCGCGCCGTTGCGCCTGCGGCGGGCTTTCCCCACCCACCCGCCCTTACCCGTCACGCATGCACGTGCGTCGGCACCCGCGGAGGTGAGGGGTGGGGGAGGGATGCGCGTGCGTGGGCATCACCCACGAACGACCCGATCAGCCGTGCCGCGCAGCCAGAACCGCCGGCGCCACCGAATGCGGTAGCAGATCGGCCCCCCGCTCCGGCCGCACCAACTCCACCTCAACCCCGTCCGCGAACCGATAGGGCCGATGCGCCAGCACCCCCGCAAGGTTGCGGCGCAGCCGCGACAGCTCCGCGCGGACCGTCACCGTCCGTCCCGCGTCCCCGAACAGGTCCTGCGCCAGCTCCGCCGCACTGCGCCCACCCCGGTGCAGCGCCAGCACGAAGAGCAGCTCGGCATGGCGCGGGCTGAGCTGCTGTGCCCAGCTGCCCGCCGCGCCCGAGACCGTCACCGTCCAGGCGCGTGCCCGGCTGACGTCCAGGACGACCCGGCTCATGGGGGCCGCCGGGTCACGGTCGGCGCCGACCCGGATCAGCCAGCCGCCGGGCAGTGGCTCCAGGGTGCACCTGCCCAGGCTCGGCAGCCACATCTCGCCGGACCGTACGGAGGCCGGCAGGGCCACCCGGTCCGGGGGCGCCATGCCGGTGACCGCGGCGGTCCAGCCGTTGCGGTCGACCGCAACGGCCCGGTCGTCCGCCCCCGCCATCCGCGCCAGCAGCGGTGCCGCGATCGCCCGCAGCCGTTCGATGGAGGCCCAGTGCCGCAGCCGGAGTTCGCCCTCGGCGACCCGGGTCACGGCGGTCACCAGGGACAGGGTGGCCGGGTGGATGGTGGCGGCGGGGCCGCTGATGTCGACGACGCCGAGCAGCCGGCCGTCCCGCGGATCGTGCAGGGGGGCGGCGGCGCAGGTCCACGCGTGGTGGGTGCGTACGAAGTGCTCGGAGGAGTGCACCTGGACGGGCGCGCGCGTCACCAGCGCGGTGCCGATGGCGTTGGTGCCGACCACGTCCTCGGCCCAGGACGCGCCCTCGGCGAAACCGAGCCGGTCCGCACTCCTGCGCACCGCGAGGCTGCCGTCCCGCCACAGCACCCGGCCCTCGCCGTCCGTGACCACCATGATGTGCCAGGCGACGTCGGCGACCGTCACCAGTCCCTCGCGCAGCAGCGGCATGACGTCGCCCAGCGGCGAGGACTGCCGGCGGTGTTCGAGCTCCTCCGTGGAGAGCAGGCCGGCGTGCCGGCCGATGTCCGGATCCACCCCGTGGTTCCTGACCCGGAGCCAGGACTCGCTGATCACCGTGCGGGGCGCCGCGGGCGGGGCGTCACCCGCCAGGGCGGCCTCGTGCACGCCGGCGAGCAACCGCGCCGACTCGCGGACGCCCATGGCCCCGAGACGGCCGAGACCGATCGGTGGGTCTGTCACATTGCCCCCGGTTTGACTGCTTCTCACGTCCTGCTGCCCATGGTGCCGCCGCTACGTCCGCGGTGCCCCGGCAACCGGCATATCCATTGCAACGAGCTGCAACTGTTGCGGGTGCGCGGGGGCCCGACGGACAGTGACGCGGCGATGCCGCACCCGGTCTCCTGGGAGATCCGTTGCACCGTCCGACGCGCCACACAAGGGGGGTATCCCGCCATGTCGACCACGCCGTCCCGGGTGGTCGTCGGTGGCGCTCCCGACGCCGGATACCTGCGTGACGGGTCCCCTTCTTCACGCTCCCAAGTAGCCTGTGTGGACGGGCTGTCGGCGTCGCTCGCCGTCCCGGCCGACCTCGTGATTCCGGCACGGCTGCCCTCGGGCATCGAGGGCACCAGGACCGGGGGTGGTGCCGAGTCGGCGCGGCGCCACCCTCTGCCGGCGCGGTGGCGGCCGCTCACCTTTCCAGGCCCCCCTCCGAGGGTGAGAGCCGCCGCCGCGCCACCCCAGAGCCCAGTCGCCCAGCGCCCCGCACACAGCGCCGCTCAGTCCGTGAGCGGCCGGGCGCGGTCCACGATCGAGGCCAGGTCGAGGGTGTGCGGAAGGGTGCCGAACGTGGCTCCCCAGTCGCCGCCGAGGCGTGAGGCGCAGAACGCGTCGGCCACGGCGGACGGGGCGAACCGTACGAGCAGGGAGCCCTGGAGGATCAGGGCCATCCGTTCCACGATGCGCCGGGCACGGGCCTCCACCCCGTCCAGGTCGGCGAGTTCCGTCAGCAGCCCCTTGATGGCACCGTCGAGCCGGTGGTCCGCTCCGCGGGCCAGGCCGATCTCGGTGAGGAACGCGTTCAGGGCCATCGGGTCGCGCCGCAGCACCCGCAGCACGTCCAGCGCCTGGACGTTGCCCGACCCCTCCCAGACCGAGTTCAGCGGGGACTCGCGGAACAGTCTGGGCATCCCCGACTCCTCCACGTACCCGTTGCCGCCCAGGCACTCCAGCGCCTCCACGGCGACGGCCGGACAGCGCTTCGTCACCCAGTACTTGGTGACGGCCACCGCCAGCCGCCGGAAGTGCCGCTCCTGTTCCGTGCCGGTGTCGTAGGAGGCGGCGAGCCGCATCGCGGTGGTCGTGGCGGCCTCCGACTCCAGGGCCAGGTCCGCCAGGACGTTGCGCATCAGCGGCTTGTCGATCAGCGGACCGCCGAACGCGCTGCGGTGGGTGGCGTGGTGCACCGCCTGGGCGACCGCCTGCCGCATGATGGCCGCGGAACCGACAGCGCAGTCCAGCCGGGTCGCCGCGACCATCTCGATGATGGTCGCCACCCCCCGGCCCTCCTCCCCGACCCGGCGCGCCCACGTCCCGTCGAATTCCACCTCGGACGAGGCGTTGGAACGGTTGCCGAGCTTGTCCTTCAGCCGCTGGATCGCGAAGACGTTCCGGGTCCCGTCGGGCAGCACCCGCGGCAGCAGGAAGCAGCTGATCCCGTCCGGGGCCTGGGCCAGCACCAGGAAGCCGTCCGACATGGGCGCGGAGCAGAACCACTTGTGGCCGGTCAGCGCGTAGGTGCCGTCCTCGGCGAGTGGTTCCGCGCGGGTGGTGTTGGCCCGGACGTCGGAGCCGCCCTGCTTCTCCGTCATCCCCATGCCGAACAGCGCGCCGGGTTTCGCACCGGCCGGGGCGAGCAGCGGATCGTAGATCCGGGAGCGGAGCCGCGGCTCCCATTCGGCGGCCAGCGCCGGATCGGCGCGCAGGGCCGGCACCGCCGCGTGCGTCATCGACACCGGGCAGCCGTGCCCGGCCTCGGCCTGCGACCACACCAGGAACCCGGCCGCGCGGCGCAGATGCCCGTCGGGGCGGGACCAGGCGTCGGTCAGCCCCGCCGACACCGCGTGGCCCAGCAGCCGGTGCCAGGACGGATGGAAGTCGACCTCGTCGATCCGGTGGCCGTACCGGTCATGGGTGCGCAGCACCGGCGGACTGCTGTTCGCCGCTTCCCCCCAGCGCTGCGCCTGGGCCGAGCCCGCGGCCCGGCCCAGCTCACCCAGTTCGTCCTGGATCTCCGCCAGCCGCTCCGGGGCCGCATGGCGTTCGACGGCCTCGACGAGCGCGGCGTCGGAGGCGTGGACGTCATATCCGACCAGCGGCGGAGGCTGGTTGGTCACGGTGTGCGTGAGGGCGCTCATGGCAGCAACCGTAGGCGCCCGCGCGCGCCGTACGGAAGGCGCCGCACCCGCCGCCGGGGGGCCGGTCCTGGCGCCCGGCAGGGGGTGGGACCGGGCCCGCCCGGTGCGGATACCGTAGGCGGGTGCACGCAGCGGATGGAAGAAAAGGGCGGCCTCCCGGCCGCTGGGGCAGGGCCCGGGCTCTGTACCGGAATGTGTCGAAGCGCAAGGTCGGCTGGCTGCTGCTGAAGGACACCGTCAACTCCTCCATCGAGTACCGGGTCACCGGGCTCGCCGCGGAGGCGGCCTTCTTCGTTCTACTGTCGCTCCCGCCGCTGCTGCTCGGCCTGGTCGGCGCGCTCGGCTACGTGGACACCGTCATCCGCACCGACACGATCGCGCACCTGCGCGAGAACATCCTCACCGCGTCCGCGACGGTGCTGTCGGGCAAGGGTGTGAACCAGCTGGTCCGGCCGCTGGTGGACAGCGTCTTTCACGGGCGGCGGCCCGATCTCATCTCGCTCGGCTTCGTGATCGCGCTCTGGTCGGGCTCCCGCGCCGTCAACGTCTTCGTCGACACCATCACGATCATGTACGGCCTGGAAGGGCACCGCGGGATCGTCAAGACCCGGCTGCTCGCCCTGCTGCTGTACATCGTCGCGCTCGTCGTCGGCGCGTTGGTGCTGCCGCTGATGGTCGCCGGCCCTGACGCGTTCGTCTCGGTGCTGCCGCGCAGCCAGGGCACCATCCACATCCTCTACTGGCCGGTCGTCCTGCTGGTGTCGATCGCCTTCCTCACCACGCTCTACCACGTGTCGGTGCCCGTGCGGTCGCCCTGGTACGAGGACGTGCCGGGCGCGCTCATCGCGCTGATGATGTGGGTCCTTGGCAGTTTCCTGCTGCGCATCTACCTCACGAACACCGTCGAGGGCCCGACGATCTACGGTTCGCTGGCCGCGCCCGTCGCGGTGCTCCTGTGGATCGGCATCTCCGCCTTCGCGGTGCTCGTCGGCGCCGCCGTCAACGCGGCCGTGGACCGTATCTGGCCGTCGCTCGCCACCGCCGCCGCCCGTGCCGAGAACGCCCGCGCCCTGGAGGCGGCCGCGGTCCGGGTGGTCGCCGACGCCGCCAGGCGGCGTGCCGCGGAGGACGGCCGGGACGACGACTTCGACGACGACGCGGATCTCGGCCCGGACGACCCCCCACCCGCCGAGTTCCCCGAACGCTGGACGCGCTTCCTGCCGCCGTCGGACGTCCGCGCACGCCTTCGCCGCCGCGACCGGCGCGGCGCAGAATAGAGCTGTGTACCAGGAGAGGCTGTCCCGGGTCGCGGGCGCGGTGCTCTGGACCCGGACCGTCGGGGCCGGGGAGGGCGGGCCCTACCGGGTGCTGCCCGACGGCTGCATGGACGTGATCTGGTGCGACGGGGAACTGATCGTCACCGGCCCCGACACCCGCGCCCATGTGGCGCAGACCCCCGCGGGCGCGCGCTTCGCCGGGCTGCGGTTCGCGCCCGGGCAGGGGCCGGGGGTGCTGGGCGTTCCGGCGTACGAACTGCGTGATCTGCGGGTGCCGCTGGCCGCGGTCTGGCCCGGCGGCACCGCGCGGCGGATCGCCGAGCGGATCGGGGACGCGGCCGATCCGGGGAGCGCGCTCGAGGACGCGGTGACCGGGTCCCTACCCGGGACCGGCCGGCGCGGGCCCGGAGCCGCGGATCCGCTGCTGGCCGCGACGGCGTCCCGGCTGGCCTCCGGCGGGAGCGTGGCCGCCGCGGCGGAAGCCGCCGGGCTGGGCGAACGGCAGCTGTACCGGCGCAGCCTGGCGGCGTTCGGCTACGGCCCGAAGACGCTCGCGCGGGTCCTGCGGCTGCAACGGGCGCTGGAACTGGCCCGGCGCGGCACCCCGTTCGCCGAGGTCGCGGTGGCGGCGGGGTACGCCGACCAGGCCCATCTCGCGCGCGAGGTGAAAGCGCTGGCCGGAGTACCGCTCGGCGAGCTCGTCGGTCAAGTCGGTCAAGCAGCAGGGCCCGGCTCGGCCGGCAGCGCCGCCAGCAGGTCGACGTGGTTGCCGTCGGCGTCCAGGACGGTGGCGTAACGCTGGCCCCACGGGGCGTCGAACGGTGCGAGGTGCGCGGTGTGGCCCGCGCCCGTGAGGTCGGCGTAGACCTTGTCGACCGCCGCCGGGCCGTCGCAGGTGAAGGCCAGCCCGGCCCGGCCGCTGCCCTGCGGCGGGGCCTGCCAGTCCGGGGTGAAGGACCGTACGACCTCCTCGGTGTCCCAGACGAGGAGCGGACCGCCGGGAAGCGCCGCTTCGACGTGCGGCTGGGTGTCGGCCTCCGCCGGGATGTCCAGGCCGAGCCGGCGGTAGAAGGCGAGCGACGCGGCCATGTCGGAGGCGAGCAGACCGATGAACGCGAATCGAGGAGTCATGCCGCAACGGTAGGTGCGCCGCGGGCCCGGGGTCTTGAACGAATCGGACATCGAACCGCTTCGCCACGTCGCGACAAATCGGTGGACAGCGCTTCGGGCCCTGTCGTACCGTCCTCAGGACCGCAGCGGTGGAAGACCGCGGCCGGCACACATACGCGGAGGTGTTTTTCGATGACTGTCATTGCGCAGGGCGCTGCCCTCATCCCGTCGCACAGCATCCTTATCTCCGCGGTCGCCGGCTGACCTCTTCCCGACCCTCAGCTCCGGGGCCGCCCTTTCGAAGGGCATTCCGTTGACCAACGGATCTGCTTCCCTCCCGTTCACCACGTTCGGCTGGGACTCCATTCTCGACACCGAATTCACCCCGTACGCCGCCCAGGGCCTGCTGCCCGGCCGGATCGTGCGGGTCGACCGCGGGCTCTGCGACGTCGTCACCCCTGACGGCACGCTGCGCGCGGACACCACCTTCGTCAACTCCTCGTCCGATCCCATGAAGCTGGCCTGCACCGGCGACTGGGTGGCCGTCGACCCGGAAGCGCCGACCGGTCCCGCGGTGCGCGCGCTGCTGCCGCGGCGCACGGCCTTCGTCCGCTCGACCTCGTCCAGCCGTTCCGAGGGACAGGTGCTGGCGGCCAACATCGACTACGCCGTGATCGCCGTGTCGCTGGCCGCCGAACTCGACCTGGGCCGGCTGGAACGGTTCCTGTCCCTGGCCTGGGAGAGCGGCGCGCAGCCGCTCGTCGTCCTGACCAAGGCGGACCTCGTGGCCGACACGACGCATCTGCTCGCCGACGCCGAGAGCACGGCGCCCGGCGTCCAGGTGCTCGTGGTGAGCGCCAGCACCGGTGAGGGCATCGATGTGCTCTCCGCGGTGCTGGCCGGCAGCACCTCCGTGCTCCTCGGCCAGTCCGGCGCGGGCAAGTCCACCCTGACCAACGCCCTGCTGGGCCAGGAGATCCAGGAGGTCCAGGCCATCCGTGACGCCGACGGCAAGGGGCGGCACACCACCACCACGCGGGATCTGCTGCCGCTGCCGACCGGCGGGGTGCTCATCGACACCCCCGGGCTGCGGGGGGTCGGGCTGTGGGACGCCGAGTCCGGGCTCTCACAGGTCTTCTCGGAGATCGAGGCGCTCTCCGCCGACTGCCGCTTCCACGACTGCTCGCATGTCGCGGAGCCCGGCTGCGCGGTGCTCGCCGCCCTGGAGGACGGCACGCTGCCGCACCGCAGGCTGGAGAGCTACCGCAAACTGCTGCGCGAGAACGCCTGGATCGCCTCCCGCACCGACCAGCGGCTGCGCGCCGAGATGCGCCGTGACTGGAAGATGAAGTCGGCGGCGGGCCGGGCGATGTACGAGGCGAAGCGCGGTGGTGGCGGCGGCCACCGCAGGCAGGCCTGAGACCGCACGCAGGCCTGAGACGGGTCCGGTGGCGGGTCCGGTGACGGACCCGCCATGTCCTTCAACGAGGCTGCGGTGAGCGCGGGTTCAGCCGGCGCCGTTGTGACGATGACGGCGCCGGATCGCGATCGGGCTTCCCTCGCTCCAGAACGTGGCCACGACGCTCGCGATCCCGAGGGCCACGATCACAATGCCGAGGATGATCGTGTAAACCATGAGCGTCCTCCTGTTGGCGGGGGTGCGTACCGTCACCGCACCTTCACAATCGCTGTCGTTCCGTGACCTTCCCGTTGCCTTCCGTTCCCAACCGTCCCAACAGGAACCAGTACTTCGACGGCCGGATCCCACCCCCCCCCGGGGACCACGGCCGGACCACCCGCGCCCACCGCGTCAGGCCGAGCGCCGTCTGACCAGGTGGGTGGGGGTGACCACGGAGGACAGCGGCAGGGCGCCGGGGGCGTCGCGCCGCGGGTCGAGGCTGCGCAGCAGCAGCCGGGCCATCAGCCGGCCCATCTCCTCGATGTCCTGACGGACCGTCGTCAGCGGGGGATCGGTCAACTGCGCGACCTGGACCATGTCGTCGAAGCCGACCAGTGCGACATCGCCCGGCACGCTCCGCCCGCGCTCCCGCAGCACCCGCAGTGCCCCCGAGGCCATCAGGTCGGAGGCGGCGAAGACCCCGTCCAGGTCCGGGCAACGGTCCAGCAGCTCGGCCATCGCGCGCTCGCCGCCGTCGGGGGTGAAGTCGCCCTCGGCGATCAGCGCCGGATCGGCGTCCGGCAGGATGTCGCGGAAACCGTCGAGCCGGTCGACGGACGCGGTCTGGTCGAGCGGCCCGCTGATGTGGGCGATCCGGCGGCGGCCGAGCCCCGTCAGATGGCGTACGGCCGTCCGCGCCCCGCCCCGGTTGTCACAGTCCACGTAGAGCGCGTTGCGGTCCCGGTCGGTCTCCGCCCAGCCGGGCCGCCCACCGAAGACGGTGGGGATGCCCGCCTTGCGGGCGAGCTCGGGCAGCGGGTCGTGCGCGTGCAGCGAGAAGATCAGCGCACCGTCGACATGGCCGCCCGCGAGATAGCGGCCGACCCGGTCGTAGTCGGCGGTGCCCTCGACCAGGAGCAGCACCAGCTGGTTGTCGTGCGCGGTCAGCTCCTTGCTGATGCCGCGCACCTGCTGGGCGAAGAACGGGTCGGAGAAGAACCGGGTCTCGGGTTCCGCGACCACGACGGCCACCGCGTCGTTGCGGCGGGTGACCAGTGTCCTGGCCGCCTGGTTCGGTACGTAACCCAGCTCGTCGACCGCCTGCCGCACCCGGTCGGCCAGCGGCGCGCGCACCCCCGCACCACCGTTGACCACACGTGACGCGGTGGCCCGTGACACCCCGGCCCGTTCGGCGACGGCCTCCAGGGTGGGACGGGACGGGAAGGTCTGCTCGGACACTGCACGCTCCTCTGCGAGCTGGATGCGGACAGGGTATCTCCCTGGTCCAGCCTCGGGAGAGCGCTCTCATAGGTTGCCGCGTATCGCTGATCCCCCGCTGATCTCCGTGTCCGATTTCCGCCAGTGAAGGGCCGCCCGATGCCGCAGACTGGGGAACATGATTGACGAAGAGACCGGATATGCGGCGGTACGCGGCCGCGATGCCCGTTTCGACGGCGTCTTCTTCTTCGCGGTCGCGACGACCGGCATCTACTGCCGTCCCAGCTGCCCGGCGGTGACGCCCAAGCAGCGGAACGTGCGCTACTACCCCACGGCCGCCGCCGCCCAGAGCGGTGGCTTCCGCGCCTGCCGGCGCTGCCGCCCGGACGCGGTGCCCGGCTCGCCGGAGTGGAACGTCCGCGCCGACGTCGTGGGCCGCGCCATGCGGCTGATCGGCGACGGCGTGGTCGACCGCGAGGGCGTGGCGGGCCTGGCCGACCGGCTCGGCTACAGCTCCCGCCAGGTCCACCGCCAGCTCACCGCCGAGGTCGGCGCGGGCCCGGTGGCACTGGCCCGCGCGCAGCGCGCCCTGGCCGCACGGGTCCTGCTCCAGACCACCACCCTGTCCGTCACCGACACGGCGTTCGCGGCCGGTTTCGCCAGCGTCCGCCAGTTCAACGACACCATCCGCGAGATCTACGCCCGGACCCCGAGCGAACTGCGCGCCGCCGCGCGGGCCGGCACCGCCACCGCCGCCACCGGGCGGGCGGCGGAGCCCGGCTCGGCCTCCGGGGTGCCCCTGCGGCTCGCCTACCGGGGCCCTTACGACGCGCAGGGGGTCTTCGACTTCCTGCACACGGAGCTGGTGCCGGGGATCGAGGAGATCACCGGGCCGCCCGGCCGGCGCACCTACCGGCGGACCCTGCGGCTGCCGCACGGCCCCGGCGTGGCCGAGGTGGACGAGCGCCGCCGGGCCGGCTGGCTCGACTGCCGGCTCCGCCTCGCCGACCTGCGGGACCTGACCACCGCCGTCCAACGGGTACGCCGGCTGTTCGACCTGGACGCCGACCCGTACGCCGTCGCGGACTCGCTGAGCGGTGACCCACTGCTCGGGCCGCTGATCGCCGCCCGGCCGGGGCTGCGCTCACCGGGCGCCGCCGACCCCGACGAGCTCGCCGTGCGCGCCGTACTCGCCGACCCGGCCGCCGCAGGCGCGCTCGTCACGGCCTGCGGCGATCCGCTCCCCGCCCCCGACGGCGGCCTCACCCACCTCTTCCCGGAACCCGCCCGCATCGACGACCCCGCCCTGCGCCCGCTGACCGGCGCGCTCGCCGCCGGCACCCTGCGCCTCGACCCGGGCACCGACCGCGACGGGGCGGGCCGCGCGCTGCTGGCCCTGCCGGGCGTCGACGCCCGGACGGCCGGATACATCCGGCTCCGCGCCCTCGGCGACCCCGATGTCGCACTGCCCAACGAACCACCGCTCAGGGACGCGTGGCGCCCGTGGCGGAGCTACGCCCTGCACCACCTCTGGGCCGCGGGCCACCGCGCCCGACCCCGACTGGAGATGGCAACCGCATGACCAGCCCCGTAAGCCCCGTAAGCCCCGCAACGCCCGTGAGCTCCGCGACCCCCGCGGCCGGCCCGGTGACCCTCTACACCACCGTCGACAGCCCCCTCGGGGAGCTGCTCCTCACCGGTGACGGCACCGCCCTCACCTCGCTCTCGGTCCCCGGCCAGCGGGGCGGCGCCACCGTCCTGCCCGGCTGGCGCCGTGAGCCCACCGCGTTCGCCTTGGCCGAGCGCCAGCTCAAGGAGTACTTCGCGGGCGAGCGCCGGACGTTCGAGCTCCCGCTCGCCCCCGCCGGCTCCGACTTCCGGCTCCGGGTGTGGAACGCCCTCGACACCGTTCCGTACGGCGCGACCGTCAGCTACCGCGGGCTCGCCGAAGCCGCCGGATCGCCCGGCGCGGTACGTGCCATCGGCGGCGCGGTCGGCGCCAACCCGCTGCTCGTCGTCCGCCCCTGCCACCGGGTGATCGGCGCGGACGGCAGCCTCACCGGCTACTCCGGCGGACTGGAGCGCAAGCGGACCCTGCTCACGCTAGAGGGCGTCCTCTGACACCGTCCGCCCGTGCATCCCGGGCTCCTCGCCCTCGATGCCCCAGGTGATCACCCGGCGCGGCCGGATCCGGATCACCTCCGGGCTGAGGTAGGCCCCCAGATCGTGCGCCCCGGTCAGCTGCTCCGCGTCCCCCCGGATCTCGATGCCGCGCACCGCCCACGGATGCCGGCTGACGATGTCGTCGACGATCAGCGACACCAGCGGATTCCCCGCGATGTTCCGCCACTTCTTCGTCGTCCCCATCGCATACCCGCCGATGTCGATCGAGCCGTCGTCCCGCACCACGAACCCCACCGCGTTCGCCTGCGGCTGCCCCTTCCCGTCCACCGTCGCCAGCCGGCCCAGCTTCTGCCCGTCCAGATACGCCCGCTCGCCCGCACTGAAAATCGTCATACGGCCAGCCTCACACCGGGGTGACGCCGGGGCATCGGCTCTTGGACCTAGGCCGCTGGGCCCAGGGCACCGGGCGCCGGTCCCGGCTGTCAGCCGAAGACGACGGCGCCGAGCCACGCGCCCGCCACCAGGAGGCAGGCGAAGAGCTCGGCGAGGACGGAGCGGCCGATGGCGCGCATGGCGGTGCGGGTGGCGGTCCAGGCGCCGCCGTGCGACCCGAGCCGGACGCGTTCCACGGCGTAGATGTACGCCACGAAGCCGATGGGCGCGCCGATCACCGGGAGGACGAAGAACCCGACGATGGCGGTGGAACCGGCGGCGAAGACATTGCGCCAGGTGAGTTGGGAATCGCGGATGCGGCGGGCCGGCAGCAGCCACTGGACCACCTGGTTGAGCGCCAGCAGACCGGTGGCGGCGGCGAGGACCCCCCAGGTCAGCGTGGTGTGCAGATTGGTCGCCCACCACAGGACGGCGCCCCAGCACAGCAGCGATCCGGGCACACCGGGGACCAGTACGCCGAGCAGCCCGAGCAGCATCACGACGCCGATCAGGCACAGCTGTGGTGTCCCCATGGACTCACCCTGCCGGATAGTCGCCGCGCCCGCCCCCGGATATCGGCCGGGTGGTCACCCGTGCCGGGCGACCCAGCCGCGTTCGTAGGCGTGCCAGCCCAGCTGGAGCCGGGTGGTGACCCCGGCGATCTCCATGAGGTGCTTCACCCGGCGCTGCACGGTGCGCAGCCCGAGATCGAGCTGCTTGGCGACGCTGGCGTCGGTGAGCCCGGCGAGGAGCAGCGAGAGGATCTGCAGATCGACGAAGTCGGGCGCGTCCAGCGGCACCTCGTCGACGCCGAGGCCGTTCAGCCGCAGCGGCATCGAGGTGCGCCACACCCCCTCGAAGAGCCCCATCAGGGATTCGAGCAGACCGCTGGCGTGCACGACCAGCGCGGCGGGCTGTCCGGTGCGGCGGGTCAGCGGCACCATGGCGAGCGACGCGTCCGCCACCACCAGCTTCGTCGGGACCCTGTCGATCACCCGTACCTGCTCGCTGCGGTTCATCGCGGCGGAGAGCTCGGTGATGCCGTTCGCGCTGGTGAGGATCTCGCGTTCGATCACCACGCGGTAGGCGACACCGCGCTCGGCGGCCTGCTCCTCGGCGCTGTTGTCCATGCCGGTCACGGCGACGGGGGTGCCGGTGACCAGGGCGCAGACCTCCTTCTCCGCGCCGAGCTGCAGTTGCAGGAAGCGCTGGGCGACGGCGTTCGCGCCGGTCACCACTTCCAGCAGGTCGTGGACGGCGGGTTCGGTGGCCTCGGCCCGGAACTCCGAGGCGAGCACGGCCGCCGCGAGTTCCGCCTGTTCGAGTTCATACCGCTGCTGGGTGAGCAGCGCGGCGAGCGCGACGCCCGGTGGCGCGGCGACCCAGCGGCCCGGCCGGGCCGACGACTGGGCCACCAGTCCGTGTCCCTCCAGCCGTCGCAGTGTGCGAGCCGCATCCTCCTCGGACGTGCCGAGGCGCTGCGCGAGGTCGGATATCTCGGCGGCACCGAGACCGATCAACGCGCGGTAAGCGGACTCCTGGACGTCGTCGAGTCCTATGGCACCGAGCACGGCGCCCCCTCCCCAAGGTGGCGGGAATGAGCCACGGCGGTTTCCCGCCGCGGACATCTTCCCTGCTCACCCCCCTGTTCTGCCAGTGTGGCGGCGATGCGGGCATGACTTGGCACGACTTGGGTCGTTTCGCTCGAGCGCCGTCGGCCGACCCCACCGTGGGGGGAGGGCCGGCCGACGGACCCGCGTCAGGTATGCCGTCCACCGTTTCCGAAGGCCTTTCGCGGTGGACAATAAGGGCATGAGCCAGCAGGGGGAGACGCACCCTCGTCAAGAGGACGAGTGGTGGCGCCAGTTGTACGGGAGCCCGGAACCGGGCGATCCACAGGAGTCGGCCGAAACGGTCGACGACCACTACGCCTCGGCCCTGTCCGCCGTGGGCGCCCCGGACGAACCGGCGGTCCGGGACGATCCACCTGTTCGGGACGAACCGCCCGCCGACCGGGTGCCGCCCGCCCGGGATCCGTACGCACAGGGCCCGTACGACCGGAGCCCGTACGACCAGGATGCGCCCGAGCACGACGACCCCGGCCCGCCGGACACCCTCCGGCTCCGCCGGACCGGCCGGACGGCCGCTCAGGCCGCACCGCCGCAGACACCGCCCGCGGCGCCCGCACCGCCATCGCCCACCGTCCCGTCCCAGCAGGCGGCTCCGCAGCCGGCTCCGGCGGACCGGCCGCCGCGCGGCGGGGTGATCCCCACCGCGGGCGAGGCGTGGGGGCCGCGGGAGACACCGCAGCAGGCGTATCAGCAGCCCTACGAGGAACCGCGGCAGGCGTACCAGCCGCCCTACGAGGCACCGGCGCCGACCGCCTTCGGCGAAGGCCCGGTGACGTGGAGCGATCCTGATCCCGGCCCGGCGCCGGACCTGCCGCCCGGATGGGCGGCGGCGGAGCCGGCCGTCGAGGCGGCGCCCCCGTTCGTGGGCGACGGCCCTCCGACGTACGCGGCGGAGCCGACCGCCTGGCCGGTGGCGCACCCGGACGAGCTCGACAGCCTCGTACCCGACACGGTGCTGGACGGGGCGCAGTACGGCGTCCTGACGCTGCGGACCGCCTCCGTACGCGGGGATTCCGCGCGGTACCGGGGCCAGCCCCGGCGGGACGCGCTGCTGACGGCGCGCTTCGGCACCGGCGACGACGGCCTCCTGCTGCTGGCGGTCGCCAGTGGCGCGCGGGCCGCCGATGACGCGCCCCGGGCCGCGCAGGACGCCTGCCGGTGGATCGCCGGCGCGGTCGGCCGGAGCCAGCTGCGGCTGTCCGAGGACATCCGCGCCGCCCGCCGCGGCTCGCTCAAGTCCGGGCTGCACCGGCTCACCGACCGCTGCTACGGGCGGCTGCGCGCCCGGGGCGAGGACCTCGGGTTGGAGGAGGGCCAGTACACGGCCTCGCTGCGCTGCCTGCTGCTGCCGGTGGACCCGTCCTGCCGCATCCGGCTGTTCTTCGGGGTCGGGGACGGCGGGCTGTTCCGGATCCGCGACGGCAGCTGGCAGGACCTGGACCCGGTCGGCAAGGACGCGGAGCCCGGCGAGCGCTTCCGCTTCCGGGCCTCGGTCGCGCACCCCGGCGACGCGCTGCTGCTGTGCAGTGGCGGCCTCGCCGAACCGCTGCGCGGCGAGCCGGCCCTCGCCGCCCGGCTGGCCCACCAGTGGGGCAGCGGCCGCCCGCCGGGCCTCACCGCGTTCCTGGCCGAGGCGCAGACCCGCGTCAAGGGCTACGCCGACGACCGCACCGCCGTCGGCGTCTGGGACGCCTGAACGCGACCGCGCGCGCCTGAGTGGCGGACCCGTCCTCGTCGTGGGGAGATGGAGCGAAGTCCCCGCGACGAGCGATTGGTGCGCCCGATGGCGAAGCAGACCGTGGCCGAGCAGTTCGTCGACGTCCTGGTGCGCGCCGGGGTGGAGCGGATGTACGGCGTCGTCGGCGACAGCCTCAACCCCGTCGTCGACGCGATCCGGCGCAACGCGGCCATCGAATGGGTGCATGTGCGCCACGAGGAGGTGGCGGCCTTCGCCGCGGGCGCGGAGGCCCAGATCTCCGGGAAGCTGACGGCCTGCGCCGGTTCCTGCGGCCCCGGCAACGTCCATCTGCTCAACGGCCTGTTCGACGCGCACCGCTCGATGGCCCCGGTGCTGGCGCTGGCCGCGCAGATCCCCAGCAGCGAGATCGGCACCGGTTACTTCCAGGAGACCCATCCGGACCAGATGTTCAAGGAGTGCAGCCACTACAGCGAGCTGATCTCCAACCCGCAGCAGATGCCCCGGGTGCTGCAGACCGCGATCCAGCACGCGATCGGCCGCGGTGGCGTCTCCGTCATCAGCCTCCCCGGCGACATCGCGGCGCAGCCGGCCCCGCAGCGCAGCATCGAGCACGCCCTCGTCACCCGCCGGCCCTCGGTCCGGCCCGGTGACGCCGAGCTCGACGCGCTCGCCCGGATGGTGGACGCCGCGGACAAGGTGACGCTGTTCTGCGGCAGCGGCACGGCCGGCGCGCACGACGAGGTGATGGCTTTCGCCGAGCGGGTGAAGGCGCCGGTCGGCCATGCCCTGCGCGGCAAGGAGTGGATCCAGTTCGACAACCCGTACGACGTGGGCATGAGCGGACTGCTCGGCTACGGAGCCGCGTACGAGGCGATGCACGAGTGCGACCTGCTGATCCTGCTCGGCACGGACTTCCCGTACAACGCCTTCCTGCCAGACGACGTGAAGATCGTGCAGGTGGACGTCCGCCCGGAGCACCTCGGCCGCCGTTCCAAGCTGGATCTGGCGGTGTGGGGCGATGTGCGCGAGACGCTGAGCTGTCTGACGCCCAAAGTGCGGGTCAAGACGCAGCGCAAGTTCCTCGACCGGATGCTGAAGAAGCACAGCGACGCCCTGGAAGGCGTCGTCAAGGCGTACACCCGCAAGGTCGGGAAGCACGTCCCGATCCACCCCGAGTACGTGGCCTCGGTCCTGGACGAGGAGGCCGCGGACGACGCGGTCTTCACCGTCGACACCGGCATGTGCAACGTCTGGGCCGCCCGCTACCTCACCCCGAACGGCAAGCGCCGGGTGATCGGCTCGTTCACCCACGGCTCGATGGCCAACGCGATGCCGCAGGCGATCGGCGCCCAGTTCCTGGACCGCCGCCGCCAGGTCGTCGCGATGTCCGGCGACGGCGGTTTCTCGATGCTGATGGGTGACTTCCTGACCCTGGTGCAGCACGATCTGCCGGTGAAGATCGTGCTGTTCAACAACTCCTCGCTCGGCATGGTCGAGCTGGAGATGCTGGTGGCGGGTCTGCCGGCGTCCGGAACGGCCAACCACAACCCGGACTTCGCGGCGGTCGCGCGGGCGTGCGGGGCCTACGGGGTCCGGGTGGAGAAGCCGAAGGAGCTGCGGGACGCACTGCGCGGCGCGTTCCGGCACAAGGGGCCGGCACTGGTGGACGTGGTCACCGACCCGAACGCGCTGTCCATCCCGCCGAAGATCACCGGTGAGCAGATCGGCGGCTTCGCGCTGTCGATGAGCAGGACGGTGCTCGACGGCGGGGTCGGCAGGATGCTGCAGATGGCGCGCTCCAACCTGCGCAACGTGCCGCGGCCCTGACCCCGGCCCTTGACCCCGGCCCCTGGCGGTGGTTGCTCAGGAACGCGCGGGCCGGAGCCGCAGCGTCAGGATCTGGAACGGGCGCAGCTCCAGCGCGACGCCGCCGTCCCCGGCCCGCTCCGCGGCCCGCAGTGGACGCTCCAGCAGATCCGTCACCGTCGCGTCGGCGACCGGGAACGCCGTCGAGAGGGTGCCGGCCGCCCGGCCGCCGCGCGACTCGTAGAGCCGCACCACCACATCGCCCGAGCGGTCGTCGGCGAGTTTCACCGCCTCGACGGTGATCGACGGGTGATCGGCGGACACCAGTGACGGCACCGCCGGCGCCCCGGCGATCCGCAGCGGCAGATTCAGCGCCAGCCCCTCGGCCACCGCGTCGCCGGTCCCGGCGCCCGGCAGCAGCGCGTAGGTGAAGCGGTGCGTGCCCTGGTCGGTCTCCGGGTCGGGGCTGTGCGGAGCGCGCAGCAGGGTCAGCCGGACGGTGGTTCCGGTACGTCCCGCGTGCACGGTGCGGGTCACGTCATGGCCGTACGTCGAGTCGTTGAGCACCGCGACGCCGTAGCCGGGCTCGGCGACCCACAGCCAGCGGTGCGCGCAGATCTCGAAACGCGCTGCGTCCCAGCTGGTGTTGGTGTGCGTCGGGCGGAAGACATGGCCGAACTGGATCTCGGACGCGCTGCGGTCGGCGTGCACATCGACCGGGAAGGCCGCCTTGAGCACCTTCTCGGACTCGTGCCAGTCCACCTCGGTGACGAAGTCCAGCCGCGAGCTGCCGGCGCGCAGCCGGAGGTCCTGGCGTACCCGGGACGATCCGAAGGCCCGTACGGTGCGCACCACCGCGAGCAGCGGGCCGGTGGCGGTCGCCGCGACCGACTCGGCGGCCGTCAGATCGGTGCGCCGCCGGCGGTAGTGCCGGTCGATGTCCCAGGCGTCCCACTTGTTGGGGTGGTCGGGATGCAGCTGCAGCAGGTTGCCGCGGGTGCCGGGCGCCAGCACCTCGCGTCCGCCGGCCCGCAGATCGACGACGGAGGCCAGCAGCCCGTCCGCGTCGACGACGACCCGCAGCAGGCCGTTGTCGAGGACGTGCGTGCCACCGCTGACGGTGACCGTGACCGGGGTGTGCCCGGGGTCGGTACCGGCCAGCGGCGCGGAGCCGAGCGCGGGCACCCGGACGGCGACCGCCGCCCGGCCGTCCGCCAGCCGCTGGGCGCCGATGCCGTCCGGCAGCCCGGCGGCGTCGGCCTCGACCACCTCGTCCCGGCCGTACGGTGCGGTGTTGAGGACGGCGGCGGCGCCACCGCCCAGCGACCGGACGGCGGCGGTGGTGATCCCCGTCAGCTCCTCGCGCACCCGCTCGTAGGTGTCGCGGGCCTCGCGGTGCACCCAGGCGATCGAGCTGCCCGGCAGGATGTCGTGGAACTGGTGCAGCAGCACCGTCTTCCAGATCCGGTCCAGATCGTCGTACGGATAGCCGTACGACGGGTCGCGCAGCGCCGCGGTGGTGGCCCAGAGCTCGGCCTCCCGCAGCAGGTGTTCACTGCGCCGGTTGCCCTGCTTGGTCTTCGCCTGGGTGGTGTACGTGGCCCGGTGCAGCTCCAGGTACATCTCGCCGGACCAGACCGGCGCCTCGCGGGCGTACTCGCGTTCCGCCGCCGCGAAGAAGGCGGCCGGTTTCTCGATGTCGACCCGCGGTGAGCCCTCCAGCGACCGCAGCCTGCGGGCCTTCTCCATCATCTCCCGGGTCGGGCCGCCGCCGCCGTCACCCCAGCCGAACGGCACCAGGGAACGGGTGGCGCGGCCCTTCTCGGCGAAGTTCCGTACCGCGCGGGCGAGTTCGTGGCCTGCGAAGTGCGAGTTGTAGGTGTCGACGGGTGGGAAGTGGGTGAACACCCGCGTTCCGTCGATGCCTTCCCACCAGAACGTGTGGTGCGGCATCTTGTTGGACTGGTTCCACGACAGCTTCTGGGTGAGGAACCAGCGGACCCCGGCCAGCTCCGCCAGCTGCGGGAAGGCGGCGGTGTAGCCGAACGAGTCCGGCAGCCAGACCTCCTCGGTCTCCACCCCCAGCTCGTCGAGGAAGAACCGCTTGCCGTGCACGAGCTGGCGGGCCAGCGCCTCGCCGCCGGGCATGTTGGCGTCCGACTCGACCCACATCGACCCGACGGGCGCCCAGGACCCGTCGCGCACGGCCCGCTGGATGCGCTGCCAGATGTGCGGCTGGTACTCCTTGACCCAGGCGTACTGCTGGGCCTGCGAGCAGGCGAAGACCAGCTCGGGGTACTCCTGGGCGAGCGCGGTGACGTTGGCGAACGTCCGGGACGCCTTGCGGACGGTCTCGCGCAGCGGCCACAGCCAGGCCGAGTCGATATGGGCGTGCCCGGCGGCGGAGATCCGGTGGGCGCTGGCGTGCGCGGGCCGGGACAGCGCCTCGACCAGTTCGGCACGGGCGGCGGGCGCGGTGCCGCGCACATCGTGCAGGTCCAGGGCGTCCAGCATGTTCTCCAGCGCCCGCAGGATCTCGTGCCGGCGCGGTTCGTGCGGGGCCAGCTCGCCCATCAGCTCGGAGAGCACCTCGATGTCCAGCAGCAGATGCCAGACCTGCTCGTCGAGGACCGCCAGGTCGGCGGAGGCGAAACGGTACAGCGGCCGGTCCCCGGCGGTCAGCACGTCGCCGAGCAGGGTGGGGGCGAAGCCGTGCAGCACGGCCGGGTTGGCGGCCGCCTCCAGCAGCAGGTGCACCGGCTCGCCGCCCAGCGCCGAAGCGGTCACCGGGACATGGCGGTTCATCGGATGGATGCCCTTCACCGGCACCCCCGCCGCGTCGTGGACCAGTCCCTCGGCCTGGAACCCCGGTCCCTCGCCGGTGAACCCGGGGTCGATGACCACCTCGACGCGCTGCCCGACCCAGTTCTGCGGCACGGCGCCCTCCAGCCGGAACCAGCTGGTCGACCACGGAGTGCCCCATTCGGTGCCGGGCGCGAAGGGTTCGAAGACCCCCTGCAGCGCCTGTTCCACCGGGACAGGTTCACCCGCCACCTGCCACACGGACAGGGTCAGCGGCACCCGGGCGGCGTACTGGGCGGGCCTGATGAACTGGGTGACCGCCCGGTCCAGACGTCCTTCGACCAACTGCCGGTCGTCGTGCATCGCGGCTCCTGAGGGGGTTCGGGGGTCACCCCCCGGCGGAATCGGCTCATGCGAGGGGTTACCCGTTCCCCCCGCGTCCGCAACAAGGGTCCGTCCGGCCGGTGGTGGGCAGCACTGCCGTGCCCCCGGCGGAACCCGGGCCCATGACTGGATGGCCCTGCGGTGGGCATGCATCCCGACAGGATGTTCGACGGGGATGAGGGCGGCGGCCGGAGCGGAGCGATGGAGCGTCAGCCGAAGGAAGAATGCGGCCACGGACCACGAGGCACCGTCGAGGTGCGGGAACTGCGGCACGCCCTGCGCCACGCGGATCTCTCGGCGATAGCCGAGGCGCGCAGGCTGCTGCGCGAGCAGCTGCGGCACTGGGGTGTGCCGGGACTGGTCGACATCGCCGAACTGCTGGCCAGCGAACTGGTCACCAACGCGCTCCAGCACACGGACGAGGGAGCGGTGCTCACCGCGACGCTCTCCGGCGGGCCGGTGCACCGGCTGCGCGTCGAGGTGCACGACCACGCGGCCAGGCGCCCCCGGCTGCACACACCGGGCGAGAACGCCACGTCGGGCCGCGGGCTGCTGCTCGTGCAGGCGCTCGCCGATTCCTGGGGTGTGCGCTCACTGGGCACCGGGAAGATCGTCTGGTTCGAGCTGGCCGTCGACACCGCCTGAGATGACGATGTGTCGCCCGAGGATCAGCCGAACTGCCGTTCCAGGTCCTGGAGTTTGCGCTCCAGCGAATCCAGCCGGGGGATCGTCAGCGTGTCGTCCTCGGCCGTGAGGTCGACGGTGAGCGGCGCTTCCGCCGGCACCGGTGACGCCGCCGGCAGTTCGGACCGCTCCGAGCGCTCCGGCTGGAAGGGGGGACGCGGGCGCACCGGCAGTTCGGCCGTCCCGGCGGTTATGACGGGCTCCGTGGTGCCGCCCTGACCTCCGCCGCCCGCGCCTCCGCCGGGCAGTTCCGGGCGACGGTCGCCCCGGTCCCGGCTCCAGCCGCGGTGCTGGCGGTTGAGCGCCCTGACCCGGGCCCGCTCCAGCCGGTCGTGGTCGCGGCGGCGGACGTCGTTCACTGCCTTCTGCTTGCGGTCCTCGCGGACCTCCTCCACCGCCTCGTCGAGCGAGCGCACGTTCTCCAGCAGCATCAGCGACCAGGCGCCGTAGGTCTCCAGCGGGGCGCGCATCCAGCGGACCATCCGGATCTGCGGCAGCGGACGCGGCACCAGGCCCTGTTCGCGCAGCGCGGCCCGGCGGGTCTGCTTGAGCGCCCGGTCGAACAGCACCGCCGCCGACAGGGACATCCCGGCGAAGAACTGCGGAGCGCCGGCGTGCTCGATACCGCGTGGCGCGTGCACCCAGTTGAACCAGGCCGCGGCGCCCGCGAACATCCACACCAGCATCCGGGAGCCGAGCGCCGCGTCGCCGTGGCTTGCCTCGCGCACCGCGAGCACCGAGCAGAACATCGCCGCGCCGTCGAGGCCGAACGGGACCAGGTACTCCCAGCCGCCGTCGAGGTTCAGGTTCTGCCGGCCGAAGCCGACCAGTCCGTGGAAGGAGAGCGCCGCGGCGACCGCCGCACAGCAGAAGAGCAGGACGTACGACGCGCTTCCGTAGACCGCTTCCTTGCGGCGCCGGCGTTCCTCGCTGCGCTCCCATGAATCGCTGCCGGGTACGTTCTCGTCGCCGCCGCGCGCACGGCGGTTGCGGAGCGCGACCGCCGAGGCCGCGAGGACCGCCAGGCCCACGGCCCCCGAGAGCGTCCAGTCCAGCGATATGTCGGTAAGTCTCATGTGCGATTCCTAGCGTCGCTTCCGTCGCGCTCGGGCCGCGGGACGGCTTACGGGCGCCATCTTGGCGAACGGCGCACGGGCGTGAAGAGGTTTCGCCGGAATAACACGCCTATGGATGGAAAGGTCGAACAGGTCAGCTTGCGACGGCCAGACGTTCGATCCGATCGGCGTCACACGTACGCGGGCAGGTGCCGCAGGTCTCCGTGGGGCGCACCGTGTAGAACAGGCAGCAGGTGACCCGGTCCCGGGTGCCGGACGGCACGCGGTCCGGCAGCGGCCGGGGTGCGCGCAGTTCGCGGAAGCCCGCGCCGCCGGTGTACGGGGCGCTGGTGCCAGGCAGCAGGGCCGTCAGCTCGGACATCGCCCGCTCGCCCTCGCCGAGCAGCTGCCCGACCCGCCACAGTCCCTCGGTGACCTCGTCGGTCGCCATGCCCCACAGGGCGCGCCGGCCGCGCCGCAGCCGGGGCTGGAAGCCGTCCAGCAGCGGCCCGAGGTGCTCGGCGAGCGCGGAGCGCAGCGCCAGGCGCAGCGCCTCCTCGGAGTGCACGACGCGGGCTCCGGGGAGAACGGCGGCCGGGTCGTCCGGCAGGCAGCTGAAGTCGTGGGTGCGGACGGTCAGCCGGCCCTGGGTGCGGTGGAACGACACGTCTGACACCGGCAGCCACGGGACCCTGCGGTGCAGGAACCAGGGGACGGTGAAGAGCAGACAGGCCGGCCAGGCGTAGCGGTGCAGGCCGAAGCCGGCGATCACATCGGGGCGGGCGCGCTTCCCGTGGTCGCGCAGCACCTGCTGCTCGTCCCAGACCAGGAAGGTGTCCAGGGCCGCTCCGCCCGCCGCCAGCTCATCGGCGCGCACCCAGCCGTCCCCGCTGCGGGGCGCTTCCTCGGTCACGCGCAGCGAGGGATACGCCCCGGTCAGGCGTGCGTAGGCGGGCGCGGTGACAGGCATGGCGAGCATGGCGGACCGTCCAGAAAGGGTTCCAAGGGAGGTAAGGCTTACCTTATCCGATGGGGTGGGGGTTTAACCTAACGGCACTACGCCACACGAGTGGTGCCGTCCAAGAGGGAAGGACCCGGTGAACGACACCGCCGCCGCGCGCCCTGCGGGAACCCCGTCCGTCCCGCCGCCCCGCCGTCCCGGGCAGGTCCGCGGAACTCACCCGCATGCCGCGGCATGCGCCGGGCCGGCCGATGACACCGTCCCCGCCGAGCGGCGGCTGCCCGAGCGGTACTCGGTGCGCGACCAGGTGCTGAACGCGCTGCGCAGCGCCCTGGTCAGCGGTGAACTGCGGCCCGGCGCCGTCTACTCGGCGCCCTCGCTCGCCGAGCGCTACGGCGTGTCGGCCACACCGGTCCGCGAGGCGATGCAGCTGCTCGCCCGGGAGGGCGCCGTCGAGGCCATGCCCAACCGGGGATTCCGGGTCGCCGAACGCAGTGCGCGCGACCTCGCGGAACTGGCGGAGGTCCGGGCCCTCATCGAGGTGCCCGTCGTCCTCGGCCTCGCCCGCACCATCGCCCCCGAACGGTGGGAGGCGCTGCGCCCGCTCGCCGCCGCCACCGTCGCCGCGGCCGCACGCGGCGACCGGGCCGCCTACGCGGACTCCGACCGGCTCTTCCACCGCGCGATGCTCGAACTCTCCGGCAACCACCAACTGGTCGCCGTCGCGGACGAGCTGCACCGGCGCTCCCAGTGGCCGGTGTCCGGACCGTCCCGCACTCCGTCGCGCCCGGCGGAACTGCTCGCCGACGCGACGGAACATGCCGTGCTGCTGGAAGCGCTGGTGGCCGGAGACGTGGTCACGGTCGAATCGCTCGTCCGCGAACACTTCTCCGGCTCCGCCTGGGGTTAACGGGCCGGCCGGTCCCGCCGGATCAGCCGGACTGCGGATCAGCCGGACTCCGGACCAGCCGGTCCCCGGATCAGGCGCTTTCCGCCGGGTGGGGGAGCCAGACCGGGATTCCGCCCAGCAGGGCGTGCAGGCGGGCGGCCTCGGCCCGCAGCGCCGTCGCTGCGGGTTCCGGCTCCACCTCGGCGAGGGCGAGCATGGCCGGGGCCGTGCCCACGAGATAGCCGATGTCCACGCGGATGCGGAGCGACTCGGTGAAGCCCCGGTGCGCCTCGGCGAGATCGCCGTCGGCGGCGGCGAGCCCGGCCAGATGGCGCCAGGTGAACGAGGTCAGCAGCGCGTCGCCGTGGGCGACGGCGCCCGCGTGGGCGCGCCGGTAGGCGGCGCGGGCGGCGGTGGGGTTCTGGGCGACGTTCTCGGCGAACAGACCACGGCGGAAGTCGAGCAGCGGCCTTCCCGGCGACACCTGGCTCAGCAGCGCCGCGCTGCGGCCGAACGCGGCCCGGGCCTCGTCGGCGCGGTCACGGACGGAGAAGAGCGTGGCGGCGTAGGCGAGATGGCCGCGCTCGCACGCGGCGGCGCCCCGCTCCTCGTCACTCCCGGCCAGCGCCTCGGCGGAGCGCAGCGCGTCCTCCGCCTCGGACCAGCCGTCGAGGGTGAACATGCAGCCCTCGACGAGCAGGGCGGCCCGGCGCAGCGCCGTATCCGGGCTGTCGGCGCAGTACGGGGCGAGTATCGCCGCCGCCTCCGCCCAGCAGCCGCGGGCCCTGAGGCGCCACACATCGGGCGTGCCCACCACAGATTCCGGCATGGCGGTATCCGCCACAACCTACCCCCCCAAGCGCATCGTCGAGCCAAGTGGTCGAAGTCCAGCATGCCGCAGGGGCCCGCGCCAAGAGGGCGGTGATCAATTGCTCCTGATCCGAGTGATCGAGGGTCCGCCGGGACGGCGTCAGCTCATGCGGAGCGCGAGGAAGAAGTCCAACTTGTCTTCCAGACGCGCGAGATCACGCCCGGTCAGTTGCTCGATCCGGCCGATACGGTACCGCAGAGTGTTCACGTGCAGATGCAGCCGGGTCGCGCAGCGGGTCCAGGAGCCGTCGCACTCCAGGAACGCCTCCAGGGTCGGGATGAGCTCGGCGCGGTGCCGCCGGTCGTAGGCGCGCAGCGGGTCGAGCAGCCGCGCGGTGAAGGCGCGGCGGACGTCGTCCGGCACGAAGGGCAGCAGCAGGACGTGCGAGGCGAGCTCCTCGTGCCCTGCCACGCAGACCCGCCCGGGGCGGGCGGCGGCGACCCGGCGGGCGTGCCGGGCCTCCTCCAGGGCACCGCGCAGTCCCTCGGCGGAGTGCACGGTGGCGCTGACGCCGATGGTGAGCCGTCCGTCGTCGGCCAGACCCCTGCTGAGCGGGCCCCGCAGGGTGTCGAGCAGGCCGTCGGCGCGCCAGTCGTCGGTGAAGCCGCCGTCGGACGGGTCGGCGGGCGGCAGCGGTACGAGGGCCATCGCCTCGTCGCCCGCGTGCGCCACCGCGATGCGGTCGGTGGGGTCGGGGCCGATGGCGGCCGGGTCGACCAGCGCCTCCTCCAGCAGCATCTGGGCGGCCGGTCCCGCGGGCACCTCGCCGCCCGCCCAGTCGACCCGGGCGACGACGACCTGCCAGTGCGGCGCGGCGCTGAGCCCGGGGACCAGGACGGGGGCGGCGACCCGCAGCCGGGCGGCGATCTCGGCCGGCGGCGAGCCGGCCTGGACCAGTTCCAGCACCTCGTGGGCGAGCCGGCGGCGCACGGTGCGCGCGGCGTCGTGGCGGTCCCGCTCGACGGCGATCAGCTGGGTGACGCCCTGCAGCAGGTCGAGCCGCTCCGCGGGCCAGTCCCCGGCGTCGGCGTCGACGGCGAGGAACCAGTCGGAGAGCAGGGTGGCCCGGACATCGGCCACGGGGGTGGTGCCGCCGGTGCGGATCGGGAAGAGCGAGTACGTGTTGGTGGTGCCGCCGGACGCGATCGACGTGCGGTGCGGGGAGGGCCGGGCGGTGCGCATGGCGGCCAGATGGGCGCCGGCGAGCTCGGCACGCACCGCGGTGGGCAGCGGATGCTCCGAACCGGCGATCTGCCGTCCGGTGGCGGACAACACCCAGGCGCGCAGGTCCAGGTCGGTGCCGAGCAGATCCAGCACGGCGTCGGGGCCGCCGCCCGCGGGGCCCGACGACATCAGCCGCCGGTGCCGGTCCACGACCGCGGCCAGATCGCCGGCCCGCTCCGTGGAGACCTGCCGGACGACGTGCTCGGTGATCGAGGCGAAGGCGACGTTCTCGTCCACGGCGAACAGCGGCAGCCGGTGGCGGAAGCAGGCCGCCACCAGATCGTCGGGGATGGAGCCCAGCTCGGCCTCGCCCGCCGCGAGTCCAGCTACACCGGCCGAGGCGAGGATTCGTACGAATCGCTCGGAGTCCTCCGCTTCGTGCCGCCAGGCGAGTCCTGTGAGCACCAGCTCACCGCCCGTGAGATAACGGCTCGGATCGCGAAGATCCGTGGTCATCACGCCACGGACCGTGCGGTCCAGCTCGTCCTCACCACCGAGCAGGCGCAGGCCCAGAACCTCGGTGTCCAGCAGTGCGCGCAGCCGCATCGTTGTCGCCTTGTCTCGAACGCTTGCCTGGTCAAAGCCCTACCAGGGTGGCGCCTGGTTCGTTCCATTGGTGTTGCCGGTCCGATGCCGCGAGGTTTCGGACGGCGCCCTTTCATAGGAATCTACAAGACATGAGTACTGGCCAGCCAAGTCCTTCATGTTTTCAGTGACTGCACCCGGAAGGGTGGTGGGCCGTGTACTGGGCCCCACGCAGCGTTAACAACACGTGAACAGCCCCGCTCGAGATTCGAGAAGAGAACCCCCATGGACTTCCTGCGCCCCGCAAGCTGGGAGGAGGCGCTCGCCGCAAAGGCCGAGCACCCCACAGCTGTGCCCATCGCGGGCGGCACCGACGTGATGGTCGAGATCAATTTCGACCACCGCCGGCCCGACGTGATGCTGGACCTGAACCGGATCGGTGAGCTGCAGGAGTGGGAGGTGACCGAGGAGACCGTCCGCCTGGGTGCCTCGGTCCCGTACACCCGGATCATGGAGCACCTGCGCACCGAGCTGCCCGGTCTGGCGCTCGCCGCCCACACCGTCGGCTCCCCGCAGATCCGCAACCGCGGCAGCGTCGGCGGCAACCTCGGTGCCGCCTCCCCGGCCGGCGACTCGCACCCGGCCCTGCTGGCCGCGGGCGCCGAGGTCGAGGCCGTCTCCGTCCGCGGTACCCGGCTGATCCCGGTCGAGGAGTTCTACACCGGCGTGAAGCGGAACTCGCTCGCCGCCGATGAACTGATCCGCGCCGTGCACATCAAGAAGGCCGACGGGCCGCAGCAGTTCTCCAAGGTCGGCACCCGCAACGCGATGGTCATCGCGGTCTGCGCGTTCGGCCTGGCGCTGCACCCCGAGACGAGGACGGTCAAGACCGGCATCGGCTCGGCCGCTCCCACCCCGCTCCGCGCCCGCGTCGCCGAGGACTTCCTCACCGCCGCGCTCGAAGAGGGCGGTTTCTGGGAGAACGGCAAGATCATCCCGCCGGCCGTGGCGCGGCAGTTCGCGGAGCTGGTCTCCGGGGCCGCCAACCCCATCGACGACGTACGCGGCACCGCCTCGTACCGCCGTCACGCGCTGGGCGTCATGGCCCGCCGCACGCTCGGCTGGACCTGGGACGAGTACCGTGGGAACGAGAGGACGCAGTCATGCGCGTGACCTTCAATGTCAACGGCCGCCCGCAGGAGGCCGACGACGTCTGGGAAGGCGAGAGCCTTCTCTACGTCCTCCGCGAGCGCATGGGACTCCCGGGCTCGAAGAACGCCTGTGAGCAGGGCGAGTGCGGCTCCTGCACGGTCCGCCTCGACGGTGTTCCGGTGTGTGCGTGCCTGGTGGCCGCCGCTCAGGTCCAGGACCGCGACGTCGTGACCGTGGAGGGCCTGGCGGACTACGCCAAGGACCGCGCGGCCGGCCGCTGCGGTACCGGCGCCTGCGGCACCCCCCTCGGCGAGGCCCAGAAGTGGGCCGCCAAGCCGGCCGACGGGCAGACCGGTGAGAGCACCGAGGCCGGGGACCTGTCCCCGATCCAGGAAGCGTTCATCGACGCCGGCGCCGTGCAGTGCGGTTTCTGCACCCCCGGCCTCCTCGTCGCGGCCGACGAGCTGCTGGAGCGCAACCCGTCCCCGTCCGACCAGGACATCCGCGAGGCCCTCTCGGGCAACCTGTGCCGCTGCACCGGCTACGAGAAGATCCTCGACGCGGTCCGCCTCGCGGCAGCGCGCGGCGCGTCCGTCACAGCCGGAGAGGGCGTCTGATCATGGGCGTTACCCGCAATCCCACGAACATCACCCAGGGCAGCAAGACCATGGGCGGCCTCGGCGAGTCCACGCTGCGCCCGGACGGCACCCTGAAGGTCACCGGTGAGTTCGCGTACTCCTCGGACATGTGGCACGAGGACATGCTGTGGGGCTTCACGCTCCGCAGCCCGCACGCCCACGCCAAGATCCTCTCGATCGACACCGGCGAGGCGCTCGCCACCTCCGGCGTCTACGCCGTCATGACCCATGACGACCTGCCCGCCTTCACCAAGTACGGGCTGGAGTACAAGGACACCCCGGTCCTGGCCGACGGCGTCGTGCGCTACCACGGTGAACCGATCGCCATCATCGCCGCCGACCACCCGGAGACCGCCCGCCGCGCGGCCGCCAAGATCAAGGTCGAGTTCGAGCTGCTGCCGCTGGTCATCGACGAGGAGACGGCGCTCGCGGACGGCGCGCCGATCCTGCACCCGAACCGCGACGACCACCACGCGGACCACGTCACGCACCCGAACATCGTGCACCGCCAGCCGATCATCCGCGGCGACGCGAACGAGGCGGCCAAACGCGCCGACATCGTCATCAGCGGTGAGTACGAGGTCGGCATGCAGGACCAGGCCTTCCTCGGCCCGGAGTCCGGCCTGGCCGTGCCCGCCGAGGACGGCGGCGTCGACCTGTACATCGCCACCCAGTGGCTGCACTCGGACCTCGGCCAGCTCAGCCCGGTCCTCGGTCTGCCCGAGGACAAGATCCGTATGACGCTGTCCGGCGTCGGCGGTGCGTTCGGCGGCCGCGAGGACCTGTCGATGCAGGCCCACGCGTGCCTGCTGGCGCTCCGCACCGGCAAGCCGGTCAAGATCGTCTACAACCGCTTCGAGTCCTTCTTCGGCCATGTGCACCGCCACCCGGCGAAGCTCTGGTACGAGCACGGCGTCACCAGCGAAGGCAAGATCACGCACATGAAGTGCCGGATCGTGCTGGACGGCGGCGCCTACGCATCGGCCTCCCCGGCCGTCGTCGGCAACGCCTCCTCGCTGGCGGTCGGCCCGTACGTGATCGACGACGTCGAGATCGAGGCCGTCGCGCTCTACACCAACAACCCGCCCTGCGGCGCGATGCGCGGCTTCGGCGCCGTCCAGGCGTGCTTCGCCTACGAGGCGCAGATGGACAAGCTCGCCGCCGCGCTCGGCATGGACGCGGTCGAGTTCCGCCAGCTCAACGCGATGAGCCAGGGCACGATCATGCCGACCGGCCAGAAGGTCGACTCCCCGGCCCCGGTCGCCGAACTGCTGCGCCGCGTCAAGGCGCTGCCGATGCCGCCCGAGCAGCAGTGGCTGGCCGGTGACGCGGAAGGCCGGTCCATCGACATCCGTGACCTGCCCGGCGCCCTGTCGAACACCACCCACGGCGAGGGTGTCGTGCGCGGGGTCGGCTACGCGGTCGGCATCAAGAACGTCGGCTTCTCCGAGGGCTTCGACGACTACTCCACCGCCCGCGTGCGGCTGGAGGTCATCAACGGCGAACCGGTCGCCATGGTGCACACCGCGATGGCCGAGGTCGGCCAGGGCGGCGTCACCGTGCACGCCCAGATCGCCCGCACCGAGCTGGGCGTCACGCAGGTGACGATCCACCCCGCCGACACGCAGGTCGGCTCCGCCGGCTCCACGTCCGCCTCCCGGCAGACGTACGTGACCGGTGGCGCGGTGAAGAACTCCTGCGAGGCCGTCCGCGAGAAGGTCCTGGAACTCGGCCGCGCGAAGTTCGGCACCTACCACCCCGCGTGGGCCACCGCCGAACTCCTCCTGGAGGGCGGCAAGGTCGTCACCGACGGCGGCGAGGTGCTCGCCGATCTGGTGGATGTCATCGAGGGCGAGACCATCGACCTCGAGCTGGAGTGGCGGCACCGCCCGACCCAGGCGTTCGACCTGGTCACCGGGCAGGGCGACGGTCACGTCCAGTACTCGTTCTGCGCCCACCGCGCGGTCGTCGAGGTCGACACCGAACTGGGCCTGGTCAAGGTCATCGAGCTGGCCGCGGCCCAGGACGTCGGCAAGGCGCTCAACCCGCTGTCGGTCGTCGGCCAGATCCAGGGCGGCACCACCCAGGGCCTCGGCCTGGCCGTCATGGAAGAGATCATCGTCGACAAGAACGCGAAGGTACGGAACCCGTCCTTCACCGACTACCTGATCCCCACCATCCTCGACACGCCGACCATCCCGGTCGACGTGCTGGAACTCGCGGACGAGCACGCCCCGTACGGGCTCCGCGGCATCGGTGAGGCCCCGACGCTCTCCTCCACGCCCGCCGTCGTCGCCGCCATCCGCGCCGCGACCGGCCTGGCACTCAAGCGCGTACCGGTCAGGCCCGAACACCTCACCGGCACGTGACGACCTCCGGACGGGGTGGGGGAATGACGATCCCCGCCCCGTCCGGGGCCACCCAGGCGCCACCACTCGGCCTCCGTGGCAACGGCATCCGACCGGACCGGCCGCACCCGCGGCCGCCGGACGGACACCGTCCCGGCCCCTGCCCGGCTCCCGCCGCGCGCACCGGCCAAACCGCTTCATCCCGTTCGCCTCGGGCCGTCCCCCGGGTCGTGCAGCCATAGCAGCATCCCAAAATCCGCACACCATGTGCGGGTGTCCCATTGAACCTTGGGAGTCGGCACCATGACCCAAACCCCTGTAGAGCTGAAGACCACGGCGGAGGACGCGGGCGCGGGCTCGCGCCCGCCGGCCGGACGGTCCTGGCTCGACCGGTACTTCCACATCTCCGAGAGAGAGTCGACGATTCCCCGCGAGGTCCGCGGCGGCATCACGACCTTCATGGCGATGTGCTACATCCTGCTGCTCAACCCGCTCCTGCTGTCCGGCCCGGACGCCAGCGGTCACAAGCTCAGCCATGCGGGACTGATCACCGCGACGGCCCTCGCCGCGGCGGTCTCCACCCTGCTGATGGGATTCCTCGGCAAGGTACCGCTCGCACTCGCCGCGGGACTGAGCGTCTCCGGCGTGCTGGCCACCCAGGTGGCCCCCAACATGACCTGGCCGCAGGCCATGGGCATGTGTGTGATCTACGGCGCCATCATCGTGCTGCTGGTGGTCACCGGGCTCCGCGAGATCGTCATGAACGCGATACCGCTGGCACTGAAGCACGGCATCACCATCGGCATCGGGATGTTCATCGCCCTCATCGGCCTGGTGAACGCCGGATTCGTCGGCAAGGGTGACGCGAAGGGCACCGCCCCGGTCGCCCTGGGCGTCGGCGGACAGCTCTCCGGCTGGCCGGTCCTGCTCTTCTGCGTCACGCTGCTCCTGATCTTCATGCTGCAGGCCCGCAACATCCCCGGCGCGATCCTGATCGGCATCGTCGTCGGCACGATCCTCTCGGTCGTCGTCAACTCCGTCGGCGGCCTGACCGACAAGGACTGGGGCGGTGCGGCCCCGAAGCTGAACGGCAGCGCGGTCTCCATGCCCGACTTCGGGCTCTTCGGACACGTCGAGTTCGGCGGCTGGGGATCCATCGGCGGCATGACCGTCGGCGTCATCGTCTTCACCCTGGTGCTGGCCGGCTTCTTCGACGCGATGGCCACCATCATCGGCGTCGGCACCGAGGCCAAGCTCGCCGACGAGCAGGGCCGGATGCCCGGCCTCAGCAAGGCACTGTTCATCGACGGTGCGGGTGGTGCGATCGGCGGCGTCGCCGGTGCCTCCGGCCAGACGGTCTTCATCGAGTCGGCCACCGGAGTCGGCGAGGGCGCCCGTACGGGTCTGTCCAGCGTCGTCACCGGTCTGCTCTTCGCGGCCGGCCTGTTCTTCACCCCGCTGGCCCAGATCGTCCCGGGCCAGGTCGCGGCGGCGGCCCTGGTCGTCATCGGCGCGATGATGATGAGCAACGCCCGGCACGTCGACTGGTCGGACCGCTCGGTCTCGGTCCCGGTCTTCCTGACCGTGGTCCTCATGCCCTTCACGTACTCCATCACCGCAGGTGTCGCCGCGGGCGTCATCTCCTACACCGCCATCAAGGCGGCGCAGGGCAAGTGGCGTGAGCCCGGCATCTTCATGTGGGTGCTCACGGCGGTGTTCTTCGTCTTCTTCGCTCTCCACCCCATCGAGAGCTGGCTCGGCGTCAAGTAGAGGAGCTGTTCACCATGCTGGACATCGCTGACGAGCTGCACCGCTGGTGCCGCCAGGGGCGTCCGTTCGCCGTCGCGACCGTGGTCGCGGTGGGCGGAAGTGCGCCCCGGCAGCCCGGTGCCGCGCTCGCCGTCGATTCCGACGGCACCGCGATCGGCAGCGTGTCCGGAGGGTGCGTCGAAGGAGCTGTCTACGAGCTCTGCAAGGAAGCGCTGGAGTCAGGGGACTCGGCGGAGCCCGTGCTCCAGCGCTTCGGATACTCGGACGACGATGCGTTCGCCGTGGGGCTCACCTGCGGCGGCGTCATAGACATCTTCGTCCAGCGAGTGGACCCCGGCGTGCGGCCGGAGTTCACGGCGGCCCTGGCCGCCGCCGCAGCGGGAGAGACGGCCGCGGTGGCCAGGATCGTCGAGGGACCGGCCGGGCTGCTCGGCCGGGCCCTGGCCCTGCGGGCCGACGGACGGTACGAGGGCAGCCTCGGCGACCCCGAGCGGGACCGCACGGCGGCGGCCGAGGCCCACGCCCTGCTGGAAGCGGGCCGGACCGGCACGATCGGGATCGGCGCGGACGGCAGCCGCTGCGGCGAACCGCTCACGCTGCTCGTCGAGTCCAGCGTGCCGGCGCCCCGCATGATCGTCTTCGGCGCGATCGACTTCGCCGGCGCCGTCGTCAAGGTCGGCAAGTTCCTCGGCTACGAGGTGACGCTCTGCGACGCGCGCCCCGTCTTCGCCACCCGCGCGCGCTTCCCGGAGGCCGACGAGGTCATCGTCGACTGGCCGCACCGCTACCTCGACGAGACCACCGCCGCGGGACGCGTCGACGGCCGCACGGTCATCTGCGTACTGACCCACGACGCCAAGTTCGACGTACCGCTGCTGGAGCGGGCCCTGAAGCTTCCCATCGCCTTCGTCGGCGCCATGGGCTCACGCCGCACCCACCTGGACCGCCTCGAGCGGCTGCGGGAGGTCGGCGTCACCGAACTCGAACTGGCCAGGCTGCGCTCGCCGATCGGTCTCGACCTCGGCGCGCGGACGCCCGAGGAGACCGCGCTGTCCATCGCCGCGGAGATCGTCGCCCACCGGCGCGGCGGCAGCGGCGTTCCGCTGACGGGCGCGCACACGCCGATCCACCACGAGGCCGAACCCCCGATAGCCCGGCGGGTCGGCTCCTCCGCGGCATAGCTCCTGCTCGTGTCGTCGTTGAGGACCGGAACCGTCCGCAAGGCGTCGTAGCGTAGGCGGTATGCCGACGACGACGCTGGACCGCCGTACGCTCAACCGCGCTCTGCTGGAGCGCCAACTCCTCCTGGAGCGGGCGAAGGTGCCCGCGATCGAGGTGATCGAGCGGCTGCTCGGCATGCAGTCCCAGGCGTCCAACGCCCCGTACATCGGCCTGTGGACCCGGCTGCGGGACTTCTCCTTCGACGAGCTGGCGCAGCTGATGAAGGACCGTGGCGCGGTGCGGCTGACGCTCATGCGCGGCACCGTGCACCTGGTGAGCGCCGGCGACGCGCTGCTCCTGCGGCCGCTGCTGCAGCCGGTGTTCGACCGGATGGTCAGGAGCGCGGCCTGGGGAGGCGCGGCGCTGCGCGACGTGGACCGCGACGAGCTGGTGGCCGCCGGCCGTGAACTCCTCGCCGAGCGCCCGCGCAACCCCCGTGAGCTGCGCGAGCTGCTCGCCGTCCGCTGGCCCGGCGTCGAGCCCGACGCGCTGGAGAAGGCGCTGCGTCTGTGGGCCCCGCTGGTGCAGCTGCCGCCGCGCGGGCTGTGGGGAGAGAGCGGGCAGCCCACCTACGCCACCGTCGAGGAGTATCTCGGCGCGCCGCTCGCCGACCCCGACCCCGGGCCCGTCGTCGAGCGCTACCTGGCGGCGTTCGGTCCCGCGACCGTCGCCGACATCCAGAAGTGGTCGGGACTGACCGGGCTGCGCTCGGTCGTGGCGGGCTTGGACCTTCGTCCATACCGTGACGAGGACGGCCGGGAGCTCCACGATCTGCCCGGCGCGGTGCTCCCCGACCCGGACGTCCCCGTCCCGGCCCGCTTCGTCGCCGACTTCGACAACCTGCTGCTGTCGCACGCCGACCGGACCCGGATCCTCGCCGACGAGTACCGGAAGCGGGTGATGACGGTCAACGGCATCATCCGCGGCACGATCCTGGTCGACGGCTTCGTCGGCGGCACCTGGCGGTTCGATCGTACGAAGGCCGGCGCCGCGGTGATCGTCACGCCCTTCGTACGGCTGACGGCCGGCGACCGCGACGCCCTCATGGCGGAGGGCGCGCGGCTGCTGGCCGTCAGCGATCCGTCGGCGGAGACCCACGAGGTCCGGATCGAACCCGCGGGCTGACGGTGCCGCCGCTCCGGCGGCTTCAGCCCGCCGGGACGGTGTCCACCTGGGTGACACGGGCCGCCCGGTAGGCGGCCACCTGGGCCTGCACCTGGGCCGGGCTCAGCACCTGGTCCTTGGCGAAGTACACGTAGTCGACCTTCTGGTTGTACGAGCGCGGCGTGCTGCCGGTCTGTCCCGCGAGGTCGATGAGCCAGTGGTTGAAGTCGATGAACATCGGCGTCTCCGGCAGATACGGCTCGCCGTGCGTCCCGAACAGCTGCCCGTCGATGTAGTACTTGATGTTCGTGTTGTCGACGGTGACGATCAGGTCGTGCCAGCCGTCGTAGCTCTGCCGGCTCTCGGTGTGGGTGTTGACCGCGTTCCAGGGGTCGTTCTGGTAGGTCTCCCAGGACGTGGTGTACATGATGTTGCCGGTCTCGCCCCAGCCGCCGTTGGGCAGGTACTCGAAGTCCAGCTCCCCGTAGTCGGGGTCCATGTCGTGCGCGAGCGGTGTGAAGGCGAAGAACGTCTGGTTGACGTGGTCCCCGTCCGGGCCGGTGGCGGGGGTGTCGTTGAACTTCACGCGGGCCGCGTACGTCCCGTTGCGGAACTTGCGCGCGGTGGTCTGGATCTCGGTCTCCTTGGTGCCGGCGGCCGTTCCGTCGGTGGTGAGCTTGAGGTTCATGATGCTGTTGCCGTTCTCCGGCGCGAAGGTGACGTCCTGCGGCGACCAGGTGGCCCCCGGGACACCGGGCCCGCCCTGCCCCGACTTCACGGTCCAGCCGTGCTGCTGCACCAGCGGGTCGCTGCTGCTGGTGTAGTCGAAGTCGTCGAAGAGCGCCGGGCCGTTCTGGTTCGGCGGTGTGGTGGGGGGCGTCGTCGGCGGGTCGGTCGGCGGCTGCGTCGGGTCGTTGCCGTCGGGCGCGGTGCCCCACAGAACCGTCCCGCCGCGCTGCACGGTGACCTTCGACCAGTTGGCGTACGACGTCTGGGCGCCGTTGAACGAGTAGTCGTCGCTCTGCCGGAGCGTCGCCCAGGTGGACCGGTAGAACCGCAGCTGCATGTCGCTGGTGTCGGCGCCGGGCGTGAGCGAGCCGGCGCCCGAAGTGAAGCCGATCTCCAGATAGCGGTCGGCGGTGGCGGTGGGGTGCGCCAGGGTGCCGAACGTGCCGGTGATGTTGGCACAGCCGCGCACCGCCCAGGAACAGGCGAAGCGGTACGAGGAGTCGGCGGTGTCGGCCTTGAAGTAGTAGCGCACCGTCACACCGCTGAGCGGCACGGTCGTGCTGCCGGTGTTGGTGACCTTCAGCCACGGTTCCGACTGGTCGGCGGTGGCCCCGGTCGCGCTGGTGCGGTACTGCGCGCTGAGCGAGTCCTGGGCGGCCGAGGCGGGCATGGCCGTCAGCGCGGCGCAGGCCAGCCCGGCGGAGGTGCACAGGGCCATCGCCGTACGCACGCGGACGGGTATACGTGATCTTGCGGACACGGTGAATCCCTTTCCAGGTGGGGGTGTCGCAGGGGGAAGTGCTGGAAGGAACTACTGCTGGTGCGACTGCGGGTGGTGCGCGGTGGAACATCTGTGGGGGAGGCGCACGGCGGTGCCGGGACGGGTGTCAGCGGTGGGTGCCGAGCGCCGCGAGCCGGGCCTCGTGGTGGCGCATGGCGGGGAGGAAGTCGGTGGTCCAGTCGCTGCGGGGGTTCCACGCGCTGTCGGCGAGGGCCGACAGCCGGGGGAAGGCGAGGTACTCGACCTGCGCGGGCGTGGCGGCGAACTCCGTCCACAACTGCCCCTGCGTGCCCAGCACCCGGGCGGTGGCCGCCGGCTCCCAGTCCTGCGGCGCGGGATCGTTGCCGTGCACGGCCCGCAGATCGACGACGGCGCCGGCCTGCCCGAAGGGCTCGCCCGGCCGGTCGGTCTGCGGGTAGTCGAGATACGTGGAGCGGTACGGCGCCATCACGACGTCATGGCCCCGCCGGGCGGCGGCCAGCCCGTGGCCCGAGTCCCGCCACGGCATGACGGTGAACTCCGGCGGCAGCACTCCGCCGTCCTCCGCCCAGCACACCGGCTTGCGGCCCTCGCGCAGCAGGAAGTCGCCGATCCGCCCGAGGAACCAGCCGTGCAGCGCCTTCGGCCCCGCCAGCCGCTCGGCCACGGCCCGCTGCCGCGCCCGTGGGCTGTCCTCCCATTCGACGGTGGGGCACTCGTCGCCGCCGATGTGGATGTACGGGGACGGGAAGACGTCCAGGACCTCGCCGAGCACCGCGCGGCAGAACTCCAGCACCTCGTCGTGCACGCCCAGGACGTTCTCGCACACCCCCCACTCGGTCCACACGTCCAGCTGCCGGCCGGGGACGTTCCCCAGGTGTGGATAGGCGGCGAGCGCCGCCCGGGCGTGACCCGGCATCTCGATCTCGGGGACGACGGTCACCCCCCGCTCGGCCGCGTAGCCGACGAGCGCGCGCAGCTGGGCGGCGGTGTAGACACCGCCGTGCGGATTGTCGTCGTAGCTGGCGCTGCCGGCCCGGCCGGTCATGCTGCGGGCCCGGTGGCCGCCGGTCTCGGTCAGCAGCGGATACCCGGGTACCGGCATCCGCCAGCCCTGGTCGTCGGTGAGGTGCAGATGCAGGACGTTGAGCTTGTGGAAGGCGAGCAGGTCCACGAAACGCCGCAGGAACGACACCGGCTGGAAGTGCCGGGCGACGTCGAGCATCGCCCCGCGCCAGGGGTACCGCGGCACATCGGTGGCCTGGACGCACGGCAGCCGCCACGGCACCCCGGTGACCGGCACCGCCGACAGCGCCTCGGGCGGCAGCAGTTGGCGGATCGTCTGAACGCCGTTCAGCAGCCCGGCCGGCTGCGCCGCCCGCAGCAGGATCGCGTCCGGGCCGACGGTCAGCCCGTAGCCCTCCGCGCCCAGCCCGCCGAGCTGCGGGTCCAGGGCGAGGATGACGTTGCCGTCGGGGGAGGAGCGGAGCGGGAGCCCGGTGGCGGGGCCCAGCAGGGTGCGCAGCAGCCGGGCGGCGCCCTCCGCGCCCTCCGTGACCCGGACGGTGGTGTCGGTGGTGAAGGTGAAGTGGCCCGGGATACGGACCAGATGACTGGGGTGGGGAATGATCACAGCTCGGCCTCCAGGCCCGGACGGACATCGGGGCAGCTCTCGCACGGCGTCTCCCGCATGACGCGTCACCCCTTGACCGCACCGGCGGTCATCCCGGAGGTGACCCGGTTCTGCAGGGCGAGGAAGACCACGAGGACGGGGAGCATGAAGAGCGAGGAGGCGGCCATCGTGGCGCCCCAGTCGGTGCCGAAGACGTTGCTGAACGAGGAGAGCCACACCGGCAGCGTCCTGGCGTCCTGGTTCTTGATGATCAGCGTGTTGGCGAACGCGAACTCGTTCCAGGCCGTGATGAACCCGAACAGCGAGGTGGACAGCAGCCCGGGGGCGAGCAGCGGGAACGTCACCCGGCGGAACGCCTGCGGCCGGGTGCAGCCGTCCACCTGGGCCGCCTCCTCCAGCTCCACCGGTATCGCGGCGAGGAACCCGCGCAGCGTCACGATGGTGAACGGCAGCGTGGTCATGAAGTAGACCAGGGTGAGCATCGACAGCTTGTCGAGCATGTCGGTGTCCCGGGCGATGACGTACATCGGGATCAGCAGCGCCTCCCAGGGCGCCATCTGCGCGGTGAACACCATCAGGATGAATGCCCGCCTGCCGCGCCAGCGCATCCGGCCGACCGCGAAGGCGGCCAGCAGCGCGACGGCCAGCGAGAGCAGCACCGCGCCGAGGGTGACGGTGAGGCTGTTGCGCCAGAAGGTGCCGAAGCCGTCGGCGTGCACGGCGGTGGAGAAGTGGTCGAGGGTGAGGTGCCGGGGCCAGAACGACGGGGTGTCGGCCTGGATGTCCACGGTCGGCTTGAAGGCGGTCAGCACCATCCAGTAGACGGGGAAGACCGACACGGCCACGACGGACAGCGCGGCGAGGTTGAGCGGGACCTTGCGCAGCGACCGGGTCACAGGGCCGCTCCTTCCTGCTGGAACATCCGGCGCAGATTGAGGACGAGCGCCACGAGCAGGATCAGCACGGTGAGCGTGGAGACCGCCGAGCCGACGTCGTACTTGTGGAGCGACTGCGCGATCTGGAAGGCGTAGACGGGCAGGGTGGTGGTCGCCCCGTTCGGGCCGCCTTCGCTGATCACCCAGATCTGGGCGAAGCACTTGAAGCACCAGATCACTTCGAGCGAGGTGATCAGGGCGAACAGCTGCCGCAGCATGGGGAAGGTGACGTGGCGGAAGACCTGGAAGCCGCCGGCGCCGTCCAGCCGGGCCGACTCGTACAGCTCGGCGGAGATCGTGGTGAGCCCGCCGTAGAGGGTCAGCGCGGCGAACGGCACCGACTGCCAGACGACCAGGGTGACCAGGATGAAGAAGGTCGAGTTCCCGTCGGCGAACCAGGAGTAGTCGCGGTAGGAGTCGAACCCGAGCTCCACCAGGACCCAGTTGACCACTCCGAAGCGGGACTGGAAGAGCCACTGGAAGATGGTGGTGGCGGCGATCACCGGCGTCGCCCAGGTCAGCACGAGGGCGCTCATCACGGCCAGCCGCATCCGCTTGCCGAGCCGCGCCAGCATCAGGGCGACCAGGGTGCCGATCAGCATGATGAGGACGACATTGAGCGCGGTCCACCACAGGGTGCGGCGGACCACCGTCCAGAACTCGGGGTCGTTGAGCACCTCCGAGTAGTTGTCGAATCCGACGAAGGTGGCGCCGCCGCGGATCAGTTCGCCCAGCCGGAAGTGCTGGAAGGACATCACGGTGTTGCGGATCAGCGGGTAGAGCAGGAGGAAGGCCGTGCCCACCACGGTGGGAGCGATCAACAGATACGGCCAGACGGCGCCGAGCACGGGCCGCCGGCGGCGGCGGAGGGCCGGGGGCGGATCCACGGAGGCCTGTTGAGGGGGGCGCCGACGGGCGGCGGGGGGTGCAGCGGGCACGACACTTCTCCTGTTGTCCTGTTGGGGTCCGACTCGTCAGGCGGGGGCGGCCACGCGGGCCCGCGCGGACCGCTCCCCGTTCAGGAAGCGGTGTTCAGCGCTTTGGTGATGGCCTCGGACGCGGTACGGGCGGCCGTGGCCGGGTCCGCTCCGGTGAGGTACTGCGTCATGTACTGCTTGATGGGGTTGTTCGCCTCGACGGCCGCCCAGTTGGGGGAGTTGGGGGTGCCGTGGCCGTTGGCCGCGCCGACCGCCATCACCGCGCCGCCCTCGTTGCCCGCCAGCACACCGGCCAGCGACGTCCTGTTGGGGACGTAGCTCATCTCCTTGGCCATGTCCGTCTGCCACTTCTCGCCGGCCAGCGCCTTGACGACCTCGTAGGCCGCGTCCTGGTGCTGCGACGCCTCCGGGATGATGAGGTCGGAGCCGCCGGTGAAGACCGCGCCGGGCTTGTCGGCCGTCTTGCCGGGGATCGGGAAGAAGCCGATCTTGTCCTTCATCGCCGGGTTGGCCTTGATGATCGCGGCCGCGCCACCGGGGACGGAGATGATCTGCGCACTCTTGCCCTTGGCGAAGACCTCCGCCTGCAGCGGCTTGGCCTCGTCGGAGTCCTTCGGGCCCTTGCCCAGCGCCTGGAGCTTCTTGTAGAACGCCATCCCGGCCTGCGCCTGGGGCGTGTCGAGGGTGCCCTTCCACTTGTCGCCGTCCTTGACGGCGAACTCACCGCCCTCGTCCCAGACGAAGCCGGCCAGCGCGTACCAGGTCTGCCCCGTCAGATAGATCCCGTCGTTGCCACCGGTGTTGAGCTTGGTGGTGTCGGCGATCCACTCGTCGCGCGTCTTGGGCGGGGTGGTGATGCCGGCCTGGGTGAAGAGGTCCTTGTTGTAGACCACCACACGGTTGGCGGCGTACCAGGGGATGCCGAACTGCTTGCCGTCGATCTTGCCGGGCTCGGCCAGGCCCGGTATCCAGTCCGCGCCCTTGAGGTCGGCGACCTTCTCGGTCAGATCCTTGACTCCGCCGCTGGCGGCGTACTGCGCGACCTGGGTGTTGCCGACCTCGATGACGTCCGGCGCGTCCTTGCTGGCCAGAGCACTGGTGATCTTCGCGCCGATACCGTCCCACTCCTGGATCTGGATCTTCAGGGTGGTACCGGAGTGGGTCGTCTCGAAATCCGTCTTGAACCGCTGGAGGAAGGGATCGGAAACGCTGCCCTTCATGATCCACACGGTGAGCTCGGCGGGGCTCTTGCCGTCGCCTGCGGTGTCCGACGAGTCGGAGGAGGAACTACAGGCGCTCAGGCCGGCTACGGCGATCGCGAGCGCCGCGGTGCCTGCAAGGAGTCTGGTTCTCACGGGGTCTGTCACCTCGAATAGGAGCGGCGGAACTTACCACTTCACAACTGGTCTGGTGCTGGTTGGAGAAGGTGGCATAGACCAGTGGTGCCGTCAAGAGGTCGTGCAGGCAAAGGCCTGACCCCCGGATTCCCCCGGATCACCGGTACCGGCCGCAACTGGTCCGCCTACGTGACGCGGGCCGGCCTGGCGTACTGGTCAGGATCTGGATAGCCTTCAGGGGAGGTACTGGACAGGACGCAGACAGAACGCTGCCCGGACGCGCCGGGGCGGACCCCGGACGGCACGAAGGAGTCAGGTATGGGAAGCGAGTCGCCACGGTCGGCGCTCAAGCGCGAACGGGTGCGCGACTACCTGTTGGAGCTCGTCGAATCCCATGTGCCCGGCGACCCGATCCCCTCCGAGCGGACCCTGTGCGAGCAGCTGTCGGTCTCCCGCCCGACGCTGCGCTCCGCCGTCGACGAACTGGTCAACACCGGGCTGATCGTCCGCGAGCACGGGCGCGGGATGTTCGTCGCGCCCGCCAAGATCACCCAGGAGCTGGTGGCGGACGAGCACTCGTTCTCGCTGCCGAAGGCCGACGGCACCTGGTCCAGCAAGGTCCTGGAGCTGACCACCGTCCAGGCCGGTGCCAGGGTGGGCCGCAAGCTGCACATCTCACCCGCGGCCGAGATCACCTACATCGCCCGGCTCCGGCTCGTCGACGGCGAGCCGATGGCCATCGAGTACCTGCACGTGCCCGCCCTGCTCGTGCCGGGTCTGCGGCCGGCGGACATGGAGTCCGGGGACTTCTACCGGTTCCTGCGCGACAAGCACCGGGTGCGGGTCCACGAGGCGGTCCAGTCCATCGAGCCGACCGTCACCAACGAGGTCGAGGCCCGGCTGCTGGGCGTGCCGCTGCTTTCCCCGGCCCTGCTCTTCGAACGTCTCACCAAGGACGAGACCGGCCGCCCGGTCGAGTACGTCCACTCGCTCTACCGCGGTGACCGCTATCGGATCGTCTCCCGGCTCGCTCTCGGCGAGGCCGGGGCTCCGGGGCCGGACGCGGCCGTCCGGCACCACCCCGGCATCCCGCCGGGCGATCTGGCGGGCCGCGGCGACGTCCCCTCCTCGATGGTGGGCGACGTTCAGCCCGCGGTGTGAGCGCGGGTCGTTGCGGGGGTGGTGGACGCGGCCGTCGTCAGCACAGGGCGACGGCGACGGCCTCCGGGTCCCGCACCCGGCGGGCGGTGAGCAGGGGGTCGACGGTCACCGTGGTGGCGCCCAGCGGCGCCGACAGCGCCCGGACCGCGGGCTCGGAGAGCCGGATCCACGCCTGCCCGGCGCCCATGACCGACCGCAGCCGCTGCTCGCTGGTGAAGGCGACGGCCGTCCTCGAACCGAGCGGCGTACGGCACAGCCGCAGCGCGAAACCGGCGGGTCCGCGCCGTACGGGTACGTACAGCGGGCCCGCCGGGAGATCGTTCCCGGGCTCTTCTGCGCGGCTGCGCTGCATTGCGGTCCTCCGGGGGGAGCGGACGGGTGGTTCCGGCGCCGGGGCGGCCGGGCGGGGCGGGGGCATCGGTGCGGATGCCGCCCCGACGTTCCCGACGGTATCGCCCCCACGGTGCGCACTCACCTCGCGAACCGGTCGTCGATGCCCGGTTGACCCTGAACCGGGGGGAATTGACACAGGGCCGCCATCCGCCGGCCGGCCACCGGTCAGCGGTAGTTCAGCTCGGCCAGTTCGGTGGCCGGCCGGGTACGGAAGGCCGGGATGCGGCTGACGGCCGGCAGGGCCAGGTTGCGCGCCGTGCGGAGCACGCGGCTCCGGGTGGTGGCGACCCGGGTCGTCCGGTCGGTGAACGCCACGACCCGCTCGGCGACCGGGCGGCGCCGCGCCTCGTAGTCGTCCAGCCGGTCCCCCGCGACGTCCCGGCCGAGCGGGCCGCCGCCCACATGCGCGACATCTTCGCCCGGGTGGTGGCCCCCGCCCTCGCCCCGGCGTTGGCCCCCGTGGGCCCCGATACCGCCCGCCGGGCGGGCCTGGTCTCCGCCCAGCTCCTCGGCCTCGCCCTCACCCGCTACCTCCTGCGCCTGCCCGCCGTCGCCGCCCTCACCCCGGACGAGATCGAGGCCGCCTACGCGCCGGCGATCGCCGGCGTCCTGGGGCTCGGCTGAGCCCGGCGGATAATCCGTTGCCCTGGCGGTCGGCGCCCGGCACAGTGGTGGCATCACCAACGAGGCACGAGGGGAGCGCACGATGAACGTCCAGGCCGGTCTGTCGCAGGCGTATCAGCGCTCTTCCAGTACCCCTTCCCAGCAGGGGAGCCCCGGGGCCACGTAGCCATCGGTGACGGATGTCGCCGGGCCGCCCGCGGGAATTCCCGCCAGGGCGGCTTTTTCGTGGCCGCCCGTCTGCTGAGTCCTTGCAGCTGGGAGAGTTGGCCGAGTGGTAAGGCAGCGGCTTGCTAAGCCGTAGTCGGGTGCGAGCCCGCGCGCGTTCGATCCGCGCACTCTCCGCGTACGTCCTGCAGTTCATGGAGGAGCCAGCCGAAAGGCGGCGCCGGCCGCGGTCTCGAAAACCGTTGGGGTGCGCAAGCATCCGTGTGGGTTCGACCCCCACCTCCTCCGTCCCGGGCGAACTGGGAATCGGTGATCCCAAGGGCCTGTAAAGCCCCCGCTTCGGCTGTGGAGGTTCGAATCCTCCTTCGCCCACCCGGAACGACGCATGCGGAACGACGCACGCCACTGCGGCGCGCCACGGTTGCGAGGCCGGGGCGCGCCGTCAGCGTTTGATGGTGTGGCCGCCGATGCCCATCAGCCGGCCGGGGCCGCGGACACCGTCCTCGTACCACCAGAAGCTGAGACCGATGGCGGCGACGATGAAGCCGCCGATCGAGCCGAGGGTGAGGAGTCCGCTGACGCCCTCGCCGGGGTGCTCGCCGCCGAGGTGGTGGATGGCCAGGACCGAGACGAGCATCGAGGCGATGCCCGCCAGCGTGGTGAGCAGCCACGCCCAGCGCCGGGCCCTGGTCGCTGGGATGCTGAAGACCGTGTACGTGAGCGACGTACGGCAGGTCTCACAGGCGAGGGTGCGCGACTGGCAGCCCTTCGAGGGCCGTTCGACGGGAATCTCGAAGGTCGCCGGCCGGTGCTGTGTGTAGTTGCTGTTACGTTCGGACGAGAGCAGATGTGTGTACCGGGACTGGGGATATTGTCCTAATTGGCGCTTGCCCACCGCAGCTCCTTGACGTCTGGTACTGCGGGCCACAGTAAGCGCCAACATGCCTGTGGCATAGGGAAGTTGACGATTGAAGTACGCGGCGGGCGAGGTATGGGCGGACACGCGAGGTATCGGCCCGGGACCCGCTACGCCCGGCCTTCGGAAGCCTTCGCGAGCGGCGCCTCGCTCCGGCCCCGAGCGTCCCGCCCGGACCGGGGATACGCGCCGAGCGCGAGCAGCAGCGGAGGCGCGGCCGCCAGCAGGAAGCACAGCGGTAGCGGCAGCCGGTCGACGAGGAGACCGGCGGTGCCGGAGCCCAGCGAGGAGCCCGCGTTGACACCCGTGTTGACCCAGGCGGTGGCGCGGGTGGCGGTCCCCGGCGGGGCGAGTTCGTCGGCCGCGAGGTACGCGGTCGCCATGGTGGGGGAGACGATGGTGCCGGCGGCGGCGATGCCGAGGGCGAAGAGGACGACGGTCGGGGCGGCGCCGGTGAGGGCGAAGAGCAGGGCGAGGGCGGCGAGCAGATACGGCAGCCGGCCGGCCGCCGGGCGCCGCCAGGCGATCCGGCCGTAGAGGAGCCCGCCGATCGCGCTGCCCGCCGCGTGCGCGGCGAGGATCCAGCCGGCGGCGGAGGCGCGGTCGTGGTGGTCGGTGAAGGCGACGACGTACAACTCCAGGGCGCCCAGGCAGCAGCCGAGCCCGGCCGCCGCGTACGCCGCCTTGCGGACCCCCGCCGACCGCAGCCGCGCGGCCGGGACGGAGGGCTCGCGCGCGGTGAGCAGCTTCGCGGCCGGGGACGCCGCCAGGGCGAGAGTGCCGATGAGGACCAGGCCGGCGGACAGGGCGAGGCCGAGCGCGGGGCGGACGGCGACGGCGATCAGCGGGCCGGTCATGAACAGGCCCTCCTCCGCCACCGTGTCCAGGCTGAACGCCCGCTGCAGCAGGCGCTTGTCCGGAACGAGGGCGCTCCACAGCGCCCGCATGGTCGGGCCGAGCGGCGGGGTGAGGGTGCCCGCGGCCGCCGACAGGAAGGTGAGCAGCCAGAGCGGGGCACCCGGCCGCCAGGTGGCCAGGCAGAGCGCGGTCAGCGCCACCGCGTACGGGGTGGCGAGGGCGGGCAGGGCGCGCCGTGCCCCCCAGCGGTCGATGAGTCCGGCACGGGCCGGGCCGAGGACGACGCTGGTCGCGGCGAAGACCGTGGTGATCATGCCGGCGACGGCGTACGAGCCGGTCGCCGCGGCGAGCGAGAGCAGCAGGGAGAGGGAGACGATCCCGTAGGAGAGCCGGCCCAACAGGGCGGCGGCGAAGGTGCGGCGGGCATGGGGGACCCGCAGGACGGCGGCGTAGGACGCCGCCGGGCGTGGCGAAGACATGGGTTTTGTTCCTCAGGCAGAGGCGGGCAGGCCGGCGCGAAGGGCGGGCTGCGGCCTAGGCACGAGAGGTGAGGAACATGCGCGCGAGTGTAGCGCACGGCGGGCGCCGGGACCATGGCGCCCACCGCGCGGGAAGGCGGTGGCGGGCGCCATGGTCCGGTCCTGCGGACCGTCCCGTGACCGTTATGGCTGGGTGAGTTCCAGCCGGTCCACGTTGGGTCCGCCGTTCGCGGTGGTCGCGGTCGCGCGGACGGTGTTCGCGCCGGCCTTGAGGGTGACCGTCAGGGACGCGCTCTGCCAGGTGTTCCAGTCGCCGGTCCCGCCGAACGGATGCCCGGTGGAGACCGCCGTGCTGTTGACGGCGATGTCCATCGGCCGGCCGGTCGTCGTCCCGTTCGCGTAGCGGAGCGTGAGTGTGGCGGGCCCCGCCTGCGCGGCGGTCACCGACCACTGGACGTAACTTCCGGTCACGTTGTCGTAGTTGACGAAACCGGTGCCGGTGTAGCCGGTGTGGTTGGACTCCACCGCGCCCTGCGCGACGGCGGCGTCCTCGGCCTGGTACCAGCCGTCCGGCTGCGTTCCGGCACGGGAGACCCGGTAGACGACGGTGGCGTGCGACGGCACGGACGCGCTGATCGCGCCGGTCGTGGAGCGGGTGGCCTTGGACCAGAGGTCCTTGAGCGTGTACGAGGGCGAGCCGCCGAGGCCGATCGCCGAGGCGGTGGTGGAGACCGTTGCCGTGGCACCGGTCTCGTTGAGCAGCGCCACCGCCCGGTCGCCGTTGGCGAGCTGCTTGCTGTAGACGGCCAGGCCGCCGGTGGCCGAGACGATGGTGGCCTGCTTGCCCAACGGGTCCTGGTCCAGGGCGATGACGTCGGTGTTCTTCAGGATGGCCTGGGTGGCGGCCGACGCCGAGCGGACATCGCTGCCGATCAGCAGCGGCGCCGACATCATGGCCCACAGGCTGAAGTGGGTGCGGTACTCGGTGGCGGTCATACCGCCGTTGCCGACCTCGAGCATGTCGGGGTCGTTCCAGTGGCCCGGCCCCGCGTACGCGGCGAGATCGTCATTGGTGTGCACTCTGCTGATCATGCTCGACCAGTTGTCGCTGATGTCGCCGGTGGTGCGCCAGAGGTTGCCGACGTCGGCGCCCCAGGTCCACACCTTGGGGTCGGTGCGGCCCCACTCGCAGATGCTGTAGACGATCGGGCGGCCGGACTTCTTGAGCGCGTCGCGCATCGCCTTGTAGCGCTGCTGCGCGTCGACGCCCTGGTTGTTGCAGTTGTCGTACTTGAGGTAGTCCACGCCCCAGGACGCGAACAGGTCGGCGTCCTGCTGCTCGTGGCCGAGCCCGCCGGGGAAGCCGCCGGTGCCGTTGCAGGTCTTGGTGCCCGCGCTGGTGTAGAGCCCGAACTTGAGGCCCTTGGCATGCACGTAGTCGGCGACGGACTTGATGCCGTGCGGGAAGCGGGTGTGCTCCGGCACGAGGTTGCCGCTCGCGTCACGGGTCTTCTCGGCCCAGCAGTCGTCGATGTTGACGTACTGGTAGCCCACGTCCTTGAGGCCGAGCGACACGAAGCTGTCGGCGACGCCCTTGACCATCGCCTCGTTGAAGGTGGCGCTGCACTGAGTGGTGTTCCAGTTGTTGAAGCCCATCGGTGGCGTGCGGGCCAGGCCGTTCTCCAGGGCGAGCGCGGGGGCGGCGGGGGCGAGGGCGGTGAACGTTCCGGCGGCGGCGATGGTCGCGGTGGCCAGTACGGAGCAGAGCAGGCGGTGCGGTCTCACGGCATCCTCCTCGGGTCGGCACCGGAAAGGTAGGAGCCTGCCGAGTAATCGTCAAGAACCTTTACAGATAGCAGATCGGATGAATACGCTCCGATTGATGGCGCTGCTGCCTGCTGTAGCAGTACTGCTGTCACACACGCACCAACTGATCGGATCTATCCACGCGAGGACATCACGACAGGAAGGACGGTGCACAGCCATGGCCGACACGACGGAACAGACCCCGGCTCAGGGGGAGCGACCGGAGAGCCCGGCGGTCTGGAGTACGCCCGAGTACACGGTCGTCGAGACCGCGCTCGAAGTGACCGCCTACTCGCTCGCCACTCGCTGAGTCCGCCGCCGTGCTGCTGCGGGTACTCGGTACCGCGGCGGGCGGCGGCGTCCCCCAGTGGAACTGCGCGTGCCCCGGGTGCTCCGGGGCACGCCGCCACCCGGGGTGGCGCCGCCGCCACGCGTCGCTCGCGGTCCGCGCGGCCACCGGCCGCTGGTACATCGTCAACGCGACCCCCGACATCGGCGATCAGATCGAGGACTGCCCGGAGCTGCGCCCCGGACCCGGCGCGCGGCAGTCGCCGGTCGCCGGACTCGTCCTCACCGACGCCGAACTCGACCACACCCTCGGCCTCGCCCGGCTCCGTGAGGCCGGCGGACTGCAGGTGGTGTCGACCGCGCCCGTACGACGGGCCCTCCTGACGAAGCTGCGCCTGGGCGAGGTGCTCACGCCGTACACCGCTCTGGAATGGCGGGAGTTGGGGACCGGCGCGGAGCCGCTGGCCGCCGGCTCGGACGTGGACATCGATGCCATCCCGGTGTCCGGGAAGCGGCCGCGCTACGCCGCCGACAGCGCTCCCGACGCCACCTGGGTCGTCGCGCTCCGGCTGCGCGACCGCGCCACCGGCGCCTCCGCCGTCTACGCCCCCGCCCTCGCCGACTGGCCCGACGCTCTCCAGCGGGCCGCCGCCGCAGCCGACTGCGTCATCGTCGACGGCACCTTCTGGGACGACGAGGAGCCCCGCCGCACCGGTATCTCGGAGCGCACCGCCACCGGCATGGGACATCTGCCGATCGACGGCCCGCACGGCACCTCGGAACGCCTCGCCGGCCTGCCGGGACGCCGCCTGTACACCCACCTCAACAACACCAACCCCCTCGTGGATCCGGCCGCGCCGCAGCACAAGCTGCTGGCCGGGCTGGGCATCGAGGTGGCCTCCGACGGGATGGTGATCGAGCTATGACGTCAGCGCCCACGACAGCAGCGGGGCCGCCCGCAACGCCCACGGACTCCGCCATCGACGCCGGGCCCTGGAGCCCGGCCGCATTCGAGGCACGGCTGCGCGCGGTGGGGGAGGAGCGGTACCACGACCGCCACCCCTTCAACCTGCGGATGCACGAAGGAAAGCTCAGCCAGGACGAGTTGCGCCGCTGGATCGCCAACCGCTTCCACTACCAGCGGCACATCCCCGTCAAGGACGCCCTGATCACGGCGAAGTTCGACACCCCCGCACTGCGGCGGATGTGGCTGCGCCGTATCCAGGACCACGACGGCGCGCGGGACGGCGAGGGCGGCATCGAACGCTGGCTCCGCCTCGGCGAGGCCGCGGGACTCGACCGTGAGGAACTGCTCTCCGGCGCCACGGTGCTGCCCGGGGTACGCCTCGCGGTCGACGGGTACGTCAACTTCTGCCGGCTGCGCCCAGCGCTCGAAGCCGTCGCGGCCTCGCTCACCGAACTGTCCGCCCCCGACCTGATGCGCACCCGCATCGACGCCTTCGAACGGCACTACCGCTGGATCGAACCGGACGGGCTGCACTACTTCCGCACCCGCGTCACACAGGGCCGCCGGGACAGCGGGGAGGCGCTCGATCTGGTGATGCGCTGGGCCCGCACCCGGGACGACCAGGAGCGCGCGGTGGCCGCGCTCGGCTTCAAGTGCGATGTGCTGTGGGCACTGCTCGACGCCGTGGACCACGCATGACGACCGCCACGAGCGACGACTGGCGTCCCGCCCTGGCCCCCGCCATCCTGCTGCGCCGCGACCGGGTCCGCTCGACGGACCTGCTGGTGCTGCCCGAGCGGGTCGTCGTGCTGAGCGGCCGGGCGGGCGCCATCGTCCGGCTCTGCGACGGCGGCCACAGCGTTCCGCAGATCGTCGGTGAACTCTCCGCATGCTTCCCCGGCGCACCCGTGGCCACGGACGTACCCGTATTCCTCGACCGGCTGCGGGCGGAGGGCTGGCTGCGATGACCACCCCTGCCGTCCCCGCCGGATCCGGGACGTCCGAACCCGAGGTGCCGCGCCCGTGGGCGCTGCTCGCCGAACTCACCCACGCTTGTCCGCTGCACTGCCCGTACTGCTCCAACCCCCTGGAGCTGAAGGCCCGTTCGCGGGAGCTGGCGACCGGGGACTGGCAGGACCTGATGCGCCAGGCCGGTGACTTCGGTGTCGTGCACACCCACCTGTCCGGCGGCGAGCCGCTGCTGCGGCCCGATCTGGAGGAGATCGTCACCGCCGCCGAATCCGCCGGGATCTACACGCAGTTGGTCACCAGCGGCACCGGCCTCGACCAGGCCCGACTCGGCGCGCTGACCGCGGCCGGGCTGCGCAGCGTCCAGCTGTCCGTGCAGCACGCGGACCCCGCGGCCTCGGACCGGATCGCCGGCAGACGCTCCTTCGCCGCGAAGGAACGGGCGGCCGCGCTGGTACGCGCCGCCGGACTGCCGCTCGGCCTGAACGTCGTTCTGCACCGCGACAACCTGGACGCCCTGGACGCCATCGTCGAACTGGGCCTGGCCTGGGGTGTCGACCGGATCGAACTCGCCAACGCCCAGTTCTACGGGTGGGGCCTGCTCAACCGTGCCGCGCTGCTGCCCGCCCACGAGCAGCTGGCCGTCGCGCGGGACGCGGTCGACCGGTGGCGTACCCGGCTCGGCGGCCACCCCGACCTGGTGTGGGTGGTGCCCGACTACTTCGACGGCGTCGCCAAACCCTGTATGGGCGGTTGGGGCGCGGTCTCACTGACCGTCTCTCCCGACGGCACCGTCCTGCCGTGCCCGGCCGCCGCCACGCTGCCCGGCCTGGACGCGCCGAACATCCGTGACCACACCCTGGAGTGGATCTGGGACCGGTCCCCGGCCTTCAACCGCTACCGGGGCACCGCGTGGATGAGCGACACCTGCCGGTCCTGCTCCCGCCGGGACGAGGACTTCGGCGGGTGCCGGTGCCAGGCCTTCGCCCTGACGGGCGACGCCGCCCGCACGGATCCGGCCTGTGGTCTCTCCCCGGACCACGGCCTGGTCCGCGCGTTCGCCCGGGAGGGCGGAGCCGACGGACCGCTCCCGTACGTCTACCGGTATCCCGGCCGGGCGGCGACGGGACAGCCCGATCGCGTGGGGGTCAGTCGGTCCGGCCGGTGACCGCGACCGTGACGCCGAGGCCGATCATCGCCAGCCCGCCGGTGCCGCCGATCGCCGCCAGCCGGCGCGGGGAGCGCGCGAACCAGGTGCGGGCGGCGGAGGCGGTGAGCGCCCAGAGACTGTCGAAGACCAGCGCGGTCAGGCTGAACACCATGCCCAGGATCAGCAGCTGCAGATGGATCCGGCCCGCGGACCGGTCCACGAACTGCGGGAGCACGGCGGCGAAGAACACCATCGTCTTGGGGTTCGTCACACCGACCACGAACCCCTCCCACAGGGTCCGCAGCCCGCCGTGGGGGGCGGTGCCGGGGACGTTCTGCTCCATCGTCAGGTCACCGCGGTGCCGCAGCGCCTTCACCCCGAGGAACACCAGATACCCGGCGCCGCCCAGCTTCAGTGCCAGGAACACCGCCGCGGAGCCCGCCACGAGCGAGCCGAGCCCGAGCGACACCGCCACGACCAGGACGTAGGAGCCCACCGTGTTGCCGAGCACGCTCTCCAGGGCCGTGCGGCGGCCGTGCGCGAGGGCCCGGCCGAGGACGAACAGCACGCTGGGGCCTGGTATCAGAACCAGCAGCAGGGACATCGCGGCGAAGGCCAGCAGGCGGTCGGTCGGGACCATCACCATCACCTCCGTGGCTGTCAGGGCAGCAGCCCTGCCCGGCGCGCGGACACTACCGCCTCCAGCCGGGTGTGAGCACCCAGTTTTCGCATCGCGGAGCGCAGATAGCTCTTGACGGTCTCCGGCCGCAGTCCCAGCCGCCGCGCGGTGGCCGCGTTCGTCGCGCCCGAGGACACCGCGGCGAGCACATCGATCTCACGCGGTGCCAGCGGCGGGACCGGCACCGCCGGTCGCGGCAGTGGATCGAGGCCCGCGTCGTCCCGCCCCGCCGCCCCCGACGCGGCGGCGATCCGCCCGCAGGCGGTCAGCAGCGCCTGCCGCAGCCGGGGGTCGGTGATCCGCGGGGCGAGGGCGCGCAGCTCGCCGTGCGCCTCGCGGACCTCCTCCCAGGCCCGGGGGTCGACGGAGACCGGCTGGTGGAAGACGGCCAGCAGCCGGTGGGCCTCGTCGCGGACCGCGAGGGACTGCTCCAGCTCCCGCGCCGCGTCCACGGCGGCCGTCAGCGGGCGGTCGCCGAGCGTCATGGGCTGGCGCAGCGCACCGTACAGCACCCCGCGGACCCTGCTGCGGACGACCACCGGCACCGCCAGGACCGACCGCAGACCCTCGGCCGCGACGGCCTGGTCGTACTCATGGCTGATCACCCGCGACGCGTGGTAATCGGTGACGGCGAACGGCCGGGCCATGGCGATGGTCTTGCCGCCCAGACCGTTGCCCGGGGTGATCGCCAGGGTGCGCAGGGCGGACGTCTCCGTGCCCGAGAGCTCCGAGATCCGCAGCTGCCGGCCGCCCGACAGCAGCCCCCCGAAGGCGACCGGCAGTCCGCCGGACCGCCGCATGCGCAGCAGGGCCGCCCGTACGTCGACGGCTTCGCCGAATTCGGTCACGGTCACTCCTTCAGCCCGACACCCCCGTCCGGGGGTGGTGAGACCCGGGTCACTGGATGGACGATGCTACTCAGCGGTCAGGCACTGAGGAGGACACATGGCGGTGACCGGTGGGACGACCGGAGCGACCGAGGGGCCGACCGGGGAGTTCCGGGCGGCCCGCGACTTCCTGTTGCGGCACCGCGAGGAGTACGCGACGGCCTACGCGGGCTTCCGCTGGCCGGAGCCCGAGTACTTCAACTGGGCGCTGGACTGGTTCGACCGGATCGCCGAGGACAACGACCGCACCGCGCTGTGGATCGTGGAGGAGGACGGCTCCGAAGGCGTCTTCTCCTTCGCGGAGCTGGCCGACCGGTCGAACCGTGTCGCCAACCACCTCAGGGACCTGGGCGTGCGGGCCGGTGACCGGATCGTCGTGATGCTCGGCAACCAGGTCGAGCTGTGGGAGACCGCGCTCGCCGCCATGAAGCTGCGCGCCGTCGTCATCCCCGCCACCCCACTGCTCGGACCGGCCGACCTGGCGGACCGGATCGAGCGCGGCGGCGCCAGGCATGTCGTGGTGCGGGCCGAGGACACCGCCAAGTTCGACGGGGTGCCGGGGGAGTACACCCGCATCGTCGTCGGCGGCGAGGCCCTGGACTGGCACCCGTACGAGGAGGCGTACGCGAGCCCCGCCTCGTTCGCGCCGGACGGCCCCACCCGGTCCGCCGACTCGCTGATGCTCTACTTCACCTCCGGCACCACCGCCCGGCCCAAGCTCGTCGAGCAGACCCACCTCTCGTACCCCGTCGGGCATCTGGCCACCATGTACTGGATCGGCCTGCGGCCAGGGGACGTGCACCTCAACATCTCCTCGCCGGGCTGGGCCAAGCACGCCTGGAGCAATCTCTTCGCGCCGTGGAACGCCGAGGCGACGGTGTTCATCCACAACTACACGCGCTTCGACGCGGCCCGGCTGATGGCGGAGATGGACCGCTGCGGGGTCACCAGCTTCTGCGCCCCGCCGACCGTGTGGCGGATGCTGATCCAGGCGGACCTGAGCGCGCTGCGCACCCCGCCGCGCGAGGTGGTCGCGGCGGGCGAGCCGCTGAACCCCGAGGTCATCGAGCACGTCCGCCGGTCCTGGGGCGTCACCATCCGGGACGGCTTCGGCCAGACCGAGACGGCGGTGCAGGTGGCCAACAGCCCCGGCCAGCCGCTGAAGACCGGCTCGATGGGCCGACCGTGCCCCGGCTACGTGGTGGTGCTCGTCGACCCGGTCACCGGCAAGCCGGGCGACGAGGGCGAGATCTGCCTGGACCTCGCGCACCGCCCGGTGGGGCTGATGACCGGCTACGCGGGTGACCCGGAGCGCACCGCGGAGGCGATGGCGGGCGGCTACTACCGCACGGGCGACATCGGTTCGCGGGACGCCGACGGCTACATCACGTACGTCGGCCGCTCCGATGACGTTTTCAAGGCCTCCGACTACAAGATCTCCCCGTTCGAGCTGGAGAGCGTGCTGCTGGAGCACGAGGCGGTCGCCGAGGCCGCCGTCGTCCCGGCGCCGGATCCGCTGCGGCTCGCCGTACCGAAGGCGTACATCGTGCTCGCCGCCGGCTGGGAGCCGGGTGCGGAGACCGCTAAGGCGATCTTCGCGCACTCCCGCGCGGCGCTCGCCCCGTACAAGCGCGTCCGCCGTCTGGAGTTCGCGGAGCTGCCCAAGACCGTCTCCGGCAAGATCCGCCGTATCGAGCTGCGCGAGGCCACCGCCCGGGACGGCAGTGCCGAGTACCGCGAGGAGGACCACCGATGACCGGGACAGGACCGGCCGAAGCGACGGCCGCGAACGAGCCGCCCGAACCGTCCTGGGCCGAACCGTCCTCTGCCGAACCGTCCTCTGCCGAACCGTCCTACGCGAGCGGCACCGGCAGCACCCCGCTGCTCGGCGACACCATCGGCCGCAACCTGGACCGGGCCGTCGCGGCGTTTCCCGGCCGCGAGGCGCTGGTCGACGTGCCGACCGGCCGCCGCTGGACCTACACCGAGTTCGGCCGGGCCGTCGACGAGGTGGCGCTGGGGCTGGCGGCCAAGGGCGTGGCCCGCGGCGACCGCGTCGGCATCTGGGCGGTGAACTGCCCGGAGTGGGTGCTCGTCCAGTACGCGACCGCGCGGCTCGGCGCCGTCATGGTCAACATCAACCCGGCCTACCGGGTGCACGAGCTGGAGTTCGTCCTCCAGCAGGCCGGCATCGGGGTGCTGATCGCCTCGACCGCGTACAAGGCCAGCGACTACCGGGCGATGACGGAGCAGGTACGCGGCGGCTGTCCGCTGCTGCGCGAGGTCGTGTACATCGGCGACCCGGGCTGGGACGAACTGGTGGCGGGCGGGGCGCGGCTGCCGGCCGGGCACCTGGCCGCGTGCGAGGCGGCGAACAGTTGCGACGACCCGGTCAACATCCAGTACACCTCGGGCACCACCGGCTTCCCCAAGGGCGCGACGCTCTCGCACCACAACATCCTCAACAACGGGTACTTCGTCGGCGAGATGATCGGCTACACCGAGCACGACCGGGTGTGCCTGCCGGTGCCCTTCTACCACTGCTTCGGCATGGTGATGGGCAATCTGGGCGCCACCAGCCACGGCGCCTGCATCGTCATCCCGGCCCCCGCCTTCGACCCGGTCGCCACCCTGCACGCGGTCGAACGGGAGCGCTGCACCTCGCTCTACGGCGTGCCGACGATGTTCATCGCCGAACTGGACCTGCCGGACTTCGCGACCTTCGACCTGTCCTCGCTGCGCACCGGGATCATGGCCGGATCGCCCTGCCCGGTCGAGGTGATGAAGCGCGTGGTCGCCGAGATGCACATGGCGGAGGTGTCCATCGCCTACGGCATGACGGAGACCTCGCCCGTCTCCACCCAGACCCGGCGCGAGGACGACCTGGAGCGCCGCACCGCCACCGTCGGCCGCGTCATGCCGCACCTCGAGGTGAAGGTCGCCGATCCGGCGACCGGTGCGACGGTGCCGCGCGGTACGGCGGGCGAGCTGTGCACCCGCGGCTATTCGGTGATGCTGGGCTACTGGGAGGAGCCGGAGCGGACCGCCGAGGCGATCGACGCCGCGCGCTGGATGCACAGCGGCGACCTCGCCGTGATGCGCCCCGACGGCTATCTGTCCATCGTCGGCCGGATCAAGGACATGATCATCCGCGGTGGGGAGAACGTCTATCCGCGGGAGATCGAGGAGTTCCTGTACACCCACCCCAAGATCGCCGATGTGCAGGTCGTCGGGGTGCCGGACGAGCGGTACGGCGAAGAGATCCTGGCCTGCGTCATCCTCCGCGACCCCGCGGACCCGCTCACCCTGGAGGAGCTCGGCGGCTTCTGCCGCGGACAGCTCGCGCACTACAAGATCCCGCGCCGGCTGCGCCTCGTGGACGCCTTCCCGATGACGGTCAGCGGCAAGATCCGCAAGATCGAACTGCGGGAGGACGCGATCCGGGAGATGTCATCCGTAGTGGGCGGCGAGGCCCCGTCCCAGTAGCCCGAAGGCCTGGTCGAGCTCCACGACCGCCTCGGGATACACGTCGTCGGCACTGCGCCCGTCCGACAGCTTCCGCCAGTTGGCCAGGGCGACGACCTGGCGCACGGAGATGATCTGCGCCGCCGCGAGGCGGGGCAGCAGGTCGCCGGGCGCGGCCGACGAAGCCTCCCGCAGTGCTCCGGTCAGCGCCTCCTGGTCGCGGACGGTGTACTCCGCCAGCCGTGCCACCAGGCCGGGCGCCGAGTAGAGCAGCGCGAGATACGCCAGCACCTCAGGGGTGTCGTTGAGCCCGGAGACCGGATCACGGGCGTCGAGGCCCGCCGCGCAGTGCCGGTGCAGCGCGGTGAGCGGTGCCTGGTCCGCGGGGCGGTCGCGCACCACCTGGGCGAACTCGCCCTCGTGGTCGGCGAACCGGTGCAGCGCCAGATCCTCCTTGGTGGGGAAGTACCGGAAGAGCGTCGGCTTGGACACCTCGGCAGCGGCGGCGATCTCGGCGACCGGCACCTGGTCGAAGCCGTGCCGGAGGAACAGTGCGATGGCGGCGTCCGAGATGGCCTGCCGGGTCCTGGCCTTCTTCAGTTCCCGCAGTCCGCCCGTTGGTCCTGGCCGGTTCTCCATGGCGCTCATCGTAGCCGAAGTGCAATCAAGTCAAAAACGTTACTCGGTTGCAGATAAAACTCGGTCATGGTTGCATCGCCGTCAGACGAACGCGGACGAGCTCGATGAGAGGACAGCGGATGACCAGCGTGCTGATCGTGGGAGCGGGACCGACCGGGCTGACGCTGGCCTGTGAACTGGCCCGGCGCGGTACCGCCGTCCGGATCGTGGAAAGGTCCCCGGGACCGCAGCCGGGTTCCCGGGGCAAGGGGCTCAACGCGCGCAGCCTGGAGGTCTTCGAGGGCATGGGGATTCTCGACCGCATGCGGGCGATCGGGCGCGACGACCTGCACTTCCGCAAGTACCGGGGCGGCGAGGTGGTCTCCGACACCGATCCCTTCGCGACCTTCTCCCCGGCGCCCGGCACCCCGTACGTACGCGGGCTGCTCGTCGCGCAGTGGAACGTCGAGCGGGTGCTGCGGGACCGGCTCGCCGAGTGGGGCGTGCGCGTCGAGTTCGGCACCGAACTGACGGGGTTCGAGCAGACCGGCGACACGGTGACCGCCACGTTCGCGGGCGGTGAGCGGATCGAGGTGTCCTACCTGGTGGGCTGCGACGGCGGCCGCAGCGGGATCCGCAAGGCGCTGCCGGTCACCTTCGGGGGCCGGACGCTGCCGGAGCAGCTGATGGTCATCGGTGATGTCGAGGCCGAGGGCTTGAGCCAGGACCTGTGGCACCAGTGGATCGACGAGGACGGCGGCATCATGCTCTGCCCGCTCCCCGCCACCTCGGTGTTCCAGCTCCAGGCGGCCCCCGAGCGGGACGCGGCGGGGCTCCCGGTGGAGGCGTCGCTGGAGAGCTTCCAGCGGATCTTCGACCGGCACGCGCGGCTCCCCGGCATCAAGCTCACCAACCCCGCCTGGATCTCCACCTACCGCGTCAACGAGCGGATGGCCGACCGTTTCCGGGTCGGCCGGGTCCTCCTCGCCGGGGACGCCGCCCATGTGCACTCCATTGCGGGCGGCCTCGGGATGAACACCGGTATCCAGGACGCCTACAACCTCGGCTGGAAACTCGCGCTGGTGGCCGCGGGCCGGGCCGGCGACGGGCTGCTCGACACCTACGAGGAGGAGCGGCTGCCGATCGCCGCCTGGACCATCGACACCAGCGGTGAGCTGTGGCGCCAGGTCTCGCGCTCGATCAGGTCCGCGGGCAGTGGGACGGAGGGCGTGGTCACGCCCGACATCCTCGGCCTGGGGCTGGGCTACCGCTGGAGCTCGCTGGCCGTCGAGCGCGACGCCCGTGCCGACGACGCTCCGCTGCGCGCCGGCGACCGCGCGCCCGACGCCCCGCTGCGGGACGCCGACGGTGCCGCCGTCCGGCTCTTCGAGATCTTCAGCGGCACCCACTTCACGCTGCTCGGCTTCGGCGCCGGCAGCGCGGCGGCGCTCCGGGAGAGCGCGGACCGGCACGGCGACGCGGTGTGGACCTACTCGATCGGTGCGGGCCCGGCGGGCCTGGACGACTTCGCGGGGCACGCGGCCCGCGAGTACGGCGTCACCGGCGACGCCCTGGTGCTGGTCCGCCCGGACGGCCACATCGCGCTCACCGCCCCGGCCGGTGACGCCGGTGCGGTGCACGACTACCTCGGCGCGCTGGCCTAGGGCCGGAACAGAACACGACCGCACCCCAGGCCGTCCTCCGGGGGTGCGGTCGTGCGGTCGGTGGAGCGGGATCAGACGAGCGGCAGGATCGAGGTCGGGGCGTGGCCCGGCTCGGTCGCGATGTCTTCCCACTCGTTGACGCTGGCGATGTCGCTGCCGCTCATCGAGATGTTGGTGATGCGCTCCAGGATCGCCTCGACGACCACCGGGACGCGGTACTCCGCGGCGAGCTTCTTGGCCAGCTCGAAGGCGGGCAGCAGCTCGTCCGGCTCGGTGACCCGGATCGCCTTGCAGCCCAGGCCCTCGACGACCTTGACGTGGTCGACGCCGTAGACGCCCAGCTCCGGGGAGTTGATGTTCTCGAACTCCAGATTGACCTGGAAGTTGATGTCGAGGTTGCGCTGCGCCTGGCGGATCAGGCCCAGGTACGCGTTGTTGACCAGGACGTGGACGTACGGGATCTTGTGCTGCGCGCCGACCGCCAGCTCTTCGAGCATGAACTGGAAGTCGTAGTCGCCGGAGAGCGCGACGACCGAGCCCTCGGGGTCGGCCTTGGCGACACCCAGCGCGGCCGGGATGGTCCAGCCGAGCGGGCCGGCCTGGCCGCAGTTGATCCAGTGCCGCGGCTTGTAGACGTGCAGCATCTGCGCGCCGGCGATCTGGGAGAGGCCGATGGTGGTGACGTACCGGGTCTCCGGGCCGAAGGCGCGGTTCATCTCCTCGTAGACGCGCTGCGGCTTGATCGGCACGTTGTCGAAGTGCGTCCGGCGCTGCAGGGTGGCCTTGCGGTGCTGGGTGGACGCGGCCCACTCGGCGCGGTCGGGCAGCCTGCCCGCGGCCTTGAGCTCCTTGGCGACCTCGACGAAGAGCTCCAGCGCGGCCTTGGCGTCCGACGCGATTCCGTAGTCCGGCGCGAAGATCTTGCCGATCTGGGTGGGCTCGATGTCGACGTGGACGAACTTGCGGCCCTTGGTGTAGACGTCCAGCTTGCCGGTGTGGCGGTTGGCCCAGCGGTTGCCGATGCCCAGGACGAAGTCCGACTCGAGCATCGTCGCGTTGCCGTAGCGGTGCGAGGTCTGCAGGCCGACCATGCCGGCGTTCAGCGGGTGGTCGTCGGCGATGATGCCCCAGCCCATCAGGGTGGGGATGACCGGGGTGCCGGTCAGCTCGGCGAACTCGACCAGCAGCTCGGAGGCGTCGGCGTTGATGATGCCGCCGCCGGCGACGATCAGCGGGCGCTCGGACTCGAGCAGCAGCGAGATCGCCTTCTCGATCTGGGCGCGCGACGCGGTCGGCTTGTAGACCGGCAGCGGCTGGTACGTCTCGGGGTCGAACTCGATCTCGGTGAGCTGGACGTCGATCGGCAGGTCGATGAGGACCGGGCCGGGCCGTCCCGAGCGCATCAGGTGGAACGCCTGCTGGAAGACGCCGGGGACCTGTGCGGCCTCCAGGACCGTGGTGGCGGCCTTGGTGACCGGCTTGGCGATCGAGGCGATGTCGACGGCCTGGAAGTCCTCCTTGTGGAGGACCGCGACCGGGGCCTGGCCGGTGATGCAGAGGATCGGGATCGAGTCCGCGATGGCCGAGTAGAGCCCGGTGATCATGTCGGTACCGGCGGGGCCGGACGTACCGATGCAGACACCGATGTTGCCCGGGTTGGCACGGGTGTAGCCCTCGGCCATGTGGGACGCGCCCTCGACGTGGCGGGCGAGCGTGTGGTCGATGCCCCCGCCGGCCTTGAGCGCGGCGTAGAAGGGGTTGATCGCGGCGCCCGGCACACCGAACGCGTCGGTGACGCCCTCGAGCTTGAGGATCTCCACGGCCGCACGGGCGGCAGTCATACGAGGCATCGAGTACTCCTGGGTCGGACTGTCGGGGTGGGCTCTTGCTGCGAGGCCAGGGCGCCCGGTTTTCCGTACTGCTAGTTTCCGTAATGCGGAAGTCTAGTTCTGCTATATGGAAGTAATCTAGAACGAGGCTTTCCGCCCGTCAAGGCAGTACCTGTTCCGGACCTGTTCCGGACCTGTTCCGGACGCGGAAGAGCGGGCTGCCATCCGGCAGCCCGCTCTCGGTACGCGTGAAGTCGCTGGAGGTCAGGGGATGACGGGCCCCGTCCGCATGAGCGTGTCGGCCGCGTCGTTGACCGGCTGCGGAGTGCCCGTCAGATCCATCACGAAGAGCGGGACGCCCAACTGGTCGGCGCGCAGCCGCGCGTCGTGCGCGTAGCCGGCCAGGGAGAAGAAGGCGCCGACGGAGTCCTCGTTCAGGCAGTTGAGCCAGAGGCACTCGATGTCGCGCAGCGCGGTGGGCTGGGTGGTGGGGTCGATCTGGGCCACGAGGTCGTCGCCGCGCAGATCGATGCCGTTGGCGGCGTGGTCTCCGGCCACCCGGACGCCGGCGAAGCCGAGCCACTTCAGGTACTGGGCGGCGGCGGTGAGCGCGTCACGGGCGGTGCGGATGGTGACCGGGCGGAACGGCGGCCGTGGCGCGGGCGGCGGCGGGCCGGGAACCGTGGGCGGCGAAGGGGCGGCGGACAGCGGGCGCAGGGCCGCGGTGGCCGGGCCGGGAGGAGCGAGTGCCGCGGTGTCGACCGGCATCCGGATCACCGAACCGCAGTCGCAGCCGAACTCGGGCTGCGGCCACTGGTCCTGCCGGCCGCAGTCGGGGCAGCGCATGCTCACCCAGGAGTCGTCCCACGAACGGTGCCGTATCTCCAGCGGGACTCCGCCGCGCAGCAGCGGGAGCGTCAGCGGCGTACCGCAGGCGCAGGGGTAAGTGGTGGTGCTGAACGCGTGCTCGCGGCGGCAGGCCGGGCAGCGCACGGGCACACTCTCTGCCATGGTTCGTTCTCCAAGGCGGGCTCCGGCAATGGGCGTTACCCCATCTTGCAGGAGATTGGAGCCGCCCGGCGACGCAGTTGGCGCGACAGGACAGTCGTCGCGTCGCCGGGCGGAACCTGTAGCCCGCGCTGCCGTGACCTACCCCTCAGAAGTTCACGGCGGCGCGGGCCAGTTCTTGGGTCAGCCCTCGCGCAGTGCGCGGACCGACTCTTCCAGGCGCGCACCGTACTCGGTGTCCGCGGCGTGGAAGTGGGCCAGGTTGCGTTCGATCACGTCATCGCGGGTGACCTGCGAGAGGAACCCGGCGATGTTGGCGATCAGACGGGACTTCTCGTCCTCCGACATGAGCCGGTACAGCTCGCCGGCCTGGAAGAAGTGGTCGTCCTTGACGTGCAGCGGCGCCTCGTGGGTGCCGGTGTAGCCGGACACCGCCTGCGGGGCGGACAGCGCCAGGTCGGTCTGCGACGGGCCCTCGTACGAGTTGGGCTCGTAGTTCTTCAGACCGCGCTTGCCGTTGCGGGTGGCCGCCAGGCCGTCCCGGCCGTAGTTGACGGCCTCGGTCGCCTTCGGCGCGTTGACCGGCAGCAGGGTGTGGTTGACACCCAGGCGGTAGCGCTGCGCGTCGGCGTAGGCGAAGAGCCGGCCCTGCAGCATCTTGTCCGGGGACGGGCCGATGCCGGGCACGAAGTTGTTCGGGGAGAACGCGGCCTGCTCGACCTCCTGGAACACGTTGTCCGGGTTCCGGTCCAGTACCAGCCGGCCCACGCGCTGCAGCGGGTAGTCCGAGTGCGGCCACACCTTGGTGACGTCGAACGGGTTGAAGCGGTACTCCGCCGCCTCGGCCGCCGGCATGATCTGCACGTGCAGCGTCCAGGACGGGTTCACCCCGCGCTCGATGGCCTGCACGAGGTCGCGCTGGTGGCTGTTGGCGTCCGCGCCGACCTGCTCGGCGGCCTGCTCCGAGGAGAGCGAGCGCACACCCTGGTTCGTCTTGAAGTGGTACTTGACGAAGAACGCCTCGCCCTGCGCGTTCGTCCACTGGTACGTGTGCGAGCCGTAGCCGTTCATGTGCCGGTACGAGGCCGGGATGCCGCGGTCGCCGAAGAGCCAGGTGATCTGGTGGGTCGCCTCGGGGGAGTGCGACCAGAAGTCCCAGACGTTGTCGGCTTCCTGGATGCCCGTGAACGGGTCGCGCTTCTGCGAGTGGATGAAGTCCGGGAACTTGATCGGGTCCTTGATGAAGAACACCGGGGTGTTGTTGCCGACGAGGTCGTAGTTGCCCTCTTCGGTGTAGAACTTCAGCGCGAAGCCGCGCGGGTCACGCACCGCGTCGGCGCCGCCGAGGCTGTCCGCGACGGTCGAGAAGCGGATGAACGTCTCGGTGCGCTTGCCGACCGTGTTGAGGAAGTCGGCGCGGGTGAAGCCGGTGACGTCGTCGGTGACCTCGAAGTAGCCGTACGCGCCGGAGCCGCGGGCGTGCACCACGCGCTCCGGGATGCGCTCACGGTTGAAGCGGGCCAGCTTCTCGATGAGCTGCTGGTCCTGGATCAGCAGAGGGCCGCCGAGGCCGGCGGAGGCGGAGTTCTGGTTGTCGGCGACTGGTGCGCCGGACTCAGTTGTCAGCGTGTGCTTGGGCATGGCGGCCTTCCGTAACTACCAAGGGAAGCGAAAGCGTGTGGGTCGGTAGACCGGACAGTAAGGACCGGCCCCGAGGAATGTCAACAGTTTGTTGAAGTTCCTGGTGATGCAAGGTTTGGTGCCGCCCGGCGGTGCGTTTGGGCGCGACAGGACAGGTCACGCACCGCCGGGCGGAATCGGGGGCGAGGCGGAGCCTCGCGCGCCGGCCGGAGCCGGGCGGGGGATCGTCAGCTGGTGACGGGCAGGCCGGACAGCCGCTCGACACCGCGCAGCAGCGCCGAGTGGTCCAGGCCGCCGTCACCCTGGGCGCGCAGCGAGGCGACCAGGTTGGCGACGACGGAGCCGACGGGCAGGGCCGCACCGACATTGCGGGCGGCGTCGGTGACGATGCCCATGTCCTTGTGGTGCAGGTCGATCCGGAAGCCCGGGGCGAAGTCGCGCTTGAGGAAGTTGTCCTTCTTGCGGGTCAGCACGGTGGAACCGGCCAGACCGCCGTTGAGGACCTCCAGGGCGGCTTCCAGGTCCACACCGGACTTCTCCAGGAAGACCACGGCCTCGGCGCACGCCTGGATGTTGACCGCGACGATGAGCTGGTTGGCGGCCTTGACCGTCTGGCCGGAGCCGTGCGGGCCGCACAGGACGATCGTCTTGCCGAGCTTGTCGAGGATCGGCTTGGCGACGTCGAAGTCGGCCTTCTCGCCACCGACCATGATCGACAGTACGGCCTCGATGGCACCGGCCTCGCCGCCGGAGACCGGGGCGTCCAGTACGCGGATGCCCTTGGCGGCCGCGGCCTTCGCCAGGTCCACGGAGGTCTGCGGGGTGATCGAGGAGGTGTCGATCAGGAGCGCGCCGGACTTCGCGTTCTCCAGGATGCCGTTCTCGCCGTAGGCGATCGCCTCGACCTGCGGGGAGGCGGGCACCATCGTGATGATGACGTCGGCGTCCTTGACGGCCTCGGCGATGGAGCCCGCGGCGGTGCCGCCGTTGGCCGCCAGGCGGTCCAGCTTGTCCTGCTCAAGGGTGTAGCCGGTGACGGAGTAGCCCGCCTTGACCAGGTTCTCGGCCATGGGGGAGCCCATGATGCCGAGGCCGATCCATGCGATCTTGGGGAGGGAGCTCATGATCTGTGACCTTTCGGATCAGTGGGCGGAGAGCCACTGGAAGTTGTCGGCACTCGGGCCGGTGGGCTTGTACTCGAGGCCGACCCAGCCGTCGTAGCCGGCCTTCTGCAGGCGGCCCACGAGGTCGTCCAGCGGCAGGGTGCCGGTGCCCGGAGCGCCGCGGCCCGGGTTGTCGGCGACCTGCACATGGCCGGTCCTGTCGGCGTAGCGGTCGATGACCTCGTTGAGGTCCTCGCCGTTCATCGACAGGTGGTACAGGTCCATCAGGAACTTGGCGTTGCCGAGTCCGGTGGCCGCGTTGACCTGGTCGACGACCTCGATCGCCCGCGGTGCGCTGACGATCGGGCACAGCGGCGACTCGGGCTTGTTGAGCGCCTCCACGAGGAGGATCGCGCCGACCCGGTCGGCGGCACGGGCCGCCAGCACCAGGTTCTCCAGGGCCAGGGCGTCCTGGACCTCGGGGTCGACGCCCTCGACCCGGTTACCGTAGAGCGCATTGAGCGCCTTGCACCCGAGCGACCGGGCGAATTCCGCGGCGACCTCGATGTTCGCGCGGAAGCGGTCCGACTCCTCGCCGGGGATCGACAGGGCGCCCCGGTCGGGGCCCGGCAGCTGCCCGGCGTAGAAGTTCAGGCCCACCAGCTGGGTGCCGGCGTCGTTCAGCGCGTTGCGCAGTGCGTCGAGTTCGGCCTGGGCGGGGGTGGGTGTTTCGATCCAGGGCCACCACAGCTCGACCGCCGAGAAGCCGGCCGCGGCGGCTGCCGCGGGACGCTCCAGGAGCGGGAGTTCCGTGAAGAGGATCGAGAGGTTCACATCGAAGCGCGCTTCGGAGAGGCTCACTAGCGTTGCGCTCCTTCCGTATTGCGGAAGTTAGTTTCTGCTTAACGGAAGACTGAACGAACCGGACGCCGGCTGTCAAGTGCGGATGTCGCCACATGAGGCCGACCGGTTAGGTTGGGCCCGTGAAACTGAGGCTGGAATTCACGACGGAACCGTTCGACCTGGACGAGGCTCCCGGCCATGCGCTGGTCGCCCGCGAGGTCGTCGAGACGGCGGACCTGGACGCGGTGGACGTCGGACCGTTCGGCAACACCGCCGAGGGCTCACCCGAGGCGGTGGTGGCCGCGGTGGCCGAGCTGCTCCGGCGCACCCTCGCCGCGGGCGCCACCCGGGTCTCGCTTCAGGTGAACGTCATCGGGGAGGGTGATCAGTGACCGGGACCGGGGGGCACCCGTTCGCCGAGGCGGTCAAGCCGCTGGTGGACGCGATGGGAGCCGAGATGGTCGCGCCGGATCAGGCGCGAGGCGACGATGTGGTGCTCAGTTGGGAGGGCGAGGAGGTGCTCGCCGTCCGGTTGCCCCATCTGGCCGATTCGCTCGATCACATCCTGGCCGACCTCCAGCGCCGGCACGGCACGCTGTCCGAGCTGGACCGGAAGGACAAGCAGGGCGTCGTCCGGATCCTGGAGGAGCGCGGCGCGTTTTCCGTGCGGCACGGGGTCGAAACGGTCGCCACCGCCCTGGGCGTGAGCCGCTTCACCGTCTACAACTACCTCAACAGGGAGAACGCGGCGAAGGCCGCCGAGTGATCGCCGGGCGACCGCAGCCGTAACGTCCCGGCCACCTTTGTTACGGGAAGTTTTCAACAAAGTGTTGACGTGGCCGGATCCCGGCTCTTAGCTTGCGGCTGTGACTTCCAGCGCTTCGCCGGGCCTCGCCCGGCTCAACTCAGCCACCGCGTCCGACGCGGCCGGACTGCTGCACGAGGTGTGCGCCAGCCGGTCGTGGGGCGCGGCGGTGATCGCCGGCCGGCCGTACCAGGACCTCGACGCACTCTTCGCGGCGAGCGACGCGGCCATGGCCGGACTGACCGCCGACGACCTCGGTGAGGCGATGGCCGGACACCCGCCGATCGGGCGCCCCAAGCCGGGCGACCCGACCTCCGAGCGGGAGCAGGCCGGCGTCCAGGAATCGGTACGCGAAGAGCTCCTGGAGCTGAACCTCGCGTACCAGGACGCCCACGGACATGTCTTCCTGATCTGCGCCACCGGACGCACCGGTGACCAGATGCTGGCCGCCCTCAAGGAGCGGATCGGCAACGACACGGACACCGAACGTGAGATCGTCCGCGCCGAACTGGGCAAGATCAACCGTATCCGGCTGACCCGACTCGCAGCAGAAGGAGACCCGTCGTGACGGAGACCTCCGTGTCCACGCACATCCTGGACACCAGCATCGGCCGCCCCGCCGAGGGCGTCCCCGTGGAACTGTCGGTGCGCAACGGCATCGACGACCTCTGGGCGCCGCACGGCGAGTCCAAGACGGACGCCGACGGCCGCTGCAAGGATCTGCCGGCCCTGCCGGAAGGCACCACACACGTACGGCTCGACTTCGCGGTCGAGCAGTACTTCACGACCCAGGAAATCTCAGCCGAGGCACAGCAGGACGCCCCCCGCGTAAGGGACAGCGGCGCTTTCTTCCCGGAGGTGGCGATCACTTTCGCCGTCAAGCCGGGTGAGCACTACCACGTACCGCTGCTGCTCAACCCGTTCGGCTACTCCGTATACCGAGGGAGCTAGCACCGTCATGCCCACGATTCTCGGCCAGAACCAGTACGGCAAAGCGGAAAACCGCGTCGTCAAGATCACGCGGGACGGCGACACCCACCACATCAAGGACCTCAACGTCTCGGTCGCCCTCTCCGGCGACATGGACGATGTGCACTACTCCGGCAGCAACGCCAACGTGCTGCCGACCGACACGACCAAGAACACCGTGTACGCCTTCGCGAAGGAGTACGGGATCGAGTCGGCCGAGCAGTTCGGCATCCACCTGGCCCGGCACTTCGTGACCAGCCAGGAGCCGATCAAGATCGCCCGGATCCGGATCGAGGAGTACAGCTGGGAGCGCATCGCGTCCTCCGACGGCAACTCCCGCTTCATCGGTGCCGACGAGGTCAACCACTCCTTCGCACGCACCAACCAGGAGCTCCGCACCACCCAGATCACCTACGACGGTGAGAAGTGGGAGGTCATCTCCGGCCTGAAGGACCTCAAGGTCATGAACTCCACCAACTCGGAGTTCTGGGGGTTCGTCAAGGACAAGTACACGACCCTCAAGGAAGCGTACGACCGCATCCTGTGCACCGAGGTGTCGGCGAAGTGGCGCTACAACTGGACCAGCGACGACGAGCGCATGCCCAACTGGGAGAAGTCCTACGAGCAGGCGCGCAAGCACATGCTCCAGGCGTTCGCCGAGACCTACAGCCTCTCGCTCCAGCAGACGCTGTACCAGATGGGCGCGCGCATCATCAACAGCCGTTCGGAGATCGACGAGATCCGCTTCTCGCTCCCGAACAGCCACCACTTCCTGGTGGACCTCGAACCGTTCGGCCTGAAGAACGACAACGAGGTGTACTTCGCCGCGGACCGGCCCTACGGCCTGATCGAGGGCACCGTCCTCCGTGACGGTGTCGAGGCCCGCATCCCGGTGGATCTCACCAACCTGTAGTACTTCTGCCTTGTCCCCCGACGCGCGCGCCGGCGTCACGGTCCCCGCATTCCGATGCGGGTACCCGGGGGAGAGCGGGGGCATCTGCGCAAGGAAGCACTGCGGACCCGGTCGTCACCCCGCTCGACCCCCGGGTTCGTCCATCGAGAAGGAAGCACGAGGAACTGCCATGGCAGCACCGCGCATCGTCATCGAGAACTGCGCTATCGCCACCGTGGACGCGAACGACACCGAGTACGCCTCGGGTCATGTCGTCATCGCGGGCAACCGCATCGAGTCGGTAGGCGCCGGCGCTGCCCCCCAGGGACTGGAGAACGTCGTCCGCCGTGTCGACGGCACCGGCCATCTGGTCACCCCGGGCCTGGTCAACACCCACCACCACTTCTACCAGTGGCTCACCCGGGGTCTCGCCCAGGACAGCAACCTCTTCAACTGGCTCGTCGAGCTGTACCCGACCTGGGCACGGATCGACGAAGAGATGGTCTACGCGGCCGCCCAGGGCTCCCTGGCGATGATGGCCCGCGGCGGTGTGACCACCGCGATGGACCACCACTACGTCTTCCCCAAGGGCTCGGGCGACCTGCTGGGCGCCGAGATCCGCGCCGCCAAGGAGATGGGCGTCCGCTTCACCGCCGCCCGCGGCTCCATGGACCGCGGCAAGTCCAACGGAGGCCTGCCGCCGGACTTCGCGGTCGAGACCCTCGAAGGCGCGCTGGCCGCGACCGAAGAGGCCATCGACACCCACCACGACGCCTCGTTCGACTCGATGCTGCACATCGCCGTCGCACCGTGCTCCCCCTTCTCCGTCTCCACCGACCTGATGCGCGAGGGCGCGCTGCTCGCCCGCCGCAAGGGCGTCCGCCTGCACACGCACGGCTCGGAGACCGTCGAGGAGGAGAAGTTCTGCCACGAACTCTTCGGCATGGGCCCGACGGACTACTTCGAGTCCACCGGCTGGCTCGGCGACGACGTGTGGATGGCGCACTGCGTCCACATGAACGACTCCGACATCGCCGCGTTCGCCCGCACGAAGACCGGCGTCGCGCACTGCCCCTCCTCCAACGCCCGCCTCGCGGCCGGTATCGCCCGCGTCCCGGACATGCTCGCCTCGGGCGTGCCGGTCGGCCTCGGCGTGGACGGCACCGCCTCCAACGAGTCCGGCGAGCTGCACACCGAACTGCGCAACGCGCTCCTCATCAACCGCCTCGGCGGCGGCGAGAAGGCGCTCAACGCCCGCCAGGCGCTGCGCCTGGGCACGTACGGCGGTGCGCAGGTCCTCGGCCGCGCCGACCAGATCGGCTCCATCGAGGCCGGCAAGCTCGCCGACCTCGTGCTGTGGAAGCTCGACGGCATCGGCCACTCGTCCATCGCCGACCCGGTCGCCGCGCTGGTGATGGGAGCGGCCGCCCCGGTCACCCTGTCGCTGATCAACGGCAAGCCGGTGGTGGAGAACAATCACCTCACCACGGTCGACGAGGACGCCATCGCGCGTCTCACCCGCGTCCAGGCCCAGCGCCTGGCCAAGATCGCCGGCCTCGTCTAGACCCCACCCCAGAGCAACCGGTCAGGGAGGGACGGCCCCTGACCGGCCGCCGGTCCCGCGTTCGCGCGGACCCGGCAGCGCCGCCCCCGGCCCGTGGACCACGGTCGGTCCCGGATCCCCGGGGGCGGCGTTTTGTGTACCCGCACATATCCGCACATTGACGAAGAACCGCTGTACATACCCCTCCGCTTGATGGCAAGGCCCGTACATGCACCTCCCTGAAACCCGCAGTGCGCACATCGCGTAACCGACAGGAGGAACCGTGGTCGCTCAATCCGTGGCATCGGATTCGGTACATCCCGTGGACCAGACCCTGCCCCCGGGCAAGCTCATCACCAGCGGCCTGCAGCACGTGGCCGCCATGTACGCGGGGGTGGTGGCGCCGCCCCTTGTCGTCGGCGCGGGCATAGGACTCTCCACCGCCGACATCACCTTCCTCATGGGGGCCAGCCTCTTCACCGCGGGCCTCGCCACCCTGCTGCAGACCCTCGGCATCTGGAAGATCGGCGCCCGGCTGCCCTTCGTCAACGGCGTCTCGTTCGCCGGAGTGGCCCCGATGCTCGCCATCGGCAAGTCGGCGGCGCCCGGTCACGCGCTGCCCGTCATCTACGGAGCGGTGATCGTCGCGGGAGTGCTGGGGTTCGTCCTCGCCCCCTACTTCTGCAAACTCGTCCGCTTCTTCCCGCCGGTCGTCACCGGCTCGGTGATCACCCTGATCGGGCTCTCCCTGCTCCCGGTCGCCATCAACTGGTCGCAGGGCGGGGTGCCCGGCGCACCCGGCTACGCGTCGGTGTCCAACATCGCGCTCGCCGGCGCGACGCTCGCCATCGTCCTGGTGCTGCGCCGGGTGCTCACCGGCTTCCTGCAGCAGATCGTCATCCTCATCGGCCTGGTGCTGGGCACCCTGCTCGCCATTCCGTTGGGCAAGTCGGACTTCAGCCCCATCAAGGACGCGGGACTGGTCGGCTTCCCCGATCCGTTCCACTTCGGAGCGCCCGAGTTCCAGATCGCGGCGATCATCTCGATGTGCGTGGTCATGCTGGTCTGCATGACGGAGTCGACCGCCGACATCCTGGCCCTCGGCAAGATCGTGGACAAGCCGGCCGACGAGAAGATGCTCGCCGCCGGCATCCGCGCCGACGCGCTCGGCTCGGCCCTCAGCCCGGTCTTCAACGGCTTCATGGCCAGCGCCTTCGCGCAGAACATCGGCCTCGTCGCGATCACCAAGGTCCGCAGCCGCTTCGTCGTCGCGGCGGCGGGCGGCATCCTCATCCTGCTCGGCCTGTGCCCCGCGCTGGCCTCCGTGATCGCCCTGGTGCCGCAGCCGGTGCTGGGCGGCGCCGGCATCGTGCTCTTCGGCTCGGTCGCGGCCAGCGGCATCAAGACCCTCACCGAGGCGGACCTCTCCGACGGCAACAACCTGCTCATCGTCGCCACGTCGGTCGGCGTCGGCGTCATCCCGGTCGTCTCGAACACCTTCTACGAGCACTTCAACGACCACCTGAAGATCATCCTCGACTCCGGCATCAGCACCGGATGCCTGGTCGCGGTCGTCCTCAACCTCGCCTTCAACCACCTGGGCCGCAAGCCCGGCGCGGAAGCCCCGGGCGAGGGGAACGGCGCCGGTGCCGATTCCGGTGCCGGTGATCAACAGGCCGCCGCAGCACGGGCGTTGCCCGTTCACTGACGCTCTGCGCGAACGGAGGGGCAGCTTGATCCCGGGCCGCCCCTCCGCGTGTCAGGATGTGCCGGTCACGACACTCGGAGGGGGACGGGAATGAATGAGTCGGGTCGGGTCGAGGCGTTCAGCGACGGTGTGTTCGCCATCGCGATCACGCTGCTGGTCCTGGAGATCAAGGTCCCGCCGCACGCGGGGGACCACCTGTGGTCCGCACTCGGCGAGATGTGGCCGTCGTACGCCGCCTACGCGGTGACATTCCTGGTCATCGGCATCATGTGGGTCAACCACCACACGGTCTTCGGCTTCATCGCCCGGGTGGACCGGGTGCTGCTCTTCCTCAATCTGCTGATGCTGATGTGCGTCGCGGCGCTGCCCTGGCCCGCCGCCCTGATGGCCGAGTACCTGCGGGGCGGTGACGCCGCGTCCCATGCCGCCGCCGTCGTCTACAGCGGCTTCATGGTCGCGTACGCCCTCACGTTCCAGGCGATGTGGTGGTATCTGACCAAGCGCGGTCACCTCTTCGACGAGCGGGTCGACGTGGCGGCCGCCCGCGCCACCAGGATGCGGTTCGCGGTCGGTTCGGTCGTCTACCCGATCGCCGTCGGGCTGGCCTTCGTCTCGGCACCGCTCACCCTGGCCGTGCACGGGCTGCTGGCCGTCTACTACGCCTTCAACCAGGTGCCGGTGCCGACCCGCGGGCAGGCGCCGGAACCGGCCGGGACCGACGGGTGAGCCGGCCCCGGCCGGCCGTCATACCCCCAGGCGGGCGCGGAGACGCCGGCTGCCGAGGATGAGCGCGCCGCCGGCGAGCAGCGCCGGGATGCCCAGCGCCAGGTAGTAACCCGCGCCCGGGGTGCTGGTCTTGGACAGTTGCACGGCGTGCCCGCCGACGCCCGCGCCGAGGGCCGCCGCGAGCCAGAAGAGGCCGATCATCTGGCTGACGAAGGTCCTGGGCGCCACCTCGGTGGTGACGCTCATGCCCACCGGGGCGAGCGCCACCTCGCCGCACGCCTGGAGGGCGTACGCCACGATCAGCCACAGCGGCGACACCAGATGGCCGTCGGAGCCGACCACCGTCGCCAGTGCCATCAGCAGCAGGCTCAGGCCCATCAGCCCCAGCCCGATGCCGAACTTGGCGGGTGCGCCGAGCCGGTCGCCCAGCCGGACCCACAGCCAGGCGGAGACCGGTGCGGCGGCGAGGATGAACAGCGGCACCACGGCCTGGAACCAGCTGGCCGGCACCGTGAAGCCGCCGATCGTCCGGTCCGTGCCGACCTTCGCGAACAGGCTGAGCACGGTGCCGCCCTGGATGTAGAGCATCCAGAAGAACGCGGCCGACAGGAACAGCCAGATGTAGGACCGGATCCGCTCCCGCTCCTGCGCGGTCACCACCGGATTGCGCAGCAGCCGGCGGAAGCAGACCACCGGCAGGACGATGGACAACAGCCCGCCCAGTGCCAGCACATGGCGCAGATCGAAGGTGCCGGCGGCGGCGTCCGCGCCGTACAGCACGGTCAGCACCGTCAGGGCGGCGGCGGTGCGCCGCTTCACCCGGCGCCACTCCTCCGCACTCGCGGGCCTCTCCGGTCGCTGCCCTATCTCCCCGAAGTACTTGGTGCCGCGCAGGAACTGGGCCAGTCCGAGGATCATCCCGACGGCTGCGGCGCCGAAGCCCAGGTGCCAGTCGACGGACTCGCCGAGCGCGCCGCACACGATGGGCGCGGCGACCGCGCTGACCTGGATGCTCATGTAGAAGATCGCGAATCCGGCATCCCGTTCGGCCCGCGAGTCACGGGCGTAGCAGGCGGCCAGCACCGTGGCCAGGTTCGGCTTGAGCAGCCCGGTGCCGGCGGCGATCAGGGCCATGCCGACGTAGACGGACGGCACCGCGGGCAGTGCCATAGAGCAGTGGCCTAGGGCGATGAGGACGCCGCCGTAGAGCGTGGCACGGCGCGCGCCGAGGATCCGGTCGCCCAGCCAGCCACCGGGGACCGAGGCGAGGAAGACCGACGCCAGATAGACGCCGAACAGCGCGGTGGCGGTGTCCTCGGACAGGCCGAGACCGCCTTCGGCCTTGGTGGCCGAGGCGTAGAGGAAGAGGATCGCGGCCATCCCGTAGAAGCTGAAGCGCTCCCACATGTCCAGGCCGAAGAGCGTGGTGAACCAGCGGGGCCTTCCCAGGAAAGTGCCGCCGAGGGGCCCGGCGGTCTCCTCTCCCGCAGTGGCCGTCGTGGTGGGAGCCGCCATGGGACCTCCTCCGGGGCAGGGCCGGGCGGGGGCGCGGCCAGTGTGTCCGGTGAGGTTCCCAGGGCGCTATCGGGGACGGCTCAAGAACGTTTCAGCAGTCCCGCAGTCAGCCGGCGGGACTCTCCTGCGGCTCCGCTGCGGGCTTCCAGACGTACGGCGTCGTGGTGGCGACCGGCAGCAGGCCCAGCCGGGCCAGGATCGGGCGGCTGTCGTCGGTCGCGTCGACCTGGAGGTAGCGCACCCCCTGCGCCACGGCGAGCCGGGCGCGGTGGGCGACGAGTGCGCGGTAGATGCCCCGGCCGCGCCAGGCGGCGAGGGTGGAGCCGCCCCACAGCGACGCGAACTCCGTACCGGGGTGCAGCCGCATCCAGGCGGCGGAGACGACCTCGTCCCCCGCCTCGGCGACCACCACGACACACGGGTCGCCCTCGCCGTTCAACTCCCGCTCCAGGACGTCCGGCAGCCAGCTGTGGTCATAGCCCCAGACCGCTTCCTCCATGACCCGCATCCGCTCCAGATCCGCTCGGGAGGTGATCTCGCGCAGCGTCACGCCCTGCGGCGGCACCGGCTCGGCGGCCAGCTGGGCGGCCTCGCCCACCAGTACCGTCTCCCGTTCCCCGGCGGTGAACCCGGCGGCCGTCAGGCGCTCCGGGAGGTCGGCGGGCAGGTCGTGGCCGTGGTACTTCCACTCCACCTCCTCGCCCAGCGCGGCGAAATGGTCGCGCTGCGCGGCGATGAACGTGTCGAGCTCACCGCCCTCCAGCCCGCCGAGGTCGCGGTAGGTGATGAGCCCGCCGTGCCCGGCCAGGAGCTGCCGGACCACGGGGCCGGACCGTTCCGCCGTCTCGCGCGTCACCCCGCGCGCCCGGAGCTGCTCGTTGTAGGTGTCGCGGTACGCGACGGCGCGTTCGTCGATCGTCATGGTCACAACCCCCGGTACATGATGTGGAGTCCGACATAGCCCTCGTCCGGATGCAGGAAGCCCTCCGGGACCGTGCCCAGGACCTCGAAGCCGAGCGACTCGTACAGCCCCACGGCCCGGACGTTCGACGCTACGACCGCGTTGAACTGCATCCCGCGGTACCCCTCGGCGCGCGCCCAACGGAGCGCCTCCTCGGCCAGCGCCCGGCCGGTGCCGTGCCCGGTGTGCTCGGGGGCGACCATGAAGCTCGCGCTGGAGATGTGGGCGGAGCCGCCCATGTGGTTGCGGTTCATCTTCGCCGTGCCGAGCACCGTCCCGTCCTCGCTGACGGCGACCACCGTGCGCGAGGGTGCCTGGAGCATCCACATGTCGCGCGCGGTGGCCTCGTCCAGATCGCGGGGATAGGTGAACGTGTCACCCCGGGCCACGATGCCTTGCAGGAACGGCCAGATCGCGGGCCAGTCGTCAGGAGTCACATCTCGGATGAGCATGACGGACATCATGCGACGAGGGGCGGCCGAAACGCCACTCGGTTTCGACCGCCCCACTGTCGCTTCCCGTTGTCGCCCCGGCTGTCGCGTCCGAGGTCAGACCGGGTGCACCGTCCCCGCGTAGCGCTGGGCGAAGCGGGTGCCGGTGCCTGCTGTGGCAGTGATGTCGTAGCGGCCGCCGCTGGTGGGCCAGAGGATCTCACCGCAGTGGCCCGGGTCCACCCAGGCGGTCCTGGCGGCGCCGCCGAAGTCGTTCGGGGCGACGGTGAACAGGACCGGCTCCTTGCCGGCGTTGGAGAGTTTCAGCGCGACGGAGGTTCCCCGCAGCGTGGCCCGTACGGCGGGGACCGCCACATCGTCCTGGCCGGCCGGGACGACGGTGCCCGCGAAGCGGCGGACGAAGCCGTCGGCGCCGTGCACGGTGAAGTCGTAGCGGCCGTCGGTCTGCGACGCGTCCCAGGTGTACGTGGCGGTGGCGCCGGGCGCGACGGTGAACGGCGTGCCGGAGAACGCCAGCTCGATGTTGGGGTAGACCGTGTAGTGGAAGCCTGTGGTGCCGGTGTTGGACAGGGTGCAGACGACCTTGCCGGTGGCGCGGTCGACCGTGGCGTCCGCCCAGGGGTGGTAGGGCAGCGGCCGGTGCGGGCGCGTTCCCGGCTCCTGGGACGGCATGCTCTGCGCGCCCGTGGCGGGCAGTTTCACCGCGGGCAGCGACTTGTTGGCGTCCGCCTTGGCCATCAGCGCGACGGTGTCCGGCAGCGCCGGTATCGAGTAGTCCGGGTTGGCGAAGTCGAAGCAGCTCGTCAGGTCGCCGCAGACGGAGCGCCGCCAGGCGGAGATGTTCGGCTCCTGGACGCCGGTGACGACTTCGAGGAACCGCAGCACGGACGTGTGGTCGAAGACCTGCGAGTTGACGTACCCGCCGCGCGACCAGGGCGAGGCCGCCCACAGCGGCACCCGGTTGCCGAGACCGATCGGGCGCCCCTGGGCGAACTCCTCGGCCGTGCCGGGCTCCGGGGTCGGCGGGACGACGTGGTCGAAGTAGCCGTCGTTCTCGTCGTACATCACGAGGAAGACGGTGTTCTTCCACACCGCGGGGTTCGACATCAGCGACTGCAGCGCGGTGTTGACGTAGTGCGCGCCGTAGTCGGGGCTGGCGTCCGGGTGTTCGCAGAACAGGTAGGGCGCGACGAGCCAGGAGACGGTCGGCAGGGTGCCGTCCTTGCAGTGCTGGTCGAAGGCGGTCAGGTCCCACTTGGTCATCGCGTTGATGTAGCGGGCGTCGTCCGTCGCGAACTTGTGGAACTGCGAGAAGTAGGCGAGCGCGTTGTCGTCGTAGTCGCCGTACCGCTCGTCGAGACTCGGGTTGTGGTAGACGCGCCAGCTCACCGCGTGCGCGGAGAGCCGCTCGGCGTACGTCGTCCAGTCCGCGACCGGGTTCTCGGGCAGCGGGGTGTTGTCGATCCACGGGCCGGTGGTGCCGTCCTTGCCGGGGCCCGCCGTACCCGACCACAGGTAGAGGCGGTTGGGGTCGGTGGGCCCGGCCATGGAACAGAAATACGCGTCGCACAAGGTGAACGCGTCGGCGAGGGCGTACTGGTAGGGGAGGTCCTCGCGGGTGAAGTAGCCCATCGAGCGCTCGCCCTTGGCGGCGACCCACTTGTTCATGGCGCCGCCGTTGATGGCCTGGTGGCTGGTGCTCCAGTCGTGGGCGAGACCGCCCGCGTTCTGGGCGTTGTACTTGGTGCTGTCCATCCGGAAGGGCAGCATCACGTTGCCGTCGGTGCGGCCCGGGTCGGGCTGGCGGAAGACGGAGTCGCCGCCCGGGAAGAGCAGCCCCTGCTTGTCGTCGAAGCCGCGCACCCCCTTCATCGCGCCGAAGTAGTGGTCGAAGCTGCGGTTCTCCTGCATGAGGATCACCACGTGCTTGACGTCGGCCGGAGTGCCGGTGGCCGCGGCTGTGGCTCCGGCGGTACCGGTCACGGGCGCCGCGGCGGCGGCCGTCCCGGTGGCGCCGGGCAGCCCGACGGTGGCGGCGGCCGCGCCCGCGGCGGCGGTGGCTCCGACGAAGGAGCGGCGGCTCAGCGGGGTCATCGGTGTGCTCCCGGGGTCGGGGTGGCCAGGGTGAAGGTGGCGACGGCGGCGGCGCAGTCGGACGGCCAGCCGTTGCCGGCGGTGCCGGGTGCGGGCTGCGGCCAGCCGGTCACCAGGGTGTGCGCCTCGACGAGGGTCAGCGGGCCGGCGAACTGGACCTGGTCGATGCGGTCCTGCGGCTCCTGGCCGCTGCCGCGCACCTTGCGCACCGGCGACCACGTGTTGCCGGGCGACGCCAGCGGATCGGGGTGCGCGGACCGGAAGGCGTCGATGAGGCCGGCCTGCTTGAGGGCCACGGTGACCGGCCAGTTGACCGGCCCCACCCCGCTGTGCGCCGCGCGGGTGGCGGCCGTCCAGTCCAGGTGCGACGGCGAGGCGAGCCCAGCGGCCAGCACCACCGGGGTTCCGGAGGCCAGATCGGCCTTCATCGCGGCGGCCAGCGCCTGCGCCTGCTGGAAACGGACACTCGCCTGTTCCGCGGCTTCGATCTGCGCGGCGGTTCTGCCGTCCTGCGCCGCGTAGGGGCCGTAGCCGTTCTCGTCGAGCTGCGCGGCCCACAGCCGTACGGTGCGGCCCGCGGCGAGTTGTATGGCCACCCCGGCGGCCGGGAGGGCGGTGGTGGGAGCCGTCACGGTGCCCAGCGGATAGCGGCTGACGACACCGAGGCTGCCGGGGGACTGGTACGAGAACCAGCCCAGCGCGTCCGCGAGCGCCTTGGCGGCGGTGCCGCCGGTCTCCTGCAGGGCCACGACGTCCAGGCCCTGGGTGAGGACGGTGCGCAGCTGCTTCTCCAGCGCTCCGTCGATGTGCGTGCCCGCGTCCCACAGGTTCCAGGACGCCACCTTCAGCCGCTGGGCGGCCGCGGCGGCGCGCACCGGGACCTGCACGGTGAGGGTGTCGGAGCCGCCGGCGCTGTCCTTTACGGCGACGGTCAGCACGCCGGGCCGCGCGGGGGCGGTGGCCGGCGCGGTGCCGGTGACGACACCGGCGGAGCTGACGGAGAGCCAGGAGTCGCCGCCCGTCCGGCTGAACACGGCACTTCCGGCGGGGGTGCCCGCCGGCCGTGTCCACAGTCCGGCGAGTTTGACGGAGACCGCGCCGCCGGCGGTGACGGGCCCGGTGGTGAGCCCGTCGACGACGGCGTGCGGGCGCGGGGCGGCAGGCTTGGGGCGGAAGGAGAAGGCGGCGGTCTGCGCCAGGATGCCGTAGCCGTCCTTGGCCAGCAGATACGCGGTGTAGGGGCCGCCGGTCAGGGTCGAGGTGTCGAGCACGACATCACCGGACGCACCGGGTGTGTACTTCCACACGATCGAGGAGCCGGTGCCGGGCTGACGGGCGCCGTCGTAGACGCCGACCCAGTTCTTGGCGTCCGGCGTGTCGGTGGCCCAGTGGAACGTGAGGCGGTCGCCCTCATAGGGGGCGGCGGGGGAAGTGAGGGCGAGAGTACTGGGTGGCACGGGGGAGGTTCCTCTCCGCCCGGTGGGCACGCCAGCCTCACGGGCCGACCGGGCTGCACAAGTTGGCTGAACAACTTGGGCTATTCAGTCGGCCCGCGGCACACGCGTCAAGAACTCCGGATGTCCGGGGAAGGACGACCCGCAGAACTCGCGCCGGTGACGTCAGGTCCAGTACGGAGGGGATTGCGGCAGGACGTCCGGAACCTCCGCGGGCGGAGCGGGAGCGGGCTTCGGGAAGCACTTGAACTCGAGCTTCTCCAGGGCGCGGACCATCTGGGCAGCGCTGAAATCACGCGGGTCCTGCCGGGTGATAATCGCCCCCACCTGCTTGACGGGGTAGATGCGATTTCCGATCTTCACAGACTCGCCGGTGATGGGTTCGGGCTTGATCCCGCTCATCTTCTGCTCCACCTCGCTTGCCTGCAGATAGAAGGAGACTCCAGCGATGGTGCAGCGGATCATCATGCCTCAGCAAGGGCAGAAGGGACGTAACAGGTACTCCCACGTTGTCACATACCGGCACGATGGCACAGCTCCCCGGGATAACGAAGCGGGCCCCGGCCCTGTGGACCGGGGCCCGCTCGGGCGTGTGAACGGGTGCGGGACGGGTGTCAGCCCAGCAGTTCGTAGGCCGGGAGGGTGAGGAAGTCGACGTACTCCTCGTCGAGCGCGGTCCGCAGCAGCAGGTCGTGCGCCTCGGTCCACTTGCCCGCGGCGAACGCCTCGTCGCCGACCTCGGCACGGATCGCGGCCAGCTCCTGCGCGGCGACGCGCTGGACCAGGTCGTGGGTGGCCTTCTCGCCGTTCTCGAACACGACGCCCGCGTTGATCCACTGCCAGATCTGCGAGCGGGAGATCTCCGCGGTGGCCGCGTCCTCCATCAGGTTGAAGATGGCGACGGCGCCCAGGCCGCGCAGCCACGCCTCGATGTAGCGGGTGCCGACCTGGACCGCGCTCACCAGGCCGTCATAGGTCGGCTTCGCGTCCAGCGAGTCGATGGCCAGCAGCTGGTCGGCGGTGACGTGGACGTCCTCGCGCAGCCGCTCCTTCTGGTTCGGCCGGTCGCCGAGGACCGCGTCGAAGGAGGCGCGGGCGATCGGCACCAGGTCGGGGTGGGCGACCCAGGAGCCGTCGAAGCCGTCGCCGGCCTCGCGGTCCTTGTCGGCCTTGACCTTCTCGAAGGCGACCTTGTTGACCTCGGCGTCACGGCGCGAGGGGATGAACGCGGCCATGCCGCCGATCGCGTGCGCGCCGCGCTTGTGGCAGGTGCGCACCAGCAGCTCGGTGTACGCGCGCATGAAGGGCGCGGTCATGGTCACCGCGTTGCGGTCCGGCAGGACGAACTTCTCGCCGCCGTCGCGGAAGTTCTTCACGATGGAGAAGAGGTAGTCCCAGCGGCCGGCGTTCAGGCCCGCGGCGTGGTCACGCAGCTCGTAGAGGATCTCCTCCATCTCGAACGCGGCGGTGATCGTCTCGATGAGGACGGTCGCGCGGACGGTGCCCTGCGGGATGCCCACGTACTCCTGCGAGAAGACGAAGATCTCGTTCCACAGCCGCGCTTCGAGGTGCGACTCGGTCTTGGGCAGGTAGAAGTACGGACCCTTGCCCTTGGCGATCAGCCGCGTCGCGTTGTGGAAGAAGTACAGCCCGAAGTCGACGAAGGCGCCGGGGACGGCCTCGCCGTCGACGGTCAGGTGCCGCTCCGCCAGGTGCCAGCCGCGCGGGCGCATGACGACGGTGGCCAGCTCGGCCTCGTCCTTCAGCGCGTACGACTTGCCCTGTTCGGTGGAGAAGTCGATCCGGCGCTCATAGGCGTCGATCAGGTTGATCTGGCCGCCGACGACGTTCTCCCAGGTGGGAGCCGAGGCGTCCTCGAAGTCGGCGAGCCAGACCTTGGCGCCGGAGTTCAGCGCGTTGATCGTCATCTTGCGGTCGGTGGGACCGGTGATCTCGACGCGGCGGTCGTTGAGCGCGGCCGGGGCCGGGGCCACCTGCCAGTCTCCCGCGCGGACATGTGCGGTGTCCGCGAGGAAGTCCAGGGTGCCGGTACGGGCGATCTCGGTGCGGCGCTCCTTGCGGAGCGCGAGCAGCTCGGCTCGGCGCGGGGCGAAGCGTCGGTGCAGCTCGGCGATGAAGGTCAGAGCCTGCTGCGTCAGCACCTCCTCCGCGCGGGGGACGGGGGGTGCGTCGTCTGCGACGACGGCCGCCGAGGACGGCACTGCTGCGGACATGGCTGACTCCTCTAGGGGACAAAGGGTGCCGGGCGGCCGCCGGGTCGTGGCCCTGGCACGGGGTGCCGGGCCGTACCGGAATACGGGCGCTTCTGCGAGGTGGAGCATAGTATCCGCATTGCGGAAGATCAACGTTTTGTGGCACGCGGTGCAGCGGGCTCGCTCACGGGTTTCAGAAGGTGCAGGTCATCAGGGGTGTCGATATCGGCGGGGTCGGCGATGTCACCGCACTCGACGAGGGCGATCGCCTCCTGGTGGCGTTTCAGGTAGTCGCGGGCTCCCTGATCGCCGGTCGCGAGGTCCGCGATGTCCGCCCAGCGGTCCGCGCCGAACAGCACCGGATGGCCGCGCCGTCCCCCGTACGAGGCCGCCGCCAGGCTCGCCGGGCCCCGGTACGCGTTGATCACCCGGGCGACCGCCCCCGCGCCGATCCCCGGCTGGTCCACCAGCGCCACGACGACCGCCTGCGCCCCGGTGCCCGCCCGCTGTTCCGCCGTGTCCGCCAGCGACCGCAGGCCCGCGCGCAGCGACGAGCCCATCCCGCCGGCCCAGTCCGGGTTGTCGACCAGGACGCAGCCCGCCAGGTCGGCCTGCTCGCGAACCTCGTCGGCCGCCGCACCGAGCACGATGTGCACCGGCCCGCAGCCCGCCTCGCGCAGCCCGCGCAGCGCGTGCTCGACCAGCGGGCGGCCCGCGTACTCCAGCAGCGCCTTCGGGCGGCCGCCCAGGCGCCGCCCGCCGCCGGCCGCGAGCAGCAGGCCGGCGATGGAGGGAAGAGTGGCGGAATCGCTCGGTGCGATGGGTTTCATGCCTCCTCCCTACAGGACGCGGCGGCCGGAGGCGAAGAGGGGCACATCGGGCGTTTGGCCTCACGGCGGCGGGCGGAGCGCGGGCTTCGGTAGGCTCAGCGCCGTAAGGGACGGGTATTCGCAGGCCAAGGGGCAGACGTGACGAATCATCAGCAGGGCCCGGTGCCCGCCACCGTGGCGGACACCTCGGCCCCGGATCCTGAGATCTTCCAGCCGCTGACGGACGACGACCCGAAGACCGTCGCCGGATACCTGCTCAGCGCCCGCTTGGGCGCCGGCGGGATGGGCAAGGTCTACCTCTCCTACACGCCCGGCGGCCGACCGGTGGCGATCAAGGTGATCCGCCCCGAGTTCGCCGAGGACCCCGAGTTCCGCCGCCGGTTCCGCCAGGAGGTGCTGGCCGCCCAGCGCGTGCAGGGCCTCTACACCGCGCCGGTGATCGACAGCGACACCGAGGGCCCGCACCCGTGGCTGGCCACCGCCTATGTGGCGGGGCCCTCGCTGCACGCGGCGGTCGCCGATCACGGCGCGATGCCGGTGCCGACCGTGCTGCTGCTCATCGCCGGGATCGCCGAAGCGCTGCAGGTGATCCACCACGCGGGCATCGTGCACCGGGACCTCAAGCCGTCCAACGTGCTGCTCGCCGTCGACGGACCGCGCGTCATCGACTTCGGCATCGCGCGGGCCGCCGACACCACCGCGCTCACCAGCACCGGTGTCAGCATCGGCACCCCGGCCTTCATGTCCCCGGAGCAGGCGGCCGGCACGAGCTGCACACCGGCCACCGACATCTTCGCGCTGGGCCAGATCGCGGCCTTCGCGGCGATGGGCGGCGCCGCCTTCGGCGACGGGCCCTCGCACGGCGTGCTCTACCGGATCGTGCACGAGGAGCCGGACCTGTCCGAGCTGCCGGGCGAACTGCGCGAGATCGTCACCCGCTGCCTCATCAAGGACCCGACCCTCCGGCCGTCCACCGCCCAGATCATCGCGATGTGCGGCCAGGCGTCCAAGGACCCGGCGCTGCGCCGCCCGGACGGCTGGCTGCCGCCGTCGTACGCCGCCGATCTGACGCAGGCGGCCGCCCCGGCGCCGCAGCCGGTCCAGCCCGCCGCTCCGCAGCCGGCTCCGCCGGCGACCCCGCAGCCGGGTTATCAGCCCACGCAGGCGGTGCCGCCGACCGCGCCCCCGCTCCACCCGCCGACCCAGCCGGTGAACCACCAGCCCGTCCACCCGCAGCAGGCCCAGCCGCAGCCCGGCCTCCCGCAACAGGCCCACCCGCAGCAGTTCCCGCAACAGGCCCACCCGCAGCAGTTCCCGCAGCAGGCGCAGCCGATGCAGCACCCGCAGCAGCCCCGGCCCCCGATGGGCGGCTACGCGTACCCGCCCACCAACGGCCCCGGCAGGCCCGGGGGCTTTCTGCCCCTGCCGCCGAAGAAGAAGAAGCGGACGGGTCTGGTCGTCGCGGGCGTCATCGTCGCGCTCCTGGTCGGCTCCGCCGTGTACTCGGCCATCAACAAGGGGGACGACAAGAAGTCGTCGAGCAACCAGAGCACCAAGACGCCGTCCGCCACCGGCGGCACGACCGGGAACCAGACCGGGCAGAGCTCGGCCCCGGTGGATCCCAAGCCCGCCTCGTACACCGGCCTCAACATCCCCGGCGGCTACACGTTGACGTTCGCCGACGAGCCTCCGCGCCCGGAGAAGGCGGATGTGAACTACGAGGGGGACTTCGGTTACGCGCCGGACCACATCTCCGGCACGCACGTCGCCACCAACAGCAGCAAGAACACCCTGGCGCTCGTGATGCCCGGTGAACCCGCGACCCTGGCCGGCTGCCGCGCCAACACGCGGTACGCCACGAGCATCCTGAAGGAGACGCTTACCAAGGGTTCGAAGATCTGCGTGACGACCGAGTCGGGGCACATCGGCCTGGTGACCATCCGGGGTTTCGGGTCGGAGCACACGGACAGCGAATACGTCACCGTGGATCTGACCGTCTGGCGCAACGCCGTCGTACCGCGGAACTGATCGCCACCGGAATTGTCGCCAAGTCGCTTGCCGCACAAGGAAGTTGGCGCGGATTTCGTCGTCCGTATGGCGTCCCGCGCATCGGTTCGCGTTAACTGAGCGCGCCCCGGACCCGCTCCGGGGCGCGCGCGGGGGCGCTGGGGGGCGCGCTCGCCGAGGTGTGGGAGGTGGGGGGTGGGGTCTGTGAACGATGAGAGTTGTGGTGCGGCCGCACGTACGGCCGCGGACGTCAGGGCGGGGGCCACGTCCGGCGTGGAGGATCCCCGGGTGACGGCGCTGCGCCTGTCGGTCGCCCGGGTGCGCCGGGAGCTGGCCGGCCTGCGGTCGGAGTTACCGGACCGAGCGATAGCCGAGGACGAACTGGGCGCGCTGGCCAATGCCGCGGACGCCGGGATCCTGGAGATCGACCGGATGCGGCACTCGCTGCTGCTGGTCGCGGCGGCGCTGGGGTCGGTGAGCGCGCTGGCGGTGGCCCTGGCCGAGCTGCGCAGGGCCGTCGACCTCTTCGGGTCAGGCGCTGGTGCCGGCCCCGGCGCTGGCGAGGGCGTGTGACAGCTGCCGGGCGATGTCCTGCAGGATGGGGATGATCTTCTCCGTGGCGACCTCGGTGACCCGGCCCGCGGGCCCGGAGATCGAGATGGCCGCGGCGGCGGGGGAGTCGGGGACGGTGACCGCCAGGCAGCGGACCCCGATCTCCTGCTCGTTGTCGTCCACCGCGTAGCCGGCCTCGCGGATCTTCTCCAGCTCTCTTATGAAATCGTCCGCGTTGGTGATCGTCTTCTCGGTCGCGGCGGGCATCCCGGTACGGGCGAGCAGCGCGCGCACCTCGTCCGGCGGCACATGCGCCAGCAGCGCCTTGCCCACGCCGGTGGAGTGCGGCAGCACCCGCCGTCCTACCTCGGTGAACATCCGCATGGAGTGGCGGGACGGCACCTGGGCGACGTAGACGATCTCGTCCCCGTCGAGCAGTGCCATGTTCGCCGTCTCGCCGGTCGTCTCGACCAGCTCGGCGAGGAAGGGGCGGGCCCAGGTGCCGAGCAGTTTGGCGGAGCTCTCGCCGAGCCGGATCAGCCGCGGGCCGAGCGCGTACCGGCGGTTCGGCTGCTGCCGTACGTAGCCGCAGTCGACGAGGGTGCGCATCAGCCGGTGGATGGTGGGCAGCGGGAGCCCGCTGCTGGCGGAGAGCTCGCTCAGACCGACCTCGCCGCCCGCGTCGGCCATCCGCTCCAGCAGGTCGAAGGCACGTTCGAGCGACTGAACGCCTCCTGCGCGGTCTGACGACACGTGCGATCTCCTCTGAGCGGTTGGGCGAGCGGTGGATGATGGGGGGAAGCCTACCGGCCGACCTCGGCCAATTGATCTCTTGCGGGCCTTCTCCTGTAGCTAGCTACGGAGGCTGTGGCGAAATGTGAATTCCGCTTTGTGGAATCTTACATGCCCTTGACGGTTCACCGCCCTGTCCTGCACATTCGTTCAACAGAACGTTGAAATTTGGAGGCCGCACGTGGTGGAAATGGTCCTGCGCTCGACTCGGGTCGTCACGCCCGAGGGGGAGCGCCCGGCCGCGGTCGCGGTCAGCGGCGGCACGATCGCCGCCGTGTGGGCGTACGACGCCGACGTCCCGGAAGGCGCCCGGCTCGTCGACCTCGGCGACGACGCGGTGCTCCCGGGCCTGGTCGACACCCATGTGCACATCAACGACCCCGGACGCACCGAGTGGGAGGGCTTCGCCTCCGCCACCCGCGCCGCCGCGGCCGGCGGCATCACGACGCTGGTCGACATGCCGCTCAACAGCATCCCGCCCACCACGACCGTCGAGAACCTCGCCGTCAAGCAGGACACCGCGCGCGGCAAGGTGCACACCGACGTCGGCTTCTGGGGCGGCGCCGTCCCCGGCAACGTCAAGGACCTCCAGCCCCTCCACGACGCCGGCGTCTTCGGCTTCAAGTGCTTCCTGCTGCACTCCGGCGTCGACGAGTTCCCGCAGCTCTCCCCTGAGGAGCTGGCGGACGCGCTGACGGAGCTCTCCCGCTTCGACGGTCTGCTGATCGTCCACGCCGAGGACCCCCAGCTCATCGACGGCGCCCCGCAGCGCGGCGGCCCGCACTACGCGGACTTCCTCGCCTCCCGGCCCCGCGCCGCCGAGAACGCCGCCATCGAAGGGCTCATCACCCTCGCCAAGCGGTTGAAGGCGCGGGTGCACGTGCTGCACCTGTCGTCCAGCGACGCGCTGCCGCTCATCGCCGCGGCGAAGCGCGAGGGCGTCAAGCTCACCGTCGAGACCTGCCCGCACTTCCTCACCCTCACCGCCGAGGAAGTCCCGGACGGCGCCACCGAGTTCAAGTGCTGCCCGCCGATCCGTGAGGCCGCCAACCAGGACGCCCTCTGGGAGGGCCTGGCCGACGGCACGATCGACTGCATCGTCTCCGACCACTCGCCGTCCACGATCGAGCTCAAGGTCAAGGAGACCGGCGACTTCGCCGCCGCCTGGGGCGGCATCTCCTCGCTCCAGCTCGGCCTGCCCGCCATCTGGACCGAGGCCCGCCGCCGCGGCCACAGCGTCGCCGACGTCGCCCGCTGGATGTCCCAGGCGCCCGCCGCCCTCGTCGGACTCTCCACCAAGGGCGCCATCGCGGTCGGCTACGACGCCGACTTCGCGGTCCTCGCCCCGGACGAGACCTTCACGGTCGACCCCGCCGAGCTCTACCACCGCAACCGCATCACCGCCTACGCCGGCAAGACCCTGCACGGCGTCGTCCGCAGCACCTGGCTGCGCGGCGAACTGATCGCCGAGAACGGCGTCACGAACGAGCCCACCGGCCGTCTGATCACCCGGGAGACCGCATGACCTCCACGTCCTCGACTTCGTTCACCGGTGATGCGCGGCCGTTCGGTGGGGGTGATCCGTATGGGGATTATCGTCGTGCGGAGTTGCCGTTCACGGATCTGGTGGATCTGGCGGATCGGCGGTTGGGTGCGGGGGTGATCGCGGCGAATGACGAGTTCTTCGCGGAGCGGGAGAATCTGCTGATCCCGGAGCCGGCGC
>NZ_JAAGLX010000219.1:0-405 GCF_010548325.1 Streptomyces sp. SID13666 | reverse complement strand
GTGGGCGGTCTAGCAGGCTCAATGGCAGGATTTCGAAATCGTCGACCCGCTGGCTGCCGGTGGCCCACACCGGTCGCACGCCCATCAGTGCCATGGCCTGGGCGATGTCGTCGCCGCCGGTACGCATGGTTGCGGTGCCCCACACCGACAGGCCGAGCTGGCGCAGGTGATCGCCGTGGTCCTGCAGGTGGCGCTCGAGGATCAGGTTGGCCGAGGCGAAGCCCAGGCGCCAGGCCGTAGTAGTGGGCAGGTTGCGCACGTCCACGGTATAGAAGTTGCGCCCGGTGGGCAGCACGTCCAGGCGCCCACGGCTGGGCGCGCCACTGGGGCCAGCGGGTACGAAACGCCCGGCCAGCGCCGCCAGCAGGCCATTCATTTCGGCGCTGCCGCAGGCGTCAAGGCTGG
>NZ_JAAGLX010000218.1:0-405 GCF_010548325.1 Streptomyces sp. SID13666 | reverse complement strand
GACGCCCTGCTCACGCGCCCACTGCTCGGCCCGCACCAGCGCCTCTTCCAGCGAACCAAACACCTCGGCCCCCGCCAGTTCCAGCCCTGCCTGCCGGCTGACCACGATATTCAACCGCCCGGGCAAGGGCCTGCCCAGCGAGTCCCAGGTCTTGCGCCCCATGATGATCGGCTTGCCCAGGGTAGTGGCCTTGAAGTACTTGAAGTCCCCCGGCAAATGCCAGGGCATGGAGTTGTCGATGCCGATCACGCGGTTCTCGGCGTGAGCCGCGATCAGGCTGAGGGGGAGTGATGTATTCATGCCAGCGAGGATAGCACCGGGCGTGTGGGTTATGCTTCTGCCCTGACCTGTGCAATGGAAGACCTTGTGACTGCACCGACTTCACTGGACAAGCGCTGGCTCACC
>NZ_JAAGLX010000217.1:0-410 GCF_010548325.1 Streptomyces sp. SID13666 | reverse complement strand
CGGAAACCTGCCGATCGCCGTCGGCTTCGGCAACGGCATCGGCGCCCCGGCCGGCTACCTCTTCGCCACCCTCGTCCTGACGGTCTTCGCCGTCGGCTACGTCGCCATGGCCAAGCGGATCACCGCCGCCGGAGCCTTCTACGGGTACATCTCCCACGGGCTCGGCCGGGTCGCCGGCATGGCCTCCGGCATGCTCGCCGTCCTCGCGTACATCGTCTTCGAGGCCTCCATCGTCGGCGTCTTCTCGTACTTCGCAAAGACGACCGTCCACGACCAGCTCGGCGTCGACCTCCCCTGGATCCTCTACGCCGCCGCGATGCTCGGCATCACCGCCGTCCTCGCCCACTTCGACATCAACCTCACCGCCAAGGCCCTCGGCGCCATGCTGGTCGGCGAGATAGCCGTCCTGT
>NZ_JAAGLX010000216.1:0-410 GCF_010548325.1 Streptomyces sp. SID13666 | reverse complement strand
GGACGTGGTCACCACCACGACGTGCACGTGCGACGCGGCGCGGTCGGCGACGATCCGTCGGGTCGCCTCGAGGCCGTCCAGACCGGGCATCCGGATGTCCATGAGCACGACGTCGGGCAGGTGCTCCAGCGCGAGGCGGACGGCGTCGTCCCCGGTCGCGGCCTCGGCGACGACGCGCATGTCGTCCTCGGAGTCGATGAGCGCGCGGAACCCGCCCCGCACGAGCGCCTGGTCGTCGGCCAGCACGACGTCGATCATGGTGCCTCCTCGTGCCGCGGGGGTTCCTCGTCGGACCGCCCGGTGGTGCTCGGCCGGGGCGTCGCGTCCGGCCAGGGAAAGACTGCCCGCACCCGGAAGCCGCGTCCAGCGGTACCTTCCTCCAGCCCCGGCCCCGAACCCGCAGCGAGCGA
>NZ_JAAGLX010000215.1:0-411 GCF_010548325.1 Streptomyces sp. SID13666 | reverse complement strand
GTAGCGCTCACGCTCGGCATCGTCGCGGAACTGATAGGTGTCGATGGCCGCCTTGGCCACGCCTGCCAGGCTCAACCCCATGAAGAGCCCCAGCACGGCAGCTGCCAGCCCCCGCTTCATGGCTTGGCCTCGTCGACCAGGCCCTGGTACAGCGGCGCCAGCTGCTCACGCCAGACCGTGGCATCGACCACGCCCACGTGCTTGTAGCGGATGATGCCCTTGGCATCGATCAGGAAGGTTTCCGGCGCACCATACACGCCCAGGTCCAGGCCCAGGCTGCCCTGCTCGTCACGAATGTCCAGCTGATAAGGGTTGTGGAACTCGGCCAGCCACTTCAGGGCCGCCGCATTGTCGTCCTTGTAGTTGACGCCGTGGATCACCACGCCCTGCCGGGCCAGCTGGTTCAGGTAC
>NZ_JAAGLX010000214.1:0-413 GCF_010548325.1 Streptomyces sp. SID13666 | reverse complement strand
AGCTCGCGATAGATCTGCTGATGCGTGGCCGACCAGAAGTAGCCGATCGACCTGTCGAACCGCCGGGTCAACTCCAGCCCCGAGGACGGCTTTTCGAGCAGGGCGGTGAGGATCGCGTGCGGGAGTGACATGAGTTCAATCCTAGGGACCGGCGATGATGGCTGACCTGTGCTCGCGCGCTCGTACGGCCGTCAGAGCGACGCCGCCAGCTCCGTGCCCTGCTTGATGGCACGTTTGGCGTCCAGCTCGGCGGCCACGTCGGCGCCGCCGATCAGGTGCACGCTGCGGCCGGCGGCGAGCAGCTCGTCGTACAGATCGCGGCGCGGGTCCTGGCCGGTGCACAGGACGACGGTGTCGACCGGCAGGACGGTGGAGGTGCCGTCGACGGTGACGTGCAGACCGGCGTCGTCGAT
>NZ_JAAGLX010000213.1:0-413 GCF_010548325.1 Streptomyces sp. SID13666 | reverse complement strand
AGCCTGGTAATCGACGGTCTGCACATCCTCCAGGTCAGCCCAGCGCAGCAGCGCCCCGCACGACTGGCTCCCTTCGAACAGGCCGTGCAGATAGGTAGCAACTATCTGGCCATCGGCGCTGACAGCACCATCGCAACGGCCATCGACACGTTGTACGGCAGGCCTCTCCAAGGCAGGCCCCGTGGTGACGCCGGCATGAATTTCATAACCGGCAACCGGGACTGCTTCGAGGCTCAGTGTGCCGGCAACGTTGCGCAGTTGCTTCTCGGCTTCGAGCACCGTGGCGTAATCGAGCAGGCCAAGCCCCGGGCTGGAGCCAGCGGCCCCTTCAAGACCAAGCGGGTCATGCACTTCGCGGCCCAGCATTTGCAGGCCACCGCAGATACCGATCAGCTTGCCGCCATAACGCAGGT
>NZ_JAAGLX010000212.1:0-413 GCF_010548325.1 Streptomyces sp. SID13666 | reverse complement strand
GCTGGCTTGGCCAGCACGGCGCCCAGGCCCTGCGCAGCGCCCTGGACGGCCACGTCCTGGCCTACAGCCACGAAGAACGCCCGGATTTCGCCGAAGCCGTGGACTTTGCCCGCGCCCGCGGCCTTGCCGCGCTGATGGCCATGGACTTCCAGCAACGCGCCGCCCGCCTGAAGGCGCTGGCCCTGTACCTGGCCGAACGCAAAGAGCAGCTTTACGCCCTGTCCCATCACAGCGGCGCCACCCGTGCCGATAGCTGGATCGACATCGAAGGCGGCAACGCCACGCTGTTCTCCTATGCGGGCATTGGCAGCCGTGAGTTGCCGTCGGGCAACCTGGTACACGAAGGCCCGGCCATCGCGCTGGGCAAGCAAGGCCATTTCGCCGGCAGCCACATCCTGGTACCGCGCGCCGGC
>NZ_JAAGLX010000211.1:0-413 GCF_010548325.1 Streptomyces sp. SID13666 | reverse complement strand
CCCACCCCGCCAAGGAACAGCATGGCCGCGGCCGCGCCCATCATCACCACGGTGGCACCGAAGTCCGGCTCCATCAGCAACAGGGCAGCCATGGGCAGCAGCACGATGAAGGGTTTGAAGAAGCCCATCCAGGTTTCGCGCACCTCGGTCTGCCGGCGTACCAGGTAGCCGGCCAGGTAGATGACCACGAACACCTTGGCGATTTCCGAAGGCTGGACGTTGAAGAAGCTGAAACCGATCCAGCGCATGGAGCCGTTCACTTCACGACCGATGCCGGGCACCAGCACCAGCTCCAGCAGGTCGAAGGCACCCAGCAGCATCAGGAAGCCCATGCGCTGCCAGGTGGCGATCGGCACCAGCATGGTGGCGCCACAGGCAACCAGGCCGAGGAACACGTACACCAGGTGGCGGAA
>NZ_JAAGLX010000210.1:0-415 GCF_010548325.1 Streptomyces sp. SID13666 | reverse complement strand
GGACACCGTGTGGTCGGCCAGCAGCGGCTCCAGCGGGCCAAGGCCAAGCACTTCGTCGGTGATCTGCTTGATGATCAACTGGCGGCTGGCAGAGCTCACTGGCGCCGAATGCTCATCGAGCAGGCGCTGACAGATATCGCGGATCTGCCGCACGGCCTCGGCCTGCTCGAGCGAGTCGAGCAAGGACAGGTCCATGACCTTGAGCAGCTGCTGATAGATTTTTTCCCGCCACTCGGCTTCCACCGAGGTGACCTGGCTTTTCGTTTCAAACAGAACATCCGGTGCTGAATGTTCCCACGCCATCAGCGCCTCTGCCGGGTCCTTCACGCCTCCACCCAGCATCGACGGCGTCGATGCCTCAGGGGTGACTGCCTGTTTGCGCAAACGGTTACGGAAATCGCTAAGCATGGTTCAC